>DHTR01000080.1:0-15824 GCA_002408725.1 Pelotomaculum sp. UBA5255
TCCAAAGTCGCCGCCACGCCTTCCATTGCTACGCCTTCAACTTCGATTTTAACGCCGCTTAAATCTGCTGCGGTAACGTCTCTGTCAAAGGTGGCTTTTACTTGGGCGTTAAGCTCCACGCCGGTGGCGCCGTCTGCAGGCTCGTAGGTGGCTGCCGGCTTATCGCCTTCTTTTAATTCTCTTGTAGTGAAGCTCCAGCTGAATTCGTCGTTATCTACTCCGGCTTCACTCTGTACTGCGCCTGCCGGCACGGTGACAGTGTATTCTTTGAGAAAGGCAAACTCTGAATGGCCCACGGTCAGCACCCGACCGTCCAGGGTCGCCGCCACACCTTCCATTGCTGCGCCGCCCACTTCGATTTTAACGCCGCTTAAATCTGCTGCGGTAACGTCTCTGTCGAAGGTGGCTTTTACTTGGGCGTCAAGCTCCACGCCGGTGGCGCCGTCTGCAGGCTCGTAGGTGGCTGCCGGCTTGTGCTTAATTAGGCCGACCTTATCCAGGATCTCCTCTAAATCAGCTTTTTCCTGGGGGCTTAACTGGCCTAATACCTCCTGAAAATTAGATACCGTTAAACCGCATGCGTTTAGCTGATCACGGTCAAGAAGTCCGCCACTTTTAGTAACAATACCCTGTAATATCGCATCATATTGAGCAGCAACTTCTGGTGTAAACTCCAAACCAGGTTCATACTCAATTTGCGCTATTTCCATCACGATGGCCATTAAATCGTTAAAGCTGATACCTTTTGCAGCTAATTCATTTTCGGTCTCAACTCGAATTGAATCGTTAATCCTTAAGAAAAGGTTGTTCAAATAATTCAAGTTATTTGTCTTTACTGCATCCAGGAATCCCGCATAACCGGTTAATCCATGGCTGTAAGCATTGTTTACAATGTACTTAAACCCCTGGTTCAAGGGAGTTTTAACTACTTTCTCGTCCATCTTATATTTGTTTTTAAGACATTTTGCCTCACTAGAACTTAAGGCAGACGGGTTGTCGTTAATACCCAACCACATGGCGTCAATCATTTTTTCAAAAATTGCCACGCTTTTTTCGCAGTCAGCTGAATCCATTTTCTTTACAATTCCCAGGAAGGACCCTGCGTCTTCAATAGCCTGGCCGTAGCCATCAGCCGCAAAGACGCCGCCTATTGCGGTAAATGCAAAGATTACGGCAAGCGATGCGATTAGCCAGAATCTCTTCGGCTTGACTCTCATCTTCTATCACTCTCCCTCTCTATATAGTGAAGTGAAGTATTTCCGATGGTGAACCCAGCGTGATCCACCCGTCATCAGTATTTAGCCAGGTAAATATCTGAACACTGTACGTTCCGGGCTCTATAGGAGCCGTGAAGGTAAATTCAAGATTTACTCCCTCGACGGCTGCTGTAACCGGCTCACCGATGCTCAAATAAAATATATCCCCTCTTGAAGAGGTCACCTGGCAAATACCCTGCACCTGCTGTGAAGTTGTTTCCAAGTTTGCAACAGTCGCAGAAACAGTACGGGTTGCACCGGATTCGGAAACACTCACACCCGTCAACTTCAGGGAGTAATTTGAAACACCAAAGGATTTTGTTACGGTAACTGGATCCCCGGCTTCCGGCGTTGCTGTTACTTCAACAGCGTATTCACCGAAAACAGGCAGATCCGTGGCTTCTGGTTGGTACGTCTCGTTAAAGCTTGTTCCCTGTGCCGGTGTGTAATTAGCCACTACCTTACCAGTGCAGATGTCCTTAATTGTAACTTCCCAATCAACTGATTCATTAGCGGCACCCTCTATGCCAAGCGGCCGTGTGAAGTTGACATCTTCTACCCTGGACAACTCAACCGTTACTTCCAGTCCCGGACTCATACTACCTGATTCAGTTGTGAAGCTCTTGACAATGCCGTACCCGGTCTCAGCAGAGTTGACGGCGTAGGCTTTGAAGTAGTAGGTGGTGTCTTCTTCAAGCTCTTGTAAGTTGAAATCAAAGATACCGCTGTGGTTGTCCGTTCCAACACTTTGTTTTGTGGCCGGCTCTTCTGTCGTTCCCCAGTAAAAACCGTATTCGGTGATGTCCGCGCCGCCGTTTGCGGTAATGTTACCGTTTAAGGTTGCGCTATTGACCGTGATGTCCGCCGCGTCGTTTGTCAGTACGGTGGGCGCATCAATGACCGGCTGCGTTTTGTTGGTCTTGAAGCTCTTTACTTCCCCTGCGCCTGTGTCGACCGAGTTGGTTGCGTAGGCTTTGAAGTAATAGGTGGTGTCTTCAGCAAGCCCTTCTAAGTTGAAATCAAAGGCGCCGCTGTGGTTGTCCGTTCCAACACTTTGCTTTGTGGTCGGGTTCACCGTCGTTCCCCAGTAAAAACCGTATTCGGTGATGTCCGCGCCGCCGTTTGCGGTAATGTTACCTTTTAAGGCTGCGCTGTCGACCGTGATCCCGCCCGCATCAATTGTCTGCACGGCGGGAGCGCTTATGATCTGGCAGTCTTTCAATAACGCCTGGCTAATCTGTGTGGTTAGAGGTATATCCACATCATCACCATCGCGCAAAGACAACTTTGGCAGGCTAAAGCCTGTTGGACCATTACCCACTACGGTAAATGTTATCGTTACAACCTGGCCCGATGATGCAGGATTCATTCCAGTAAAGTTGGCTATTGCAAACTCAACAGAACCGTCTGAAAATGACGGAAACCAGGTCCAATCAGCCAAATAGTTACCTTTTTGATAACCCTGGTACTCTAAAACAGCAGGGTTATATGCCAAACCCAGATTAAGACCGTTTACTGACTGGTCCTGGGGAAGTCCTTCAATCGTTACCGTAACCGGCAGAATACAGTTCGTTACCTGCCCTGGTTCCACCTTGCAAACCGTTTCGGCATCAGCAAAGGTAGTGCCAACAAAACAAAATACCATCAGAAAACTGAAAAGAATCAGTAGTGCTAACCTCGGCCTTGCGGCTAATGCATTACCTGTTTTATTCATCAACAACCCTCCCAAAACTCTAAAATATCAACCGTGTCGTTAGACGCAATTTCTTTCTCGATCACTCCTTTTAATCCATATTCATGAAAAGCCTTGTCATTCAAGAAAGACGAATTTGCTTGATTGCCCCAACCAACTATTCCATGCTAAGAGAAACAAAAAAGGTTACACCCCTAATGAGAATAGTTCCACGCCATTGTGAAGACCATTAAGTCGTCAAAATCTACCTTGTTGTTCGGGTTTATCACCAAGTTTGGGTATTTACCCTGGTACGGGGCAATATCACACCGGTTAAAGGGGGAATTTGCTATTCCAGGCACAACCTGATCCCACCCGGCGTCACCGGCCTTGTGTTCCCAGGCCGAAACAAAAATCATCAGGTCATCAAAATCAACTGTGCCGTCCTTGTTAAAATCACCAATTATTGAAGCTACTTCGTTGATGGTAACATTTGAGGATAATGGGGTGGCGGCAACAACCGAATTAAGGTTATTGGGCTTTAGGCTGGAGGTTGTTACGTTTAAATAGGCTGAGCCGGTGTCGATTGCCTTGAAGTTAATGGTCAGAACTTTTCCCGAACTGCTCGAGTTTAAGCCCTGGAGACCGGCGCCAACAATTCCATAGGTGTTGGCCCAGTTTATGGATGTTGTTTTGTCGCTGCCGGAAAGCGCCGGGACGAGGCTTTGCCCCAAGAAGTTACCGATTTTATAGTCCATAACCTGCAGCTTTGCATTATCAAACTCAAGCTTAAAGTCCATCGCTTCGACATTTGTTGTATTACCGTTGATCGTAATGTCGACATCAAACTGCTGGTTAAGAGTTACAGTCGGCGGCGTCACGGGACCAACGGTCGTCGCTGCGCTTGCGCACACAGGAATCATTATACAAAATGCAAAAAGCAGTCCAATTAGCAGGAAGGATTTTCTCCTCATATTCATACTCCTTCTTTTCCGGACTTAATTTTACAAAAGTTTTTTCTTGATTACCCTTCTCTCCAACAATTCTTAATCTGAAACCTAAAAAGGTTTCTAAAACATTTGAAGCAGTAAAACAATCCTTCATACTTCTAAATATTAAAACCCCTACCAAAGAAACCGGCTACAATCACTCTCATAACACATCAATAGATCATCTAGTTTTTATTGATATTCTTGTGGACTTTAAGCAAGTCAAGGATATTGACGTTGTTGTCCTTATTGATATCGGCAGGATTTCCCGGGCTAACCGGCCCCAATCTGTTAGAAATCCACAGAATATCTAACAGATTAATAGTGCCGCTGTTGTCGACGTCACCAATGTATAGTGTAACGTTTGGAAGCGTGGTCAGCGCGCCGTCGACCACATTGGCTGAACGAGTCACCTTCTTCCAGCTTGCGCCGGGGTTGTCAAACTCTACAGTGCAACTGCCCGAGGCAAGTCCTGTAACTTCATAATACCCGCTTGAATTTGTCGTTGCGTTAAAGGTTTCCCCGCCCTGGGTCACTTTTACCGTGGTGCCCTGGTGGTTGGGCTCGGGGTCCTCCGGGTAAATCTTTTCTAAAAATACATTTCCCTTAATGCCCGTGGGAGGCGTCATTGTGATGACCAGGTCTACCCGTCTCTTTTCGCTGAAACCATCCTTCCAGTACACCGTTGCAGGGTTTGTTTGAGCGGTGTAGGTTTGGCTGCCGACGACTACCTTGAAGGTTACAATTTTATTGGTGCAATTCTGACCTTCAACACAGTTTACAACAAGATATGTCTCGGCGTCGTTCAGGGGTAGTCCATACTCACCTACCGTATAATACTTCCCGAGGTCGCTCTTCAACAGCTCACCCCTGGGCTCATCGTAGCCTGCGATCCAGCCCTGGATGGCGTCCCAAGCCACCGGATTTCCATTGGTATCATTTACGGTGCCTCCGTACCTGGGGGCAGGAAGCGGCTCTGCCATGGCTGCCCCGGCTGAAACCAGAAATACTAAGGCAGAGCACAATAACACGAGGATTATTCTTTTTGCATTCAAACCTTCCAATCTTATCATCCGGGGTTAACCTCCATTATAAAGCCTTAGATCGCGCTTAATAAACGGGCAATCATGGCTGCCGCCTCAGCGCGGGTAACTTCTTTTTGAGGCATAAAACTGCCGTCCGGGTAACCGTTTACCAGGGCCTTTTGGGCAGCAATGCCAACCCCTTCCAGACCCCATTCCGGAATCTGCGCCAGGTCGGTAAAGTTTGGCTCCGGCGGCTGTTGTTCGCCAAGCGCCTTCGTAACGACCCTGCTTAAGATCGTGGCCAACTCAACCCTTGTAACCTGCTTGGCGGGCCGGAAAGTCATTTTGCCGTCGGCTTCCGGGTAGCCCTTCAGAAGGCCGGCCTTAATTGCAGCATCTACCTGGCTTTGGGCCCATGAGGGAACCTCCCCTGCGTCACTGAACCCGCCCAGCGTCTCCTCGTTGACCGCATTCAGGGAAAGGGCTCGAACAAGAATGGCCGCGCATTCGGTGCGTGTAATCAAGTTGTCCGGGCGGAAGGTATTGTCTTCATAGCCGCTGATAATTTTACCGTCAACGAGCTCTTGAATAATCTGGGCTGCCCAATGCCCATCCAGGTCGGTGAGTCCCGTTGTTGGCCCGGTTGGTTCGGTCGGTTCATTTGGTTTAGTCGGCTCGGTCGGCTCGGTCGACCCGTTTTTAATTGTGTAAGTGAATACCGCATCATGACTATAAACGCTATCCTTATACGCCACAGCTTTTAACTTGGTGTCTGAATTGATCTTAATCGGGCTGCTATAATTGATGCGCGTAGCGCTTTCTTTCGGGCTGCTGCCGTCGGTGGTGTAATAAATCACGGCGCCTTTGGTGCCCGTTGTCAGCGTTACATCTTTACCAGCATCGTAACTGCCGGCAGGCGGACTGGCAGTCGGTGGGATTACCGCAACTGAACTCGAACCGGATCCGCTGGAACCGGAACCGCCGGTGCCCGATCCGCTGCTCTTTAAATCTACGGTGATTAAAACATCAACAATGTTAGCGGCTTCTTGATACAATACCGCCTCAGCAGGCTGGACCGCGTATTCCTTACCGGACACCACAACCACAAAATTTATGGGTGTATTCACGTCGGCCTTACTTAAGGCTTCTATGGCAGCTCTAAATTTGCCGCCAATGATCTCGTATGGATAAGGCGCACCCTGTCCAACTGATAATATAATCTGGCCGGATTGGAGCGCTTTGCCATCTGTATCCACTACTGAACCGGACAGCAGCATCGGAACCATCGGATCTCCCGACGTATCAGACGTATCTTCCGCCATTACGGGCACGGCCAGGACAAAGGTAAGCAGGAAAGCAATTAGCAAGCTTGATACAAAACCCCTACGTAATTTAAACACAGTTAAATCTTCCTCCTTGCGAGATAAACATAGTCGAATCAAGGAGCCACTTGTTCATCAACATTCTCCATCAAACGGGCAACCATCATAGCAGCTTCCGCGCGGGTCACTTCTGATTCCGGTCGGAAACTACCGTCCGGGTACCCTTTGATCAGTTCCTTATGGGCTGCCAGGTTTACTCCCTCCATTGCCCAGGCGGGAATTTGGTCCTGATCTGTAAAATCCTTCGCCTGTGCCTGCCGGTCACCGGTTTTCAGGGTCAGGGCGCGGCCTAAAATAACAGCCAGCTCGGTCCTCGTAATATTATCAGCCGGCTGGATTGCACTGGAACCATCCTCCCCCGGATAGCCCTTCAACAAGCCTGCCTCCAAGGCCGATGCTACCGCACCCTTGGCCCAGACTGGAAGATCCGGTGCGTCGCTGTAACCAGCCAGCATTGCGATGTTACCCGGGGGCAAGGCCATTGCACGTGCTAGAATTGCAGAAATCTCAGCGCGGGTTATCGGATGATCCGGCCTGAAAGTGTAATCCTCGTAGCCGCTAATGATCCCCTTATCCACCAACTGAACTACGGTAGCGAAAGCCCAGTGCTCCTGTAAATCCCAGAATGGCGCCGGTTCTGCAGACATGACCAGTTTTACTTCACGCTTTTCCCCGCTTTTCCAGATAACGCTCCCATTTTCAATTGTTGCCGGGTGTTCCTTGCCGTCAACAAGAACCCTGAAAATGATCTCCTTGCCGTCCAGCTCCTGGTTACTACTGTACACGAGCAACCTTTGCACATAAGGTTCCTCTTCCGGTTTTCCAAATTCCCCCCCGCTAAAAGCAAGAGCACCGCACAACTCACTGCCTGCGTAAGCTCTCAAGACGCCCTGATCGACCGCTGTTCCGTCTTCTGCAGCAACAGAACCGTAGTAGATCGCAGGGAACGGGACAGGTGTCACCGGTACGGACACTTCATCCTGAGCACAGGCAAAATTTCCGGTAACCAGCATTAACATAATTACTACAAGAGTCAGGGTACCCCTGACACTTAACTTTTGCATACAGTTTGTACTACCTTTCATAAAAGCTTTAAGTAGATTTACCTGCGCGAGCAAAGCCCGCGCAGGTAACATGTTATTCTTGTTGTTAATTCACAACTAAATCTAAGGAGTTGTGTTTTCTTCAGTCAAGGGGGCTCACGGGAGCAATAATCTCGATTTGTCCCTGTGCCGCCAGCGTTCCCGGCTTGGTCAGGTAAATCCAGTAGCCGTCACCGTTGAACGCCATGTAAAGCGGGTCGGCAGCCCATGATGGCAGTGTCTGGTTACTCACTGAAGCGGAGCTGAAGCCTGCCAGGTTAGCCCGAAGGTTGGGGTCGCCCCAGAATGCAATTTCAGCCGCGCTAATTGCGGAATCAAGGCCAGGTCCGCCCGGGTTCAGGAGCAGGTCGCAACCGCCGCAGAGCGTGGCTACCATGCGGTACAGCCGGTCGCCCTGGAAGAGCAGGTCTTCACAAATCGGCGAGCATCCATCTTCGCCATCGCCTGGGATCAGGCAACTGCAGCAGTCATCACAGCATGCGTCGTACTCGAACCATTCGTTATCAAAGGACGTCGGTAACAGGTTGTTTACATTTTCATCAAACGACGGGCCGATAAAGTTCCAACCGCTTTCCAGGTAACGGTCTACCATCCCAACCGGGTCGGCCGCACGGTCGAAGATGTAGGTGGCGTACCACGGCTTCTCAGTGCCGCAGTTCGTACATTTATCTTCACACCAGTTTTGTTTCGTCTTCACATAGTAGGCGTACAGAGGGGTAAGCTCATCGTTAACAGGGTTCGGGATCTTCCATACGTTGTCTTCATAGACCAGGATATCCGAGTAGAACTTGTTGTCATTCATCAGGGACTTCAAGTTGCCGTCCCCGGCCAGTGTCTTAGGTGTGGAAAGAATTTGCCAGCTATCGGGCTGGAGCACGCGCACCATGTCTACCGGTGTAGCGTACGGTCCGATTAACCACTGGTCCTTGACACCCCTTGCCTCGTCGACAAGCTTGACGATGAAGGACTTGTCGCAAGCGTTACGGTCGGTGTAAACATAGAAGACCGACTTATTGTTGTCTTCACCGTGGTTGGGGTGAGTCAGAATGTCGCCGCTTACAAAATCGCCAATCGCTTCAAACTCAAGAATGCTGCCATCTTCCAGGATTAGGTCGGTGTCCCAGGTCGCCCAGTCGATGGGATTGTAATCTGAGTCAACCAGTTCAACCCTCAGGTCGCCCTGGATTGGGTAGTGAACCGAAACCTTGATCGGCCAGCCGGCGCGGGGGGCAACTTCATAGTCGCAGGCGTCATTGGTAACCAGGTACTTGACGTCAAACATGCATTCTTGTTGATTTACTTCCACGCAGCAATCGCCGGCGCCTCTTCTCTCACCGGGGTTGCCGAATATGGACGCGTATTCAAGAGTAGTCTTGCCGGTCTTGGTGGGCACAAATTGTACGGTAACACTTGACTCACCCGGTAAGATCTCGGCATAAATCACTTTCTGGTCGTTCAGATAAAAGTCACCGGCTTTGGTTTTAAGCGGGTCATCGCAAACATACGCCCTCAGTTCAACCTTGAGTGGCGGTCTGTTGGCGCCACAGGGGTCAGCGTTCTTAGTAACGTTGCAATACTTGTCAACCAAAGTGATAGTTACGTCATATTCATAACCTAAATCGATCTGCGACAACATCTCGGTTGCCTTGATAGTCCAGGGCTCACCGGCCACAATACTAAACTCCTGGTCATTTGCCTTCAACCAGGCGTGCGGCAATGTCGTGTACTCCTGTCCGTTTGGCAGGTACAGTGTGTATTCGCCGCGGAGTATGTGCTGGTTGGTGAGTTTGAGGGCATTCGCGTAATCTTCTATGGCTTCCGCAGGTGGTGCTTTCAGCCAGCTAGAGTTCTTGTATTCAATCGGGATGTCCAGATTCTGGTCCGCGACTTCGATGGTCCGGGCCGTCACCACATAGGGTCCACCCGATACGCAGGTCGGCAGTTTAACATTGGCGTCAAATTTACCATCCGCACCTACGTGCGCGATAAAGGAAGCAATGACCGTATCGCCGGGACAGCCGTTGAAGCAGAGCGGGTAACCCAGGCAGTCCACATTCTGTACGGCTTCAGATTGGTAATAGGCGTAATCGTAATTGGTTACGGATTCATCACTACAGGGAACATCTGAAACTGTTGCCTTCCTGACTTCAACGATTACCGGCCATGAAGTATGTTTCCACGGTTTTTGCAAGCAAGACGCATCAACCTCGGTGCTCCAGACACTACCAGTAACATTCAAGGTACCGCCCGCAATGAGACAACCGGTCAAATTATCAACAACTACCTTGCCAACGGTCTCAACAACGTTAAGCGTGGCGCAGGGGATGTTGAAAGCGCATTGTGCATTGGTATGGCTAATGCAAACAGTGTAGGCTCCGGGGTTCCTTGGCGTCTTGACCTGGAGACCCTGGATTTCGACTTCTGTTATGATGCCGTCACCGTTCACAGGGATAAACTGCCTCTCGATGGTGAAATACACCCTATCTACTACTGTTTTATCAGTGCTGCAATCTACCGGCGACTCATAAATCTCCGGGAAAACAGGAACAAAGTATTTCTCGCCGTCAACCGTCACCACGGCCCGCACCTCGGGACCAAGATCGATTACGGTACCATTACAGTCCGTTATCGTATCCCCGGACTTGACCAGGTTATCGTTTTCCAGGCCAAAGGCTGTGAAGTCCACAACCAGCTTATTCTTGGCCTGGGTGTCACAATCCGCGCTGTCCGGTGGGTACTGATCGGTGAACATAAAGAGCGGTGCGGCAAGGCTGTCAATCTTGATATTCAGGTCGTAGGTGTGTTCAGCCTTTACGTAGCTCGACCCGGTTTCCTCAACAAATACTTTAGAGGCGGCCAGCGCTGTTCCGGCAAACACAAAGCAACAAAGAGCAACCACGGCGATCAGCACCGTTGCCTTATGCCACTTGAAACTGCATCTTGACACTAAAAATTCCCTCCTTTGGAACTAATCTAATTTCTAAGTTAACTTATTGTTAACTAAGGTGAAGCCCTAACGTTCTGTTTCCGCTCACCCCTTTCCTACCTTAGTTAATTAATCACTTAAATGGGGACGGACATCACCCCTTTCAAGATTCTGTGGAAGCAAGATCAACAACCCAAACCGGGGAAAAGAAAAAGATCCCCAGTTATGACTCTCTTTCTTAGACCCAATTGCAAAGTAAAAAGTTCCCTGTATGCAAACATTTCTACCGATTATGGTCAACTTTGTTAGATTATTTTTAATCCACTTCGACATTAAGGGGAATGAATCCTTCTCCAAATGCTTGTAAATTATTTTAGAGGATTTAAGCTTCGGCAGATATTTCTGAGAATTGTTTGTGACCAGGCAAGTTAATTATTACCCAACGCGGTTATACTTGTCAATATCAGATGCTGTAAACTCCCGCTTCTTCGGGATCAACGGCCTGGTTATAGCGGTAAAGAGTTGAGCCAGGTGCGGGATTACCTGCTCTAAGTGCTAAATTGCTGCAAAATGTATAATGTTGTTATTAGATCAAATATCTAACTGGATCCTCAGGTGATTTATGTAGATTGCACCCGAAAACAAGCTGTCAGGTGCGAGCAACCTTGGTCCGGCAAAGCACATACCTAAAGTATATTCACCTGGGGCGCGGATGATTACGGCCGCCGCAGGCGGCTTCATCAATCATGAAGATCCGCCTTTCGCCCGAGGTGGGCGGGGTCCGTAAAACTGGTAGTAGTTGCACTGGATCCGGCCGTTGTACAGCTTTCTTTTTTTGTCGGCCCGCCTCCCGAACAGGCGCTCAAAGTTCGGGTGGGCGGTGAGCACATAGTAAGACCAGGTGTCCAGTTCCCGGAAGACTGCTCCCATCTCCCGGTAGAGTCTCTCCACCTGGGACCTGTCCCCCATCCGCTCTCCATAGGGTGGATTGCAGACCAGGTAGCCGTACTTTTGTGCCGAGCGCAGTTCCGAGACGGGCAGCTTCTGAAAAAACGCGTTTTCCGCCACTCCCGCCTGGCGGGCATGGCAGCGCGCCAGGCCGAGGACCTCACCGTTGATATCGGAGCCCAGGACCCGGACAGGCCGGCTGCGCTGAACGAGGTCGGCGGCTTCTTCCCTGGCCCTTGCCCACAGGACCTCCGGGACAACGGGCCAGTTTTCCGCGGCGAAGGTCCGCTTTAAGCCCGGGGCCAGGTTCAGGCCAATCAGCGCCGCCTCGATAGGGAGCGTGCCTGATCCGCAAAGAGGGTCTATTAAAGGGCGATCCGGACACCAGCGGCTCAGCAGGACCATGGCCGCAGCCAGGGTCTCTTTGAGGGGGGCGGGACCGCCCAACCTGCGGTAGCCCCGCTTGTGCAGCCCCGCCCCGCTGGTGTCCAGGGTGAGGGTGGCCAGGTCATTGAGCAGGGCCACCTCGATGGTATAGCGGGGGCCGGTCTCCTCAAACCACTCCCGCCTGTATACCTGCTTCATTTTTTCCACCACCGCCTTCTTGACGATGGCCTGGCAGTCCGGCACGCTGTGAAGCTGAGATTTGACTGATTTGCCCTCTACGGGGAAGGCGGCGTCTTCCGGAAGCCAGTCCGGCCAGGGCAGGGCCTTGGTCTGCTGAAAGAGTTCCGCAAAGCTTTTGGCCTTGAACTCCCCCAGCTTGACCAGGACCCGGTCGGCCGCGCGCAGCCACAGGTTGGCCCGGCAGATGGCGGCCTCGTCCCCCGCAAAGGTGACACGCGCGTTTTCCACCATCATATCTTCGTAGCCCAGTTCTTTTACTTCCCGCGCCACCACAGCCTCCAGGCCGAAGGTTGCTGTGGCAATCAGTTGGATTTTGCTCATTGGGGTTAGCTCCTTTTGTGACTACAGGGGATATGTTCTACTATACCTCAACATTGGTGCAACTGCCTGTCATGCTGCAAAAAAAAAATTATTTGAAACCTGCACATCTGTTATTTGATTGGCCTTATTCAGCTCGTTTTTGAATAGGGTTAACTCTTTGGGGACGGGTTATGCACAACGGGAAAGGGACGGGCATGTACCCGTCCCCGGAACCTTAACGTCTGAAAATGATGTGCTTCTGCCAGCGCCGGTGGGTGTCGGGGTAGTCGACTCGATAGTGCCCGCCGCGGCTTTCCCTGCGGGCCAGGGCTGATTCGGCCACCAGTTCGCCGACCTGGAGCATGTTTTTGACCTCCATCTGCTCTGCGCCGTCGACCCGGTGCTGGAATAGATAGCCCCGCCGGTCAAAGAAATTAAGCGCTTCCTTGAGCCCGCTGCCACTGCGGACCGGGCCTACTTTGTCCCCCATCAGCACCTCCAACTCCCGCCGCAGGGCCGCAAAGTCGAGCTGCACCGGCTCCAGGAGCCAGTCGCAGGCAAATTCCAGGCGGCGCAGTTGGTAGTCTTTCAGAAACTTCCTGGTCTGGTCCACGATCCGGCCGCCGAACACCAGCCCGTCCAGCAGGGAGTTGCTGGCCAGCCGGTTGGCGCCGTGCACACCCGGGCAGGAGACCTCGCCGCAGGCATAGAGCCCCCGGATGCTGGTTTCTCCCACCAGGTTGGTCTTCACCCCGCCCATCATGTAGTGCGCCGCCGGAGCCACCGGAATCGGGTCGACGGTGATATCGAGCTCATATGTAGCGCAGGTCCTGGTGATGTTCGGGAACCGGAGCTTGACCACCTCGGGGTCGAGGTGGGTCAGGTCCAGGTAGACTTTGTTTGAATTGTTTTTAGCCATTTCCTTTAAGATCGCCCGTACCACGATATCCCTGGGCGCCAGTTCGGCCAAGTCATGGTAGCGCGGCATAAACCGCTGCCCCTGGATATTGCGCAGGTAGGCCCCTTCTCCACGAGCCGCTTCGGAGATTAAAAAGCGCGGGGCGCCGGGCAGATTCAGCACCGTGGGGTGGAACTGGATGAATTCCATGTCCATGACTTCCGCCCCGGCGCGAAAGGCAATAGCGATTCCGTCCCCGGTGGCTATCTCCGGGTTGGTGTTATGCTCAAAAAGACGCCCCAGGCCCCCTGTGGCCAGGACCACCACCTTGCCGCGAAAGACCCGGAAGGCCTGTTTGTCCCGATCATAGGCCAGTACGCCGAAGCAGGTGTTTTCCCGCACCAGCAGGTCCACCACGTAATGGTTTTCCAGCACTTTTATTTTATCGTCCTCCTGGACGCGCTCAGTAAGTACCCGCTGGATCTCCGCCCCGGTGGCGTCACCACTGGCATGCAGGATCCGCCGCCGGCTGTGGGCCCCCTCCCGGGTCAGGCACAGGCCCTGGTTGTCGCAGTCAAAAATGGCGCCCAGTCCGATCAGTTCCCGGACCCGGTCGGGCCCTTCGCTGACCAGGGCGGCCACCGCCTCCGAGTCACACAGGCCGGCCCCGGCCACCAGGGTGTCCTCCCGGTGCAGCAGGGGCGAATCGGTATCCCCCAGGGCAGCTGCGATCCCCCCCTGGGCCTTGTCGGTGCCGGTATCCATCATGGTTTGCTTGGTCAGGACGGTCACCGAACCGCCGGCCCCGGATGCCGCCAGGGCAGTATACAACCCGGCGATACCGCTACCCAGAACGATATATTCATCTTCTTCCTGGGGCAGCTCCCGGGTGTCGAAATTCAACATATAATTATCAGGCAAAGGAAACCCTCCTCATTACGTAACCGCCAGCATCCTTTCCAGGCAGCGTTTGGCCCGCTCCCTGGTTTCCTCCGGAACGGTCACACCGGGCTCAAGGCTTACCAGCGCGCGGTGGACCTTTTCCAGAGTCGTCATCTTCATGTTAGGGCAGATCAGCCCGTCGGAAGCCAGGTAAAATTTCTTGTCCGGGCATTGCTTATGGAGCTGGTGCAAAATGCCCATCTCGGTGGCAACAATAAACTCGTGGGCCTTGCTTTCTGCGGCAAAGCGGATCATCCCGGTGGTGCTGGAAACGGAATCGGCCAGTTCGACAACCTCGGGGCGGCACTCGGGGTGGACCAGCACCAGAGCCCGCGGATGCTCCGCCCTGGCTTTAAGAATGTCTTCCCCGGTCAGGCGGTTATGGGTACCGCAGTAACCTTCCCAGTAGAACATTTCCCGCCCGGTCTGGGAAGCAATATAGCGCCCCAGGTTTTTATCCGGCACAAAAAGGATTGGCCTGTCCTCCGGCAGGGACTCCACGACCTGTACGGCATTGGCCGAGGTGCAGGCAATATCGCTTTCGGCCTTCACTTCTGCCGAAGTATTGACATAGCATACAACGGTGGCGCCTGAAAGCTCCTGCTTTTTTCTCCGCAGCTCCGCAGCGGTGATCATGTCGGCCATGGGGCAGCCGGCGTTTTTTTCCGGCAGGAGCACAACTTTTTCCGGGGAAAGGATGAAAGCGCTCTCCGCCATAAAGTGGACGCCGCAAAAAACTATCACTTCGGCGCCGCTGCCGGCGGCCTGCCGGGCAAGACCCAGAGAGTCGCCCACATAATCAGCGATTTCCTGGATCTCGGGCGGTTGGTAGACATGAGCCAGGATCACGGCATTGCGTTCTTTCTTTAGTTTCCTGATTTCAGCGAAAAACTCCTGTTCCCTTGCTTGCCCTGACATGTATATTTTCAACCCTTTCTAATTTCGGGGTAATCTTTACCTTATGATTTTATCGCCTGGGATTTTATATATTTTAATAATTTATAAATGTAATTATACTGTACGAACCTGTAAAAAGAGGCAGGCTCATACAGTACCCCGACAAACTTCCTTACTATTCTAACTATCTTCCTTCTTCTTTGTCAAGGATTAGTTCTTTCAGAACGAGTTTCGTTTAGCCCTGGTCCCCGTGTACTTCGCCCCGCCTCAACTCACTGATTTTGTTTGAGCCGTCGACCATCACGATGGTGGGACTGAAGGTGCGAGCCTCGCGGCTGTCCAGCAGGGCGTAGGCGATGATGATCACGGTGTCCCCTGGCTGGACCAGGCGGGCTGCCGCGCCGTTTAGACAGATCATTCCGGAGTCCCGTTCACCCTTGATTACATAGGTTTCAAAACGGCTGCCGTTGTTGTTGTTGACCACCTGGATCTTCTCGTTGGGAAGGATCCCCGCAGCCTCCAACAGCGCCTCGTCAATTGTGATGCTTCCCATGTAATTGAGGTTGGCCTCGGTTACAGTGGCGCGGTGGATTTTTGATTTGAACATGGTCAAAAACAACTTCTATCCCTCCAAAATAACATTGTCGATCAGACGCGTCCGGCCGAAGCTAACGGCCAGAGCCAGAAGCGCCGGCCCCTGGAACCGCTCTAAGGGCTCCAGGCCGGGGTAGCTGTAAATTTCTACGTAATCTATCCGGGCCAGGGGCTCGGCGCGAATCATGTCCTCAACCAGACGGCGTATTTTAGGCGCGTCCCTCTCCCCCGCCCGGACGGCCTCCGCCGCCTTGTCCAGGCTCCT
>DHTR01000080.1:16012-16571 GCA_002408725.1 Pelotomaculum sp. UBA5255
TGGAAAGGACCAGGGCGGCCCGGCGCTGGTCCGGTTCCAGGTAGACGTTGCGGGAACTAAGGGCCAGTCCGCCCGTTTCCCGCACGATGGGCACCGTCACAACCTCCAGGTCCATGTTCAGGTCGGCCGCCATTCTCTGAATGACCAGCGCCTGCTGGGCGTCCTTCTGGCCGAAGAAGGCAAGGTCCGGTCGAACAATATTAAAAAGCTTGGTCACTACTGTGGCCACCCCGCGAAAGTGGCCTGGCCGGGAAGCGCCACACAGATTCTCTGTAATCCGCTCCACATCGACGTAGGTGCAGTAGCCTGCCGGGTACATTTCTTCCACAGGGGGGTTGAAAATGGCGTCCACTCCCACCCCCGCCGCAAGGCGGGCGTCACGCTCCAGGTCCCGGGGATAACGCGCCAGGTCCTCGTTGGGACCGAACTGGATCGGATTGACAAAGATGCTGACCACTACTATGTCATTCTCTTTTCTTGCTCTCTCTATGAGGCTTATATGTCCCGGATGGAGATACCCCATTGTCGGGATCAGGCCGACTGAGAACCCCCTCTTTCC
>DHTR01000080.1:16634-27704 GCA_002408725.1 Pelotomaculum sp. UBA5255
GGGACCGAACTGGGTGGGGTTGACAAAAATGCTCGTAATAACGGCGCCGCAACGCTCCCGGGCCCGGCGCATCAGCTCCAGGTGACCCTCGTGCAGGTAGCCCATGGTCGGCACAAGACCAACCGTGCGACCGTCAAGCCGGACCTGCCGGACAAACTCGCGGATTTCAGCTATGGTGTGTAAGATTTTCATAAAAACCCCCCAAAATAAGGTCGTAGATTATAAAGCTCAGCTGCATCTAATATAGCTTGGACAGCACTTCGTCAGACATTTTGAAACTGTGCTCGGGACCGGGGAAGGAGCGCTCCCTGACTTCATCGATATACTGCTTAAAGGCGCCCGCCACCTGCCCGTGCAGGTTGACGTACTGTTTAACGAACTTGGGGGTAAAGCGCGGGTAGAGCCCCAGGAGGTCGTTCACCACCAGGACCTGGCCGTCGCAGTGCGAGCCGGCCCCGATGCCGATGGTCGCAACCTGGAGCTTTTCGGTAATGAGTTTGGCCAGGGGCGTGGGCACGCACTCCAGGACGATGCCGAACACACCCGCCTCTTCCAACGCCTGAGCATCTTCGATCATTTTTTTAGCGGCTGCCGCATCCTTGCCCTGCACCTTGAAGCCACCCAACTGGTTGATGGACTGCGGGGTGAGACCCAGGTGGCCCATCACCGGGATGCCGGCATTGACAATAGCCCGGACAGCTTCGGCAACCTCCCGGCCCCCTTCCAGCTTGACCGCCTGGGCGCCCGTTTCCTTAAGGAACCGCCCGGCGTTACGCACGGCCTCTTCTATGGAAACCTCGTAGGACAGGAAAGGCATGTCCGCCACGACCATTGCCCGGCTGACACCGCGGCAAACAGCCTTGACGTGGTGAATCATGTCATCCATGGTCACCGGGAGGGTGGAGTCATACCCGAGAACGACGTTGCCCAAGGAATCGCCTACCAGGATCATGTCAATACCCGCATCGTCCATAATCTTAGCCATGGAATAGTCATAGGCGGTGAGCATTGTGATGGGCCTTCCCCCTGCCTTCAGCTCCCGGATGGTTGCGGTGGTTACTTTGTCGCTGCTCAAATCAATCTGCCTCCCTTAGCTTTTTAGATTCCTTAACTTATCCATTTCTCAGGCAATGTATAAGATATCTTACGGGGCAGAGCTGCAGGCCAGGGTCTTTAAGAATTCACCCCGGGCCATGCCGCCGCGGGTCTCAAATTTATCTAACGGCTTAAATATTGACTCCAGATCTTGGGCCTGGGCCGGGCTGATGCTGCCTTTTTCCAACGCTACCCGGACGGTGTAAAGGCTGAGTTTGCGGTAAAGGTCGAGTTCCAGGGGTCCCACCTCTTTTAAAACGTCAAGGTGTCCTGCCAGGGTCGGGCCATCTCCCCTGGACACGGGGCCGGTGAGCGCCGGGGCAGGACCCACCTGGCTGATATTCCGGATGGTACCCCGGATCAGGGGAAACAGCGCCTTAAACGCCTCCTCCCTGGACAAGCCAAAACGGCCGTAGAGCCCGGTGGCTAAATGGATCAGGGAAACCAGACAGTTGGAGGCGATGCAGGCGGCAGCGTGATACAGCGCCTTATCGCTTGCGTCAATGGAAAAGCTCCTGCCGCCAAGGTCTTTTACGATCTGTTCCGCCAGCGGCAAAGCCCCGGGGTCGCCCTCCAGGGCAAAATAGGAGCCGGGGAGGTTTTCCATAGCCATGCCCACATCGGCAAAGGACTGGAGGGGATGCAGCGAAGCGGCCAGCGCGCCGCAGGAACGGGCTGCCCCAACCTCTTCAGCGGAGTGCGCCCCGCTGGTGTGAAAAACCACCTGTCCCGGCAGGAATCCCCCGCCGTCGGCAATCTCTCGGGCAACCCGGGAAATCACCCGGTCGGGAGTGGTAATGAAAACAACGTCGGCCCCTGCGGTTACCTCCCCGGGCCGGACGGTGGCGGGCACACTCAGTTCGTCCGCCACGCGCCTGGCCGAGAGAAGGCTCCTGCTGGCAATTCCGGCTACGGGGTAGCCCTGACGGCTTAACAGAAGCGCCAGAGCCGAACCAACCTTGCCGGCACCCACAACGGCAATTCTGGGTTTACCCAAGGAAAATCCCTCCCCAATTTAAACTCTTTCCGCTCCAAAAACAAAAACCTCTCAGGAAAACCCGAAAGGTGTTACAACCAAACCTCCCGTCTCGGTCCATCCCGGCTCCAAGCGGTACCTTGTTTGTTGTTCTTTTAACCATTCACATCCAGCCACGGTGTAGTTCAAATGATACCACCCGTTGCGTTTATATTTTACCACAGCACCGGTGCCGCGGCAATCAATTATGACAAAATATTTTGATTCATCCCCACAACTTATAACATCGGTTGGACGAAGCAAGAGATATGGCAATTAAGCGAAGGAGCGGTCTGTTTTTTAAAAGAAGTCTAAACAAGGTAATCAATGTGCGCCTCAGGAAAATAGGCTTTCACAAGCGCGTTAAAATGCTCCTTTATTTCCCTGATTAACTCTTTGGGATAGACGTACTTGCCGTAGCCGAACTGACCAAATTTAAAGGTCCTGGCTGCCTCGTCCAGGTCCAGTCGCGTGTTCGGAAAAATCTCCAGGATGGCGCCTTTGGCCCTTTTGGTAAACCGGTGGGTGATCAGCTCAAAGGTAAGATCGGGAACAGCGCCGGACAGTTCTGCCGCGGCCGCTTTAAAAAGCTCCCGGTAGCTTTCCTGCCACCCCTCTTTCAAGATGATGGGAGCAACCAAAAAACCCAGGGGGTAGCCGGCTGCCGCCACTTTTTTTGCTGCGGCCAGCCTTTCCGCCAGCGGAGGGGTGGCATGCTCGTGCCGTCTGATCAGCTCCGGGGTATTAATGCTGAAGCGAAACCGGGTGTGCCCGTTATGAGGCACACTCAGCAGGGTCTCAACATCGGTAAACTTGGTAACAAACCGGAATCGTCCATACTCCTGCCCCGCGAAGAACCGGACGGCGCTTTCCAGGCTTCCGGTGTAGGGTTCTGTGGGGATGGGGTCTGAAGTAGCGGCCCCTTCAAAAACGGTTATCTCGGGCTTCCTCTTTTCGATGTAGCCGCCGGCAGCTTCCAGAATTTCCTCGGTATTGACGTAAATGCGGACGTAGGGCTTGCGGCCCAGGTTGGTCAACAGGTAGCAATACTCACACTTACCGGGGCAGGAGGTGGCCAGGGGCAGCTGAAAATGGGCCGACGGCCTGCAGGTTTCAAAGCTTTTGGTGCGCCGCACCCCCACCACGAGGGTCCTTTTGGCCTCAGCATAACCTTCTGCCCGGGTTTTGCCGGGAATCGAGGTGACCCGGTTGTGGGAAGTCGTATGACCGATTTCCACACCCTGGGCCCTGAAATAACGCAGCAGCTTTTCCCCCAGGGGATAGCTCAGTGCGTCCTTTTCAAAAATGACCCTTTTGGGCTCAAATACCATGTCTTAAATCCCCCGTGTTTTTGATCTATTATTCTCCCGGAGGACAATAAAAAAACACGGGCTGTTCCTTTGCCAACCTGCGAGCTATTTCCGCCGCTGTGCCACCACCGGGGATAACGCGGTCGGGCGCCAGTTCAGCCAGAGGCGCCATCACGAAGGCACGCTCGGCCATCCGGGGATGGGGAACGGTTAAGTTGGCTGACTGAAGCTTTTCCTCACCGAAGAGAAGCAGATCCAGGTCCAGGGTCCGCGGTCCCCAGCGCACGGTACGGACCCGGCCAAGCCTGGCTTCAATGTCCAGGAGGAGCGCCAGCAGCCCTTCCGGGCTGAGGGTAGTTTCAATTTCGGCCACCGTATTTAAAAACCAGTCCTGCCCGGTGACACCCTGCGGTTCGGTCAGGTAAAGGGAGGCGACCTTTTTAACGCGCACGGCCGGGGTCGCACCCAGGAGTTCCAGGGCCTTTTTTAAAAAGTCTTCCTTATTTCCCAGGTTGCTGCCCAATCCGATATAGGCGGTTGTCGCCAACTTAAATCCCCCTTACGCGTGCAGCTAACCGGTCGCTGTGCCCTCATTTGCCGCACTCCACAGCCTGAGCCTTCGCTGCATTTTTCTATCAACTGATGCACAGTTATCGTTTGTACAGGTATTATCGCTTGCCCTGCCGTTTATAAGTACGTTTTAGCACGTTTGATTTCCACGGCCATCCAGGTAAAGCGCCCTGGAACCGGCGCCTGGGGTTTTTTGACCCTAACCCGCACCCCGGCTACCGGAAGGGCCTCCAGTACGGAAGCAGCAATGGCCTCCGCCACCGACTCGATCAGGCGGTAGGGGCGGCCTCTCACAACGGACTCCGCCAGTTCAAAGACTTGGGCGTAGTCGACGGTGCGGCCCGGGTCGTCCGACTCCCCGGCCGGGCGCAAGTCCAGCTCAAGTTCCAGATCCACGATAAAGCGCTGTCCCAGGACCTGCTCCTCCGGCCGGACCCCGTGGTAGCCGTAAAACTCCATCCCTTCAAGGATAATTTTATCCATCCCCGGAACTCCTCCTTACGTTGCAACAAGGGCCGCCGCTCTCATCCGAACAGCCTGGTCACACCTTACAATCTAGTCCCACGTCCCACAATGGCATCGGTCATCCTGGCTACCCGGGCCATTTCCTTGACATCGTGCACCCGCACGAAATCCGCGCCGTTGACGATGCCGGCGGCCACGGTAGCCGCGGTACCCTCCAACCGCTGGTCTACCGGCAGGTCCAGAACCTTGCCGATGGTGGACTTGCGGGACGTGCCGATTAGAACCGGCAGACCGAGGCAACGCAGATCCTTCAGCCGCCGCAGCACCTCGAGATTGTGTTCCGGCTTCTTGCCGAAGCCGAAGCCGGGGTCAATGATGATTTTTTGCCGGGCAACCCCGGCCTGTACTGCAAGACGGATACTTTCCCGGAAATACTCCACTATGTCCCCGATTAGATCCTGGTAGTGGGTTCCTTCCTGGTTGTGCATCAAGATCAGGGGCGCGCCGTATTCCGCTGCAACCCCGGCCATGGCGGGGTCGCTCAGCAGCGCCCGCTGGTCGTTGATTATGTGGGCGCCGGCCTCCAGTGCCTGCCTGGCCACCGCAGACTTGGTGGTGTCGACGGAAACGGGGACACCTATTTCGTTGACCAGCCTTTTCAAGACCGGGATAACCCGGGCCAGTTCTTCCGCTTCTGCCACCGGGCTGTGCCCGGGTCTGGTGGATTCCCCGCCCAGGTCGATGATGTCGGCCCCGTCCGCCACCAAACGGCAGGCCCTTTCCACCGCCGGACCGGGGTCGCAGTAACGGCCCCCGTCCGAGAAAGAGTCCGGGGTTACGTTGAGGATGCCCATCACATAGGTTCTAACCCCCAGGGCAAGTGTTCTCCCCCGGCAGTCCAGGCTATAGGGGCGATATCCTTCCTGGCCGGCCAGCGCCTCCCGGATCCGGCCGGCCAGCGCAGGCAGGCCGAAGGGCTGGGCGTCCAGCTTGGCCAGAAAGGCTTCATACTGCCGCAGGGTGCCCATCAGCAGCACCCTTGACTCGGGCACGGAGCAGTCCACCACCCCCCTGGACACGGCGGCTTCCCCTCCCTTGCCAAGCATTTCCTGTTTAAGGATGTTGGCCTGCCTGGGCAGGACCCCCTCCAGCATGATCAACCGGTGGACCGCTTTGGGAGCCATATAGCGGCAGCCGGGCCGGTCCGCACCCACGAAGGCCATGGCCCGCATGGCCTCATCCCTGTTTTCGACCATCACGCTGTAGACCCTGATTGCCATCGATATCCTCCCCATGTAAATTATTCCTTCTATTATTATAGGTCCCGGGCAACTTCCGGATCAGAAAAGGCCGATAACTTTGCCGGTGGCTGTATCCACGTCGATTCTCCGGTAGGCCGGGTCGGACCCTGTTCCGGGCATCAGGCTGACGGCGCCCGTCACCGGACAGAGGAACCCGGCCCCGGCAAAGACCAGAATATCCCGCACCGGCAGCACCCAGCCCCGGGGAACACCTTTTAAGGCAGGATCGTGGCTCAGGCTCAGGTGAGTCTTGACCATCATGGTGGCAAAACCGGCCATGGCCGGGTCGGATTCCAGCCGCGCGGCCTTGGCCGCGGCCTCCGGTGTCCAGGATACGCCTTTAGCTCCGTAGATCTCCCTGGCTATGAGCTCGACCCTCTGCCGCAGCGGTAACTCCGGGTCGTAGAGATAATTGAAGTCAACCCTGTCGTTACAGGCGTCGATTACGGCGTCCGCAAGTTCCAGGGCGCCCTCGCCGCCTTTCAGCCAATGCTCGGAAAGGGCACAGCGAGCGCCGGCCTGCTCAGAATAGCGGCGCACCATGGCAATCTCTTCCCGGGTGTCCGGATAAAAAGCGTTGATGCAGACCACCGGGTTAATCCCGGACTTTTTAACAATGTTAATGTGGTGCTGCAGGTTGGCGACACCTTTTTCCAGAAGCCCCAAGTTTTCCTTTTCGTATGCGGCGGGCAGTGGCCGTCCGGCCGCAACCACGGGACCACCACCGTGCATTTTCAAGGCCCTGATGGAGGTTGTGATAACCGACACATTGGGGACAAGACCGCTCAAGCGGCATTTTACGTTCCAAAATTTTTCAAAGCCGATGTCGGAGCCAAAGCCGCTCTCGGTGACATTGTAGTCAAACATTTTCAGGGCAATGCGGTCGGCAATAATGGAGGACTGGCCGATGGCGATGTTGGCGAAGGGACCTGCGTGCACCAGTACGGGCTGGTACTCGACGGTGCTGAGCAGGGTCGGATTAATAGCGTTTCTCATAAAGGCCGTCATGGCGCCGGCCACCTCCAGGTCCGAGGTAGTGACCGGACAGCCCTTTCGATCATAGGCCACAATGATTTTACCAATCCTCTCCCGCAGGTCCTTCAAATCCGTGGCAACGGCAAGGATGGCCATCAACTCGGAGCTCACCGCAATGTCAAACCTGGAATCCATCATATAGCCATTCATTCTTCCGCCGATCCCCATAATAATCTTTCGCAGCCCCTGGGCGCAAAAATCAATGACCCAGCCCATTTCAACGGCGGTGGGGTCGATGTTCAGCCGCTTCAGACCGCGTGCGGCCAGCTCGGCGTCGTCGTAATTGCGCTCATGCTGCATCCGGGCATTAAGCGCCACCATGGCCAGGTTGTGGGCGTTCATGATATCATTGATGTCCCCGGTAAGCCCCAGGGAAAACTCGGTCATGGGGATGGCCAGAGCGTTGCCGCCGCCGGCAGCGGTCCCCTTGACGTTCATGGTGGGTCCGCTGGAAGGCTGGCGAATTGCCGCCCCGGCATTCAGGCCTCTTTTGCCGAGCCCTTCCACCAGACCCAGGGTTGTTGTCGTCTTTCCCTCGCCCAGCGGTGTAGGCGTGATTGCAGTAACATTGATGTACTTGCCGTCGGGTCTGTCTTTCAGGCGGTCGATGATTTTGATAAAATCCAGCTTGCAGATCCTGCCGTAGGGGATAACCTCGTCACTTTGCAGATTAAGTCTCTCCTGCCACTCCGCTGCTCCCGGCATGTTCTGCTCAGCCAGTTCTGCGATTTGATAATCCTTCATTTGGGTAGGGTCGTAAGCCATCTAAGAAATCCTCTCCTCACCTTAACGGAAAAATGTAAGAAGGGCGGAAGATCCGCCCTTTATTCGTAAATCCACCGGTCGGTGTCCCGATTGTACTCGATCAGCTCCTCTTCCCTGAAGAAAATGGAAATTTCCCTCCGGGCGCTGTCCGGGGAATCGGAGCCGTGAATGACATTACGGCCGATATCGATGCCGAAGCTCCCCCTGATTGTGCCGGGCGTAGCTTTCAGCGGGTCTGTGGCCCCCATCATCTCCCGTGCGGCGGCGACGGCGTTCTTACCTTCAATGACCATGGCCACCACGGGACCGGAAGTGATAAAACCAACCAGCGGCTCAAAAAAGGGTTTGCCGACATGCTCACCGTAATGTTTTTCCGCCAACTCCCGGCTAATCCTCAGCATCTTCAGCGCAATAATTTTAAAGCCTCTCTTTTCAAAACGGGTGATAATTTCCCCGATCAGGCCGCGCTGGACACCGTCGGGTTTGACCATGAGATATGTACGCTCCATCTGTTGAATGCCCCCTCTATTCATATTGAAAGTTAAAACGTATACACAAGTTCACAGGATCAGTATGCACCAAACACGCCTAATTAATCCCAATATAAGGTACGGCAAAAACAACCCGCAGCTTTCTACGCCGCGGGTGTCACAAGGTCTAGTCTATCCTGTCCTTACGCTCTTCCTCGCCGGCCAACTTCATCAGTTCAGCAAATTCACCAGCTTCAATGGTCTCCTTTTCAAAAAGCGTCTTTGCCACCAGGTGCAGCGTTTCCAGATGCTGCTCAAGGAGTTCTTTGGCCTTATCATAGGAGCGGTCGATGGTTTCGCGCACTTCCACATCGATGGCGCTCGCCACCTCTTCGCTGTAATTGCGGTCCCTGGCCAGGTCCCTGCCGAGGAAAGGCGTATCTGTCTTTCGCCCGAAAGTCATCGGGCCCAGGCCGCTCATACCGAATTCCATGACCATTTTGCGGACGATGTCCGTAGAGCGCTCCAGGTCATTCTGCGCCCCGGTGCTGATTTCCTTCAGCACCACTGCCTCGGCTACCCGCCCGCCCAGGAGCATGGTGACCTGGTCGAGAAGCTGGGATTTGGTCGCATAGTAGCGGTCCTCTTTGGGCAGGAGAAGGGTATAACCGCCCGCCCTGCCCCTGGGTATAATTGAAACTTTATGAACCGGGTCGGTATTGGGCAGCAGGTACCCCACCACGGCGTGCCCGGATTCGTGATAGCAAACCAGCCATTTTTCCTCCTCGCTGATGACCTTCGACTTCTTCTCCGGCCCGGCAATCACACGCTCAATGGAGCTTTCCAGGTCCGCCATGGTAACTTTCTTCCGGTTTTGGCGGGCTGCCAGGAGCGCCGCCTCGTTGGTCAGGTTGGCCAGGTCGGCGCCGGTAAAACCGGGGGTGCGCCGGGCCAATACTTCAAGGTTGACCTCCTCTTCCAAAGGCTTGCCGCGAACGTGAACCTTGAGGATTTCCTTTCGCCCGTTTACGTCCGGGGCATCGACCGCCACCTGGCGGTCAAAGCGGCCCGGTCTGAGCAGCGCAGGGTCCAGGATGTCCGGACGGTTTGTGGCCGCCAGAATAATAATGCCCTCGTTGGGCGCAAAGCCGTCCATTTCAACCAGAAGCTGGTTCAGGGTCTGCTCGCGCTCGTCGTGGCCCCCCCCCAGGCCGGCGCCCCGCTGCCGCCCCACGGCGTCAATTTCATCCACAAAAACGATACAAGGGGCATTCTTTTTGGCCTGCTCAAACAGATCGCGCACACGGGAAGCCCCCACGCCCACAAACATCTCAACAAAATCGGAGCCGCTGATGCTGAAGAAGGGAACCCCGGCCTCGCCGGCCACAGCCCGGGCCAGGAGAGTCTTGCCCGTGCCGGGCGCCCCGAAAAGAAGCACCCCCTTGGGAATTTTGGCACCCAACTCCTGAAATTTTTTCGGGTTCTTCAGGAACTCGACAATCTCCTCAAGCTCCTCCTTGACCTCATCCGCCCCCGCCACGTCGGCAAAGGTAATTTTCTTCTTCTCGTCACTATGCAGACGGGCACGGCTCTTGCCGAAGGACATGACCCGATTCCCCCCGCCCTGGGTCTGCTGCATCAGAAAGAAGAAAAGGATTACAAAAAGAAGGATCGGCAGCAGTGTTGTAAAAAGGCTGGTCCACCATCCGGGCTGCGGGGGCAGCTCGCTGTTCCACTCTACTTTCTTTTCTTTTAAAAGGCTGTAGAGAGCGGTGTCGGTGGCAGGCCCTTTTGTTTCAAAACGGGTTCCATCGGTTCTCTCACCCGTAATAATATTCGTCAGGCTCTCCGACTGGATCACAACTCTACTAATCTGTCCCTGGTTTAGGTCCTCGTAAAATTTGTTGTACGTCACCGGCAGGGTGACCGTTTTATTACCTGGAGTGGTGTATCTAATCAAGGCAATTATAGCCAATACAATTAGCAGATAGATGCTTAGGTTTTTTAAAACCTTGTTCAACCAGGTCACTCCTCTCAAGCCGATATTAAGAACCCATAATGGGCATTTTACCACATTTCTACAGCCGTTTCAACGAAAAGATAGGCATACGATAAGATAAGTCAGGTCAAAAGACTTAAAACTATTATGGTCTCAATTGGACTGCAAAATTCAAGCAGGCAAATCTTTTGCAGCAGGGCTACCGGCCGGCGATTATTCAGAGATCCAGTTTCAAATGCAGCACTCGTTTAGTATTATCTTTAATCTTAAACCCTTCCCCCGCCCTCACCCCGCCGGCCCAGATGATCTCTCCGGGCGTGCTGACAAGGGGAATCCTGTCTCTTTCTTCGCGAGCAATCTTCTGCTTGATTAGAAAATCCTTTAGTTTTGTACTGGAAACTTGGCCGAAAGGGTGAAACAAATCCCCGTCAAGCCTCCGGCGTACAAATATCTTCGACGGTAATCTATCAAAATCCAACAGGACTTCTTCCGGGGACAGCGACCGGGGATCAGCTACTGCTTCACGGGGCGCCACAACCGCATGAAGCGTGCGCCCGAGTTCCGGAATAAAGGTGGTGCCAGGCACGTTTAAGGGATAGATGTAGTATGGCACTTCTGACTCCCCCTGCCCGTCGATAAATTCGATCGTTTGATAGGTTCGAATGGCAATGATCTTTCCGGGCAGGACAGCCCGCGCACCGGTAGTGTCACGCCCGACCAGCTCCATCAATACCTCCGTATGGAGATAAGACAGGTTTCGCTTGCTTTTGGCCAGGCTCTGCCAGGCATGGCGCAGGACCCGGCGCCGGATCGCCACCGGGAGACCGCTAACATGCTCCAACCGCAGGGCAATTCTTTCCGCATTTCTCTCTAAAAGAGACTCCCGGAAAGCCTTTGCCGCCTCTGCTTCAAGAAAGCCGTCCTCCTCCCTGCAGATCTCACCGAGCCTGAGCAGGGCCGGGACAAGGCCGGGGTTATAATCCCTTTCCAATACAGGCACCAGGTTCAGCCGGACCCGGTTCCGAAGGTACACCGTCTTTAAATT
>DHTR01000080.1:27889-32907 GCA_002408725.1 Pelotomaculum sp. UBA5255
AACCCCTGCTCACCGTCTTTAAATTGGATGAGTCCTGGCGGAAAGGCAGGTCCATTTCCCCGCAGAAGCGCTCAATTTCAAAGCGTCTGACGGTGAGCAGGGGTCTGATATACAGGTTTTCCCGGACCGGAACAATGCCTTTTAAGCCCGAGGCGCCGGCGCCCCTCAAGAAATTGATCAGGATGGTTTCGGCCTGGTCGTCGGCCTGGTGGGCCAGGGCTATGTTTTGCGCCCCCACCTCACCGGCTGTATCAAGTAAAAACCGGTAGCGCACTTCGCGTGCGGCTACCTGCTTGGACAAGCGTTCCTTTTTCCGGTAAGCTGTAACGTCTACCGATTTAATTGTGAAAGGCAAACCGTAGCGCCCGGCCATGCCGGCCACAAACCGGGCGTCTTCATCTGACTCGGCCCCGCGAAAAAGATGATTTAAATGGGCTACGTGCAGGGATATCCCCAACTCATCTTTTAGAAGGTTTAAAATGTGCAGCATTGCCACCGAATCCGGCCCGCCGGAAACGGCTGCAACAACTTTGACGCCACGCTCCACCATCCTGTGGCGAATCATGTAGGCGCGAACCTTGTGGAGCAATTCCATGTGTTTTCACCCGTTTGAACGGGAGATGTTTAATCCAAGCATTCCCCCGCGGAAAGTATACCCTTCCTTTTAAAACTTAAAACCTTGTATTCAACACCACTGAAAAATTTTCCTGCTCACCCGGTAAACTAAGTAAATAAACCACCTAAAACTTTTTATACTTTAAAATTTTTAATGTTTCCCTGGAAAGGAAAACCAAGAAATGCATAGAAGTTATATTAAAGCAGGAAAGGAGGTGAAAAAGATGAATCGCAATAGATTGATCATTGTAGCAACGATTGTTGCAGTATTTCTAGCATTTTCCGCTACATCCGCGTGGGCTCAAACGTATGGGGACTCATGCTGCCCGGATGGTTCAAAGGCATACGTTAATCCAATCCAGGTATACGTTTACAGCAAAGATACCAATAAGCAAATAAAAGGGGCAGCGGTTACAATATCAGGCCCGGGTAAATACAAAGTAACAGATTATACAGGCCGTAAAGGAACGACAACTATATTTACAGGCGCAAACTTGCCGGGAACGTACGATATCGGTGTAACAATGGAAGGTTACGAGACGGCTTCGAGTTCAGTTACCTTTACAGTCAGCGAATATGCTTGCCAACCGCAGATTATTTCAATTGGTTTGGAAAAACCAAAGCCTTGTGAGCGGTCACTGCAGGTCTGTGTTTACGATGAATACACCAACAGCCCCATTCAGGGCGCATCTGTAACACTGAGTGGACCGTCTTCATACTCGGCCAGCGGTTCTACCTCTGCAAGCGGCTGCACAAACGTGTTTACTGGGAATTTCGCATCCGGTACGTATACGGCCTTTGCATCCGCCAGCAGCTATTATTCCGGCAGTAATTCAGTGACTTTCGTTGAAAACCAATGCGGCGATCTTGTTGTTAAAATCTACTTGAGGTGTGAGCGTTCCCTGCAGGTCTGCGTGTACGATCAAACGACAGGCAAACCAATTAAAGGCGCATCCGTATCGATGAGCGGACCGTCTTCATACTCGGCCGGTGGCTCTACCTCTGCAAGCGGCTGCACAAACGTGTTTACTGGGAATTTAGCGTCCGGCACGTATACCGCCTTTGCATCTGCCAGCGGCTATAACCCGGGAAGCGCTACCGCTTCTTTCGGTGTAAGTGATTGCGGGTTGATGAAAATTAGCATCAACTTGAAGCTCAAATGCGAGCGATCCCTGAAGGTGTGTGCTTTTGACGAAGAGACCGGCAACCCAATCGAGGGAGCCCAAATATCGTTGAGCGGACCGCCTCCTTATCTGCCCGGAGGGATTACGAAAGAAGATGGTTGTACCAACGTGTTCACGGGGAATTTTGCATCCGGCACGTATACCGCCTTTGCATCCGCCGTCGGCTATGAGCCGGGAAGTGCTACCGGTTCTTTCGGTCAAGATGATTGCGGGTTGCTGGAAATTCGTATCAACTTGAAGCGCCAGTGTGAACGTTCACTACAAATTTATGTATACAACGTCACAAATAATTTACCAATTCCGGGTGCTTTAGTATCGGTTAACGGGCCCGTCACTTATAACACGCCTACCGACAACAGCGGAATGGTTCTAATGGACAGCAACCTTCCCAATGGGGTCTACAACATCCGCGTTTCAGCGAATAATTTTAAACCGGGCACAGGTTCGATAACGCTTGACAGCGATAGCTGCGGGTTATACGAAGTCGGAATTAGCCTTGATGAATACTCACAAGATCCATGCGAATGCAAGAATACATTCCAGATTTATGTTTACGATGAAACCAGTAACGCTCCAATACGGGGAACCTATGTCCGGATTACGGGGCCGAGCGGCTACTCCGTAGATGATTACACCGGCAGAAAAGGGCAAACCGGGATCATCACCGGGGCTAATCTCTCCGGCACTTACACTGTAAGCGCCACCATTAACGGATATGAGCCGCAAGAAATGTCCATCTTTATAGACAAAACCAACTGCGGAGATCAAACAGTAAAAATTTGGCTAAAAAGAGTTTGAGGATATACCATAAGCATTGAAGTAATCGGCCGGGCCAGCAAGCCTGGCTTTTCCTTTTTAGGAAGGCTTTTAATTATATTAATCTTTTAACTAACTTGGGAGGAAAAACCAGGCTATTAATTGAATAGGTCTTCATAGAAATTAACACCGGAACGAAAGGAGGTGAAAAATGAATGCGTGGGAAAAAACTGTTTTCATTAATAATAGCAGCATTCGCACTCCTATTATTAATGACGCCCGTGCTAGCCATCGCCGCAAGCGGGGACCCCTGTTGCCCTGACGGCTCAAAAGCGTATATTAATCCTTACCAAGTTTATGTATACGATGATACCAATCAACCCGTAAAAGGGGCCCTGGTCACCGTCACCGGCCCCTGCAAATACAAAGTCACGGATTATACCGGGAAAAAAGGAAAGACCACTGTGTACACAGGAGCAAACCTTCCGGGCACGTACAAGATAACCGTGGAAAAGGAAGGTTATGAGCAGGCCGAAGAATCCCTTACGTTTACAACTAGCGAATACTCATGTGAGGCCCTAGTTATTCCTATTGGCCTGAAGTTAAAGCCATGTGAGCGCTCGATCAAGGTTTACGTCTATGATACAGATACCAACAGCCCAATTAATGAGGCGACTGTAACCCTTAACGGCCCTTCTTTTCAGGACAGTGATCTAACCGATTCGTCAGGTTGGACTAAGGTCTTTGACGATCTGAAGATCGGCGCCTACACCGCAAGCGCCACGGCTGACGGCTACGACGGCCCGGGAAGCGGAACAGCGACCTTCGAGGTTAATAATTGCGGACAGGTCATAATTAGAATTGGCCTGAAGGCCAGCACATGCGAGCGTTCGATCAAGGTTTACGTCTACGATGTAGACACCAACAGCCCAATTAATGAGGCGACTGTAACCCTTAACGGCCCTTCTTTTCAGGACAGTGATCTAACCGATTTGTCAGGTTGGACTAAGGTCTTTGACGATCTGAAGATCGGCGCCTACACCGCAAGCGCCACGGCTGACGGCTACGACGGCCCAGGAAGCGGAACAGCGACCTTCGAGGTTAATAATTGCGGACAGGTCGTAATTAGAATTGGCTTGAGCGTCTCATGTGAACGGTCATTACAAGTCTATGTGTTCAACTCAGCGACAAACAAACCGGTACCAAATGCAGCGATAAACATTAGCGGGCCAAATTCCTTCAATAAATTAGGTGTTACCGATGCCGGCGGGAAATATATTCTTAATGACAAACTCAATAACGGCACCTATACAGCCAAAATTACCGCAAAGGATTTTGCAAAAGGTACGGGGTCAGTAACGTTTACCAAAGGTGTCTGTGGTCAACTAGTTATCAATATCGGTTTAAAAGACTGCTGTAGTGACTGTCAATGTAAAAACACTTTTCAAGCTTACGTTTACGACACAGATAATAACCCTATTAACGGAGCAAGTGTAACAATATCAGGGCCCGGCTCATACAAGGTAGCTGATTATACCGGCAAAAAAGGCACCACAGGTATTCTAAGCGGGGCCAATCTTCCCGGCACATATGTTATCACAGCCAATAAGAGCGGCTATGCGTCCGGAGAGGAATCCTTCATTATCACTGACAAAAACTGCGGTGCACATTTAATTAAGATTCAGCTCCAAAACCTTTAAAAGTCTAAAACCTCCGTAACGCAAGTTAGATAAAGGCCTGGCTGCAAAAGCCCGGCCTTTCTTTCCCCCAATTTAGTTATTCAAACTTGGCTTACAATATATTTAATAACGCTTTACATTTTAACCTGCCTTACCTTCCCTTGTTTCTCCAGCCGGGCCACCAGGACGGTCATGTCATCCGGCGGCCGGTCGGCCCCTTTAGACCCGGTCAGGGCCAACTTTAAAAGGAGCTCCGCCATTTGCTGCGGGGGCATCTCGGCCACGTCCGGCAGGACTCTGGACAGCCATTCCTCTTGGTCTTCCGCTGCCGTTTGGGCGTCCAGCAAGCCGTCGGTAACCATGACCAGCACGTCCCCGAGCTCCAGCTCCCTGCTCAGCGAGGCCACCTCAATATCGTCCAGAATACCCACCGGCAGGGAGTTGACCCTGACCTGGCTGACCTGACCGTCGCGCATGATAAACGTCGGCACGGCCCCAATTTTAACAAAGTTCGCCTGGGCGGTATAAAGGTTGACCACTGCCAGGTCCACCGTGGCAAAGCTCTCTCCCGGCGAGCGAAGGACCAGGATCGAGTTAACGGTCTTGATAGCCAGGTCCTGTCCAAACCCTGACTCCAGCAGGTGGCGCAAGAGGGAGATGGTGGTGCCGCTCTCCAGGGCAGCCCGCGGCCCGCTCCCCATCCCGTCACTCAACGCCAGGGCAAAGTGCCCCCCTTTTAAATGAAAGAAGGCGTAGCTGTCCCCGGTGACCAGGCTGCCGTTCT
>DHTR01000080.1:33058-35491 GCA_002408725.1 Pelotomaculum sp. UBA5255
GGCGTAGCTGTCCCCGGGGACCAGGCTGCCGTTCTTGCCCATCCACGCTATTCCCAGGGAAAGGTGATAATTCAGCTCCGGGTAAAACCGGAGGCGGCAGCTTGGATCACCCTCTTTTGCTGTGCACAGAGTTACGGCCGGGTTCAGGCGCTCTTCCAGCAGGGATGACAGGGCCGGTGCAATTACCTTCCGGCACTTCAGCACCCCCCCGCAGGGAGGATGACCTAAGAAAACTTCGCTCCCTCCATTTTCACGGCGAATAACCGACAGGCACTCCACCTGGACACCCGCCTCCCTGAGTTTCTTGCGCAGGGTCGGCCCCAGATCCCCGGCTTCCAGCTCATATTCCAGTTCGCCGGGCAGGGAGGTCATAACCTCGGAGATCCCTTTCAGCTGTTCCGAAACAATCCCCCTGCTTTCCAGCAGGCGCTGGGACCAGTAGCGATTAAGGTTATAGGACTCGTAAAGGCAGTTTATGGTAATGGATAGTTCCTTGGTTCGGGAGCAACGCCTTTTGAGCTCACGGGAAAAATTGTCCGGGGTGATCCTTCCATAAATTTCAACCAGAGCCAGTAAATCGATCATGCCCTGGTATGTCTTGTAAAAGTCCTTTTCCCAGCAGGTGTGATAAAATGTGCACCCACTGCAGACTTTTTCCCCGATCTGGTTAAGCAGTTTTTGCAGGCTTTGCTCTTCGCGGCTTTGGCCCGCAGTGGAGGACACCTGTTCAAAGGTACGGGACAGCTCAAGGAAAACCCGTGCCCAGTTACCGATTCGCTCTTCAAAGATATCTTTGAAAGGAGATCCTGGAGACTCGGGCTCTCCGTCTTTTTCAGCTTGTATTCCCAGGTATGCTTTGAGCTTCTTGGTGTAAGGTGAGGGGACCGCCAGAAAGATGAGGGCGGCTGCTCCCGTCTCGGCGAGAACCGCGAGCAAGTTGCTGTATTCGGTGACGTAAACAGAAAGGATGATATTGCCCAGGAAAAACCCGGTGATCGCTCCGGCCTTGCCGTAGCTCCTGCAGACGCCCGCCAGGAGCCCGGCAAAGGAGTAAGCCCCCACCACGGCCGGGGCCACAGTGTAGGCCAGGCCGGGGATAATCCCCACCACTGCGCCGGCGGCGGCCCCGGCCCCGGCCCCGCCGATAAAGGCCGAAAGCAGGATGGTGAACCCGCTTAAAACCCCCTTCAGGCCGACCATTTCAAATTTTAGGTCACCGGTCCCGGCGATGATCCCGCCAAAAATAAGTAATACACAGAAAATCTCTTCTCCGGCCAGAGATTTTGTACCCGCGGCCTTTCTTTTGAGGGAGGTCAGGCCGTACATAGCAATGCCGGTGAGCAGCGCTGCAAAAACAGCTTCAAATAAAAACGTGAAATACGTATAGGAAGAGGATACGGTCAGGGCAGCCAGAGAAGTTTTTACAATAATCGTTACTGCAAAAACGAGGCCGGGCAGGACCAGCCAGGGTCTTTTAAGATCTGGCGGCAGCAACCCGGCTAAAAACCAGGTCCCGGCTACCACCAGGGCAGAACCGGTCAGGGGCAGCCCTTTGCTGACAGTAGCAAGACCCAAAATAACACCCGGGACGGAAAGCAACCCGGCGCGGCCGAAGGACCATACAGCAGCCACCACAAAGGAAGCTCCAAAGGGCATTAACTCGCCCAGCAAAACCGCCCGCCCGAGGAAAAACCCCGCGAAGCCGATGGCCAGCGCTTCCGGTGTTAAGACCGGCCTGATCCCGGCTCTCAAACGGCGCGGTCCCTTTCTGACGTCTTTTGTCCCGTCCGCAGCCCGGTGTTTCTTTTTGTCATTTCCGGCCCTGTGGTACGGGTAGACTTCGATCTCTTCAAACAACCGCTCCCACCCCTTATTACTATCAATATTAATATTATAGTACAAGTGGCAGGAAATTTTTGTCATTTCAGGTGATCTATATTTACTTTATTTCGACTTCTTCCTGTATAAGTCCCATCAATATATCGCTTTCGCTGACAACAAGACGGCCCAAATCGAGCCCCTCCAAGACGGCCAGGGCAATCCTAACCCCCACCAGGATGATATCCGCCCTTTCAGGCTGCAGCCCCGGCACCCGCCTGCGATCTACCAGGTCCAGCGCCGCCAGCATGTTTAAGATCTGCTTGATCTTTTCAGTGGTTAAAGAGTAACCGTGCACCCGGCACGGGTCATAATCAACCAATCCCTGATCAATGGCGGCCAGGGTGGTAATGGTCCCGCCCACTCCAACCAGGCTCTTAACCTGTGACCGCCTCACCTGCTCCAAGGCCGGCCCGACCATCTCAATCAGCTTATCCCGGCCGTCGCTCCCGTACATCCGTACGGCGCCGGCCTTTACACTGGCCAGGTGCAGACGCCCCGCCTGGCTCCAGATCAATTCCGTGCTGCCACCCCCGATATCCACAACCACTGTTT
>DHTR01000080.1:35709-35985 GCA_002408725.1 Pelotomaculum sp. UBA5255
CCCGGTAGGTCAGACGCGCTTCCTCCTCGCCGCTTAAAACCCGTACCGGCAGCCCTGTCCCCAGCTTGACCAGCGACAAAAATTCTCCCTGGTTGGAAGCATCCCGCACGGCACTGGTGGCCCCGGCAACCACGCGCTGCGCTCCCAGGCTTAGGGCCTCCCGGTAGAAGCGGCCTACAGCCTCTGCGGTCCGCTCCATTGCGGACCTTAGCAGTACACCGCCCCGGATTCCCTCACCCAGGCGTGTACCTGCCAGCTTTCTGGTCAGTACCTCCC
>DHTR01000080.1:36215-36369 GCA_002408725.1 Pelotomaculum sp. UBA5255
CCCCGCCCCTGTCTTTTTGACAACCAGAAGCCGGGTTGAATTGGTCCCTATATCAATGGCCGCCGTTACTTCCATGTTAAACCTCCGCCCAAAACAAAAACAATTCCCCTTCAAGAGAATTGCTTCTTAATGTATACTTCACTTATTCGATTTT
>DHTR01000096.1:0-125 GCA_002408725.1 Pelotomaculum sp. UBA5255
ATGGTACTCATGCTGCGCCTTGGCCAGGGCAGCCTCCACCTCTATCTGAATTGCGCTTGCCAGCGCTTCCTCAATAGATCTTATAACTTCAGGCTGGTTCAGTTCCTCCATGCACTCGGACTCCT
>DHTR01000096.1:428-1341 GCA_002408725.1 Pelotomaculum sp. UBA5255
GCGGAGTATCTCCAGAGAGAGGCTCTGGTTTTGCCCGAGCGTTTTTTCCATACTGCAGGGCACAGTGATCACCCCTTCCTTGACTTGACCCTTTACCCAAAGCAAGCCGCGGCTTTCCCTTTCGTTCAGCCAGCCGGCCAGCCTGTTACCGTTAAATACCGCTGTGCCGCCTATTTTTACCAGCGCACCGATTGTTTTCAGACGCTCACCGCCTCTGGAAGAATCTCCGGCAAGCTGATCACGCACCTCAGTTTCATTAGGTTCTACCTGGATCCCCATCGTAAAAACATCCCTGCCTTCGGTCTCCAGGGATTCCAGGAAGTCTCCCAGTTGGATATCGGGATAATAGGAGCTTAACCTTTGTTGTCTGATTATGTTGGCTATTCGCTGTGAAGATGGGACTTGTGTTTCTCCAGGAAGCTCCATGACACTGCTGATATCACTGCGGGAAATCAGGATCCAGGCGCTCCGCCTGATCTGGGGATTGCGGTCAAAGAAATCCAGGAGCTCTTCTATGCCCCTGTTTCTGGCAAGCTCCTCAGAAATTAGGAGGGTCTGGTTGTGAGCAAAGAAGAGCTGGTAAGGTGAGTATAGTGATAATAACCGGATGCAGTCAAAAACGGTGTTTCCTTCAGTGCTTATATTTCGATAGGGACGGGAAACACCGCCCAGACCACCGCCACCGCCCAGACCACTGCCGCCGGCTAATGCCTTTGGATTGACGATCTGGGCTGTCAGCCTTACCCTACCGTCCGGAGCCTGGTCCAGGGCAGTAGTAAGAACGATACCCATCTTCTCAACCTCCTGTTGATCCCAGCAGCCGGTCTGGGTCAGGGGCGGGGCAATTATGAGCAGCAATAAAATCAATATTTTAGGATACAGCCCCACTACCGCCACCTCCTTTCGGGCCGGA
>DHTR01000096.1:1556-1763 GCA_002408725.1 Pelotomaculum sp. UBA5255
CCGCTGAAATCTTCAATGCCGGGATTTGAACAAGTACCTTTACTGACCACATCAATCAGACTCACGGCCGCCTCCTTCGGAAGGGGGATGCGGCTTTAAATCCGGGGCAATTCTCTGTTCATTCCTCTTGACCAGTTCTGTCGGACGTTTATGCATGGCCCACCAAGGCGCCCGAACAATAAAGTCCTTTAAGTCGGAAATCTTTAA
>DHTR01000096.1:1971-15891 GCA_002408725.1 Pelotomaculum sp. UBA5255
GCGCCAGATAAGGCACTCCGAAGGAACGCAGACCGGCCATGTGGATCAGCATCGCCAGTACTCCGGTCATCACCCCGAACAAACCCAGAGTGGCGGCCAGGAGCATTAGGGGAAAGCGAATCAGACGCATTGACAGGGCCTGGTTATAGGCCGGGATCATGAAGGAGGCAATCCCGGTTATAGCAACCACAATAACCATCAACGGAGATACGATGCCCGCCTGGACTGCCGCCTGGCCGATCACCAGGGCGCCGACGATACTAACGGCCTGGCCCACCGCCCGGGGCAGCCTGATCCCGGCTTCCCGCAGGGCTTCAAAGGTTATTTCCATAACCAGCGCCTCCAGCACGGCAGGGAAAGGGACCCCTTCCCTGGCTGCAGCAATGCTGATCAGGAGCTGCGTCGGAATCATCTCCTGGTGAAAGGTGGTTACGGCAATATAAAAGGAGGGCAAGAGCAAGGAAATCGCCAACCCGAGAAAGCGCAGAAGCCTGATCGCCGTGGCGTAATAGTATCGCTCGTAGTAATCCTCCGGGCTCTGCAACATGTCGCCAAATTCGATGGGCAGATAGAGGACCATCGGTGTGCCGTCGGTGAAGATACACACCCTTCCTTGAAGTAGGCTTGACACAACCCGGTCCGGCCTTTCGCTATAACCTATCTGTGGAAATGGGGAATAAGGGTCATCTTGAATTAGCTCCTCAATGTAGCCACTTTCCAGGATTCCATCGATATCAATTCGGCCGAGCCGACTCTTTACCTCACGGAGGAGTCCGGGAGAAACCAACCCCTTCAAGTAAGCGATGTTAATCGCTGTATTGGTCTCCCGTCCCAGGTTCAGGCCTTCTATGACCAGGTTGGGTGAGCGCAGCCTGCGCCTGACCAGAGAGGTATTCACCCCAATCGTCTCGGTGAAACTTTCCTTTGAGCCCCGCATGACCACTTCAACATCGGCCTTTTCAACCGGGCGCTGGGGCCAGTCTTTGAGGTCGACAAGCAGAGCCTCGGCACAGCCATCAACAAATAACGCCACACCCCCGTACAGGATCGAGTTGGTGACATCGTACATGCTGGATGCTTTAGAACGAACTTCTGCGGCTGTTAAAATTGATTTTTCGATTAGTTCAATTACATCCCCCCTCGACCGGTCAATTCCGGCCAGGGAGTTCTCCAGCATCAGCGGCCTTAGAATACTTTCACCGACCCTGGCGTCTTTGGTCAAACTAGCCAGGTAAACCAACCAGGCGTACTTACTGCCTGTTCCCAGCCTGAACTCCCTGGATACGATGTCGGTGTTCCGGCCTAAAATACCTTCCAGGTAGACCCTGTTTTCTTTGAGGTTCTTCGAGATCTTCGTACTTTTCAAATCCTCATCCTGGATTACTTTGCCCTTTAGAGGCTCCGGCCGATCTATGGCAGGTCCCGGCTTTTTGGCCGCTCTTTTTTTAAGTAATCTGGTAAAAATACCTGATCCCAAACCACAACCCCCATGGATCGTAAAATAAAAAGTAACTTACTACATATCTTTGATTATTATGGCTAAAATATCTCTAATTATGAGCGACCTCCGAATAAACAAAAATATGTTAGCAAGTTTGACTTTTGTGTTTGATCAGAATAGCTTAATTTTTATGATTGAGGAATTGATACCGTCAGTAATTATCAAAAAAAATATCCCTGTTTGGTTCAAGGGATATTAGCCTGAAAATAAATTTCTCCTATACCGATCGAATGTAGGTTCAACTCCATTCGCACAAATGCAACTTGGTTCCGCGCAATTCGGCGCTAATGCGCCGTGTTCGATTGAAATTAAACATGCACCGCTTGCAGCATGGGCAATTATATTCTAATAGTGACGGGGTTTGCATTAGATGCTAGAAAAAGGGAAAATTACCAGTGTTGCTGTTTTTTTCTCGCTCATGAACGTTATTGGGGCTACAGCTGTAGTAGCTCTTCCTGGCACAGCGGCCCGTTTCGCCGGAAGGGACGCCTGGCTGGTACCTATTGTCTCCTCTATTTCCGGGCTCGTCGTGATCTTGCTGGTTACAGAGCTGGGCCGTAGATTTCCCGGAAAGACCTTAATCGAGTATACCCAGGAGATCTTGGGAAGCTGGGTCGGTAAAGTTATTGGCGCACTTTATATGATTTTCTTTATCCTAATTAGTAGCGTGATCATCCGGGAGTTCGGTGAACTGTTCGCCACCACGCTGATGCCGCATACGCCTATTTTGATTTTTCACATTTCAATTGTTCTTTTAGCAGCTTATTCTATCCGCTCCGGCCTGGAAGTGATCGGCAGGTTATCCGAATTGATTTTACCCTGGGTAATTATCCTCTATGTCACTGTAATCTTATTTAGCTTACAAACGGCGGATTTTCAACGTCTTCTGCCTGTGCTGGAAAACGGTTTTTCACCGGTTTTGCTGGGTTCGGTAGTAACCTTTGGGTGGTGGGGAGAAGTGGTGGTCTTGGCAATGCTTTTGCCTTACCTGGCAGTGCCCCGCAAAGGGAAGACAATAGGCGTCTGGTCGGTACTGCTATTATCCTTTATCCTGATCTTTGACGCAGTTATCAATACCGCTTTATTCGGACCCGAGGCCGCCCGGACGGTATTTCCAAGCTTTATGATCCTGAGTGAAGTTTTAGTTGGCGGATTCTTGCGCATCGACGCCGTCTTTGTGATTTTTTGGATGTCGGGAATACTGGTCAAGCTAGCGATCTTTTATTACGCTGCCGTTTTGGGTACCGCACAGCTGCTCAACTTGAGTGATTACAGGCCTGTGGTATTGCCCATCGGCGTTATTCAAACCGCCTTTTCAATTTTATTATTTAAGAACTCCGTTGAAATAGATGCCCTGCGCATAGAGGCATTTCCCGTTTCTTTGTATTTTTTTGAATGGCTGCTCCCGCTGGCTTTGCTGCTCATCGCCATAATCAGGGGTTTTAAACCCAGGACTTAAACGAGCAGCAGCTCCCGGGCCACCCCTACCATGTACAGGGAACCGGTGATGCAAATCATTTCTCCCGGCCCGGCCAGGGACAGGGCTTTGCACACCGCCTCCCCGTTGTCCTCCAGCAGGTAGACCTCGGAGGCGTGGCGCCTGGCCTCCCCGGCCAGTTCCCGCCAGTTTCCCGCCCTGGGGTTATTGGGCCGGGTCACCACCACCGCCCTGGCTGCGGCGGCCAGTTCAGCAGTCACCTTGGCCCGCTCTTTATCACCCAGCATGCCGATAACCAGGACCATGCTCCTGCCCGGAAAATACTCCTCCAGCGCCCGGCGCAAACACCTGGCGCCTTCGTAATTGTGGGCGCCGTCAATAATCACCAGTGGCTCCCGGCGCATGATTTCCAGCCTCCCCGGCCACCTGGTCCGGGCAAGACCCCGGCGCACTGCGCCGCCGTCCAGGGAAACGCCCAGGTCCATTAAAACCTCTGCGGCAGCCACTGCAGTGGCTGCGTTGATCAGCTGGTGCCTGCCCAGGAGGGGGAGGAAAAGGTCTTGGTAGACCCTTCTGCGGCCCCGAAGGATCAAGGACTGGCCGGAAAGGTCCCAGGAAACAGGCTCCCAGCTAATTTCCCGACCCACCGCGTAAAGCCGGGAATTATTGTCCCGGCAGACGTCCTCGATAACCTCCAGCGCCTCCCCGCCCGCTGCTGTAATCACCGGTGCGCCGGGTTTAATGATCCCGGCCTTAACCCGGGCAATTTCCTTAATGTTATGCCCCAGGTAATCCATATGGTCCATTGATACGTTGGTGATAATTGAAAGCAATGGCTGCACAACGTTTGTAGAGTCAATCGCCCCCCCCAGGCCCACTTCAACAACCAGGAAATCCACCTTCTCCCGGTTGAAATACAGCATTGCCAGGGCGGTGCCCACCTCAAATTCAGTGGGGTGTTCAAAACCTTCCACAACCATAGCTTCCAGATGAGGCCGGAGTTCCCCGATCAGACCGGCCACCCGTTCTTCTGAAATCTCCGTCCCGTTAATCTGGTATCTTTCGGTGTAGGAATGCAAGTGAGGGGAGGTAAAAGTCCCAACCCGGTAGCCGCCCTCCCGCAGGATAGCAGACAGCATGGCTGTGGTGGAACCTTTACCGTTTGTTCCGCCAATGTGGATAACCTTTAATTCAAGATGAGGGTTGCCCAGGCGTTTTAACAATTCCTGAATGCGGCCAAGTCCAAAATTAAACCCGAACCTGGCCAGGTTGGCGAGGTAATCCAGGGCTTCCTGATAGTTCAAGATGATTGCTCCTCTTAAAGTAAGCGTTATTTGCAAACCATACCGGCGAGACCATAAATCGGCGCTCATTAGTAGAGCAGGACTCCGTCAAAGTCAGGCAAATGCACAACATGTTGTTATCACATTCTGAATAATACAACATCGTAACTTTTAAGGTGACTTTGACGTGGTCCTGCATTTATATTTATACTGCTACCCTGAAAATACAGTTTTTATTTTCTGGTGGGTTGCGTCAGCGGCATGGAAGTCTATTAGTCTTTGCCTTGCTCAATTGCTTTTCAGTATAGCCAGCCTTTCCCTGACTGCAGACTGCTTTTTGGCCAGCTCGTCTTCTTTGGCTCTCTCTTTTTCCACCACGTCCGCCGGGGCCTTGCCTAGAAACCCGGGATTGCTCAACTTCCCCCGTACCCGCGCCAGGTCCTTCTCCACCGCCGCCAGCTCTTTTTCCAGACGGGCGGCTTCCTTACTCACGTCGATCAGGCCTTTCAGCGGAACGAATATTTCCACACCCCGGGTCACCGCGTGGGCGGCTTGTTCCGGAACCGCTTGTAAACTGGAGGATGTTTTTAGTTCGGCGCCGGCCAGCAGACTGATATAGGCTCCCGCCTTTTTCAGCAGAGAGCGAACCGCATCCCCCGGGGCAGCCAGCAAGACTTCCGCCCTGCGGCTCGGAGGAACATTCATCTCGCTGCGGATATGACGGATGGCCCTGGTAATGTCCATCAGTACCTCCATCTCCCTCTCTGCCTCAATATCTTCCAGTTCTTGACGGGGCTCGGGCCAGGTTGCGCGCATGATGGTAACCCCCCTGCCGGGCAGGTGCTGCCAGATTTCTTCCGTAATAAAGGGCATGAAGGGATGCAGAAGTTCGAGTGTCCCCTTTAAAACCGAGGCCAGCACATGCTGGGCAGTAGCCCGGTCCGGGGGACTGGTTTTACCGTACAGCCTGGGCTTGGCCAGCTCGATATACCAGTCGCAAAACTCACTCCAGGTAAATTCGTATAGTACCCGGGCCGCTTCTCCCAGTTCATAGGCTTCCAGGAACCGGGTTACATCCCGGGCCATGGCCCGGTAGCGGCTGAGGATCCAGCGGTCGGCCAGGGTGTAATGCTCAGGTCTTCGCTCGGGCTCGAAATCTTCCAGGTTCATCAAGGCAAAGCGGGATGCGTTCCACAGCTTATTGGCAAAGTTGCGCGCTCCCTCCAGTCTCTCGAAATGAAAGCGCAGGTCATTCCCGGGAGTGTTTCCAGTCACCAGCATGAACCGCAGGCTGTCCGCTCCGTGGGACTCGATAACATCGATGGGGTCAACACCGTTGCCTAAAGACTTGCTCATTTTACGTCCAAGGGCGTCCATCACCAGCCCATGAATAAAAACATCGGGGAAGGGGACGTCGTTCATAAAGGCCAGGCCGGAAAAAATCATCCGCGCGACCCAGAAAAAGATGATGTCCCTGCCGGTGACCATCACAGAGGTAGGGTAATAATAAGCCAGGTCCAGGGTCTGCCTGGGCCAGCCCAGTGTTGAAAAGGGCCAGAGCGCCGAGGAAAACCAGGTATCCAGCACGTCGGGATCCTGTTCGCAGGCAGTGCCGCCGCACCGGTTGCAGCGGCTGACCGGCTCTTTAGAAACAATCATCTCTTCACAGTCCCGGCAGTACCAGACCGGGATGCGGTGCCCCCACCAGAGCTGGCGGGAAATACACCAGTCACGAATGTTTTCCATCCAGTCCAAATAAACCTTGGTAAACCGCTCCGGGATAAACCGGACGCGCCCTTCCCTGGCTGCCTCGACGGCAGGTGCGGCCAGGGGCTTCATTTTAACAAACCACTGGCGGGAAAGCATGGGCTCAATCACGGTATTGCAGCGATAGCAATGCCCCACCGCATGGGCGTGGTCCTCCGTCTTGATCAGATAACCGCCTGCCTCAAGATCGCGCACGATTCGCTTGCGGCATTCGTAACGGTCCAGTCCCCGGTAACGGGAACCTGCCTCCTCACTCATTCTTCCTTCCTTATTAATTACAATAACCTGGGGCAGGTCATGCCTTAAACCCACCTCAAAGTCGTTAGGGTCGTGGGCCGGCGTAATTTTGACCGCTCCTGTGCCAAAGGAGGGATCGACGTACTCATCGGCAATGACGGGTATCTCCCGCCCAACCAGGGGCAGGATCAGTTTCTTGCCCACAGCGCCGATGTAGCGCTCGTCTCCCGGGTGTACAGCCACAGCTACGTCGCCCAGGATGGTTTCCGGCCGGGTAGTGGCAATCACCACAACGCCACCCCCGTCTTTAAATGGATATTTAACATGATAAAGGTGCCCGGGGCGGTCCTGGTGTTCGACCTCAATATCGGAGATGGTGGTATGACACTTGGGACACCAGTTGGTAATGTAGTAGCCCCGGTAAATCAAGCCCCGCTCATACAGTTTAACAAAAACCTCCCGCACTGCTTCGGAACATCCCTCGTCCATCGTGAAACGTTCCCGCTGCCAGTCGCAGGAAGAACCAAGCTTCCGTAGCTGGGTGGTGATCCGACTGCCGAACTGTTCCTTCCAGCCCCACACCCTTCTTAAAAACTCCTCCCGTCCCAGTTCATGGCGGGATTTACCTTCTTTTACCAACTGCTCTTCCACTCTGGCCTGGGTGGCTATGCCGGCATGATCGGTGCCGGGCACCCAAAGGACGTTATAGCCCTGCATCCTTTTCCAACGAATAAGGATGTCCTGAAGGGTGTTATCCAGGGCATGCCCCATGTGCAGCTGACCGGTCACATTGGGCGGGGGCATGACGATGCAGAACGGCTCCTGCTCAGTGTTAACTCCGGCGTGAAAATAACCGCTTTCTTCCCAGTATTTGTACCATTTATCCTCCACCGAACGGGGATCGTAGGTAATCGGTATGTCCGCTCTGGCCAAAGAATTCACTCCTTGTAAACGTAAATTTAGATTCACAATAAAAAAACCCCTTCCGTCTCAAGGACGGATGAGGGATTCATCCGCGGTACCACCCTGATTTCCAGCCAAATACTGCACTCGCCCAGAGCAAAGGCTGCTGCCCGGTCATGATGTTCCGCAAGCTTCAATCAAGGGAAGCTCAATATTGGCGGCTCTCGGCTGTAACGGGCTAACCCGCCCGCACTTACTTCAAGTTCTGCGCGGAGGCTCAAGGGCGACAGGAGCGGAACGGGCAGGAAACCTTTCAGCCTCGGGTCTCCTTCTCTAAAATGGCCATGTAGCCAAAGCCCGAGGGACCTTCCCCTCCCTTTCACGGCCTTTAAAATATAATCATCCAGAATATCTTAACGATTTTAATGAGCCGTGTCAACTGAGATCTCGTCAATCCGGAGAATCAAAGAAACGTTTTTCATTCATAACCGGTAGGACTCCCCTCCTATTGATGATATAATGTTTAAGTCAAGGTAAATATAACTTTTTTATAGAAGTTAAATCAAAGGTGATCACAATATCTGTCCATTCCTGGAGTAAAGGTCTTCCATTAAAGCCGGTGATTAAGTGGGCCGGCGGTAAAAGCCAACTCATCGCTCAATTCCTGCCCCTCTTTCCCAGTAAGGTTAACTTTCTGGTCGAGCCTTTTTTTGGCGGCGGGGCAGTTTTTTTTCACCTGAACCCGCAAAAGGCTATTATTGCTGATAAAAGCGAGGAACTCATGAATTTTTACCGGGTGGTCCGTGACAACCCGGACCAGCTCATAGCAGACATCAAAAGGCATGTCAACACCAAGGAGTATTACTATCAGGTCCGGAGCCTGGACCCATCACAAATGACCGATGTCGAAAGAGCCTCGCGCTTTCTATACCTGAACAAGTTCGCTTACAACGGCCTCTGGCGGGTCAACAGCAAAGGTCTGCACAACGTACCTTACGGATACTACAAGAATAAACGACTGGTTGACGAGGAGAACCTCTATAGGATTAGCGCCACTCTCAGGAAAGCCAGAATCCTGTGCGGGGATTTCTCGCTGGCGCTTGAAGAAACCGAACCGGGCATGTTCGTGTACCTGGATCCTCCCTATCATCCGCTGTCGGAAACCGCTAAATTCACCAGTTACACCGCCGCTCCCTTCGGGAAAGAGGAGCAACTGCGGCTTGCTCAGGCCTTTCATAACCTGGACAAACAGGGGTGCAGGGTGATGCTGAGCAATTCAGACACTCCTTTTACCCGCGAACTGTACAGGGGTTATGACCTTGTGGAAGTCACGGCCAGGCGGTCCATAAATTGCAAAGCGGAAGGCCGGGGCTTGATCACGGAACTGGTGATCAGGAACTATTAAGGAAGAGAACAAATTGGCCCTATGGGCAAATTAAATTAAATGAGGTAAAGTATGGAGGATCGGAACAACACAATCGTAGTAAGCGGTGATATTTGCATCAATACACTTCTTTGGACTACTTACCCGCAGAATCAGAACGGCTGGAACTGGCAAACGCATGTAAATATGCGCAGCATATCAATGCCGGGCGAATCCATGCTATTGGCCAAGCTCATCTCTTTGGCAATCGAGCAACCGGTTCTTTCTCCGGATATGCAGAATAAGGAATCCATAAACTCAAACAAATTTCTTCATTCCACAGCAGAGATAGAACCATTTCCCAGAATTCCAGGCGAAAAAGACAGGAGTAAAGTGTACCGGATCAGTCGTTATCTTGGTTTTACAGGAACATCATCTGGATTACCGAAATTGCTTCCTGTTGTTCATGATGATGCGGATGCAGCAATGGTCGTCATTGATGACGAGAACAATGGATTCAATGAACATGAAGAGTTTTGGCCGCTAGCCCTGAAAACAGAAGGGAAAAATCCGCTTGTCCTATACAAATTGAATAATCCGAATGTGTCCAGTGCATTATGGAAGCATCTTGTGGAAAAACACATGGAAAAAACGATTATTATCATCAATAGTGAAGACCTGCGTGCCAAAGGAGTGAACATCAGCAAAAGCATCTCCTGGGAAAGAACGGCACAAGATTTTGTATGGCAGTTGAACAATAATCCCAATCTTTCCTTTCTTGCGGGCTGCAGGCATCTGATCCTCACTTTCGGACTGGAGGGCGTAATCTATTATAAATGTAACGGGGTTTCCGAATCCCGCCTTTATTTTATGCCCTATGAATTCGAGGGAGATTTCTCGAAGGAGATTCGGGGTAGTATGTATGGATATACTTCCTGTTTTGTTGCAGGTTTGGTTAAGAGCATTGCTTCAAAGGGAATGCAAGAGGAAGAACTGGTTTTCTCAATCAATGATGGCATTCGCGAAGGCATTGTAGCCGCACAAAAATATTATATCGACGGCTTTGGCAGGAACACATCTTCATTTACCTTCCCGAACCCAAATATCTTTTTGGAAGATGTCAGTTATCCAATTTCAAAAGAAAATGTACAGGATGTGAAAATTCACATTCCAATCAATAATGACAGTCAGGACAGTTGGTATATTTTAAATGATAAAAGCCCGTCCAATCTTGTAGAAATCGCCGCAGAAATCGTAAAAAGCGGTGAAGAGAAGGTTCTGAAGTTTATCCCGGTTGCCCGGTTCGGACAGTTGAAAACTGTGGACCGGACAGAAATTGAAAGCTATCGGAGCATCAATAACCTGATGTGCGAGTATATTGCAACAAAAAACGCAATCAGACCCCTTTCCATTGCTGTATTCGGAACCCCGGGCTCCGGAAAATCCTATGGTGTAACTGAAGTAGCTGCAAATATTGCACCTGATCTAATCAAGAAATTAAATTTTAATTTGTCCCAGTTCCGGTCGCCTTCTGATCTTGCCAAGGTTTTTCATAAAGCCAGGGATTTTTCGTTGGAGGGGAAGGTACCACTGATCATTTTTGATGAATTTGACGCTTCTTTTGAAGGAAAGCTGGGATGGCTGAAATATTTTTTAGCTCCCATGCAGGACGGATTGTTCAGAGAAGAGGATACGGTACACCCCATCGGAAAGGCAATATTTGTATTTGCAGGCGGAACCAGCAGCACATTTGAGGAATTCTGCGGCGAGGCAATCACGGATGACGAGGAAAAGAAACGGTTTTTAATGGAGTTTAAAAGTGCAAAAGGTCCGGACTTCATCAGCCGTCTGAGGGGGAACGTCAACATTCTTGGACCAAACCCATCAAATCATCAGGTGGACCAATTGTTTGTCATCCGCAGGGCAATGCTGCTTCGCTCTTTATTTAAGAGAAAGCTGCCCCATCTGATTAACGACAGAGGCGAGGCCCAGATCGACAATGGTGTATTACGGGCATTATTGAAGATTCCCAGATACAAGCATGAATCAAGGTCCATGGAAGCAATCATGGACATGAGCATACTGACTAACGCAAAAAAATGGGAACAGTCGCACCTTCCTTCCAAGGTGCAGTTGAAGTTGCATGTCGACGAAGAGCAGTTCACCCGCCACTTGATGCATGACGTTTTTTATAGTGAAAAAAATGAAAGCCTTGCATCTGCAATTTATGAAACGATACAAAACACAATGGGAAAAGATTATCTCGGCCATGAAACGGTAAAAAGTCATTGGGAAACTCTGTCCGAGGAAGAAAGAAATTTCTATCGGGAGCACATCAGGCAGATCCCGGACGCCCTGATATTGCTTCAATATGATATCGTTTCAGTGATTGAAAAACCCGAAGTGATCAAATTGAGTAAAAAAGAAATCCGCAGCCTTGCCGAATATACGCATGAACACTGGTTTGCACAGAGAAAAGAGATGGGCTGGAAATTCGGTGAAATTCAAGATGAACAGCTTAAAACCGACCCGAGTCTGTTATCTTGGGACGCCTTAAATGAAGAGTGGAAAAAGTACATCAGCAGCATGGTGGAAAACTGGCCCGCCATCCTGGCCAATGCGCATTTTAGAATGGAGTATCTGAAGCCTTTTGGTCAATGCGAAACACCGGACGGATAACAGTTATATGCTTTTTCTGCGGCGCGGTGCATAGGTGGACGGGAGAATATATTTAGTTTCGTGCAAATGGTTATACTTCCATAAAATGAGATTGACCCTCGCTTCCGCCAGCGGTTTGCTTTTAATATTTCTCGCCCTGAGAACGGGAGGCATACCCTTTTGAGCAGTTGCATTTTAGAGCTGGAAGATGTACATTTTACTTACCCACGATGTGGACCTGGCGGTAGCCTGGGCCAAACATCTGGTGATTATGGACAACGGGGCGGTCAGGCTGACAGGCTCATCGGAAGAAGTTTACAGCAACACGGAAGCTGTGCGCAGTTTAAATCTGAACATACCTTTCGTGGTGGAGACCTACGCACCTGAAGAAAAATAGCCTGGTCAGCGACAGCCAGGCGATGCCGCGAACAAGGAGTGAGCTCCTGACGATGATCAGACGCCAGCAACACTAAACAGGATTAGCGCAAGAAAAGGAGTAAGAAGACAAATGAACAGGCTTGTTATCGCGGGAACTCACAGCGGATCGGGTAAAACTACGGTTACCGCCGGCCTGCTGGCGGCGTTGCGTAAAAAGGGACTGAAGGTGCAGCCATTCAAGGTGGGACCGGACTATATCGACACCGGCTATCATGCTGTCGCAGCCGGCAGGATGTCATATAACCTTGACTTCTGGATGATGCCGTCCCTAAACATCAGGCAGCTGTTCGCGCATGGCATGGAAGGCATGGATTTTGGAATTATTGAGGGGGTTATGGGCCTTTACGACGGCGTTGGTTCCACCCCGGAAGGCAGCACCGCCGCAATAGCCCGGCTTTTAAAAGCCCCGGTGATCCTGATCATTGATGCGGCAGGAATGTCCACCAGCGCCGCAGCCCAGGTGCTTGGCTACAAGTCTTTTGACCGGGACCTCCGCCTGGCTGGAGTGATAGTCAACAATGTAGGCAGCGAGCACCATTATAAACTTGTAAAAGAAGCGATCCAGGCTTATACAGGTGTACCGGCATTAGGATTTTTGCCGCGTGACAAATCTGTTGCCCTGCCCAGCCGCCACCTGGGGCTGCTGCCGGCTGAAGAAATGGAACGGCATGCGGAGATTATAGATAGGTCAGCTGGACTGGTGCAAGAATGGATCGACCTTGATCAGATTATTAATTTGGGCAGCACAGCTGAACCCCTGCCGCCCGTCAGTCCCCTGACTTTTGAAAGAGGCAAACCAGTTAAAATTGCTGTAGCACGGGATCAGTCTTTCAGCTTCTACTACCGCGGTACCCTTGAAATATTAGAGACACAGGGAGCGGAATTTCAGCTGTTCAGCCCCTTGCTGGACAACCGCCTGCCGGAAAACATCGACGGACTTTACCTCGGCGGCGGCTTTCCCGAGATCTTTGCCGGGAAACTGGCGGCAAACAGGGGCCTGCTGGAAGATATCGGGCGCAGACTAAAAGAAGGTCTGCCTTGTTACGCCGAATGCGGTGGGTTCATGTACCTGACTGAGTCCATCACCGCAAAAAACGGGGATAAGCATGCCATGGTAGGCTTTTTTGACGGGCACACCATTATGACCGACCGCCTGCAAAGATTCGGTTATGTGGAGATCGAGTTTACCGGGGAAAATGTATTGGGCAAAGTGGGACAGAAAGCACGGGGACATGAATTTCACCATTCCTTAGTCGAAGGTATTACCTACCCCACCACTTACCTGATCAAATCAGCTTTCTCCGGAAGCCATTGGAACTGCGGCTACCGCCGGGCAAACACACTGGCCGCGTACACTCACATAGATTTTTGGGGTTACCCCGACCTGGCCCGCCATTTCCTGGACAGATGCCGCGGCGCCGCCTGTTAAATTGTTGAATACCCCTTATTTGGAGGGCAGGCTTTACTCTGTTATGGGTCAATTGTTGTTACTTAAAAAGCCATTTGGTCATTGGGGTGCAAACCAAATGGCTTTATCTTTGAATTTATGACCCGGGCTGTTTTGTGGTCCTCTTTCCCCGAATTGACCTCACTTTACTGTATAAATTAACCCCGATGATTCCTCCAGCGGAGCCCACAACTCCCAAAACCACCGTGCGGAATACCAGGCCGGATGCTGAAAAACTCTTCTCGCTTCCAATAAAAAGAAGGGCTGAAAGCAGCAACCCGTAGGCCAGGCCGACCATCAAGCCGTGTAGCGCTCCCAGCGTACCGGCAGTTCTCCCGCAGGCGACCCCACCCAGAGTAGCCCCAAGGAGCGTGCCGGCTGTTACAAAAGCACTGAAACTGTAAACCGGCCCTGCAGACAGCACCACCCACGCGCACATTACGGCGCAGGCAGCCAGGGTGGCGCTAAAAGACCACGCCAGGCCTACCAGGACCGCTTCGGGTCTTATTTTTTTAACCACCGACACTCCCTGTTTGGACCAGCGCATAAACGTATAGCCCTTCAACATAAAACCCCCCTAACCGGCTTTTTTACATTCTATGCCTTAAACACTCGTTTATGCGGACAACCATTAAATATTGAAGCATGAAAACCTCCACCCGAAAATAATATTTAAAGAAAGAAAAACTGGAGGTTTTCGTCCATGAATCTCAGAACGAAAAAAATGATCCTTTGGCTCTCCATCCTGATTCTTTTGATCCCGGTGACTTTCCTTGGGCGAAGTCTCCTAAAGCCTCCCAAGGTTACGCAGATTCATACTGTACGGGTTTTGGAGTCCGTGCGCTCGCCGTACTTCCTCCCTCAGTATGTAGCCTTAAACCTGGG
>DHTR01000096.1:16049-17789 GCA_002408725.1 Pelotomaculum sp. UBA5255
GTATGTAGCCTTAAACCTGGGCTTCTTTAAAGAACAAAACCTGGTCGTCCACCTTTCAACAACCAGCCCGGAGGCCATCCGCTCAGCCCTATCCGACGGCAGGGCCGACATTGCCCTGTGCGGTCTCCAAAAAATAATATTTAACCCGGACGCTACGAGGCCTCAGCCCAAAATTTTTGCCGCCATAGCCGGAAAGGACGGCTCTCTGCTCCTGTCCAGAAAGAACCCCGGGGACTTTCAATGGAAAAATTTAAAAGATAAAACCATTATCAGCTGCTCCCAGGACGACAGTTCAGTCATCGCCCTGGAGGATGTTTTAAGGAGCCAGGCACTGCCCCCTTTCAGGGCAGTAACCATGTACTACAATATCCCCGAAAAGCTACGCATGGGCGCTTTCCGTGCCGGGACCGGGCATTATATTCAGTTATTAGAGCCTGAAGCCAGCATCGCGGAAGCGAAGGGCTATGGTCAGGTGGCAGCATCGGTGGGGCAAGCAGCCGGGGACATGGTCGTCGTAGCCTATGCCGCCCTACCTGACTATATCGATTCAAAGCCTGAAGTTGTCCAGCAGTTTACCAATGCCATTTATAAGGCACAGTTGTGGCTGGACCAGCATAGCGCCGAGGAAGCAGCCGATGCGGCCGAGCCATCCTTCCCCAACCTCGACAGACAGATTCTCATAAAATCCATTGAACGGTACCGTAAACTAGGAATCTGGACGAAGGACCCCCTGGCACCAAAGGAATCTTATGAAAGGTTCCAACTGGCCGCGAAAAGGGCCGGGGAAATTGCCGCGCCTTCTCCCTATGAAACGGCAGCAGTCCCTGGTTTTGCCCGTCAAGCTGTAGAAACTGTGGTCTACAACCGGGTTGCAGAGGAGAAAAAGGCAAAAAAACGTCCTCATTTTTTCAAAAAATAATCAAGATTGTTTAAATCTACTGTAAGTCATTTTTTAATCAGTGCATTATTTAACCCTCGTCAGAAAACAATAAAGAAAACTTCTATCGGGGGTTACTTGAATGCGAAAAATCATGATCTTACTATTTCTTGTTGTATTCAGCCTCGTTGCAGGCTGTACGGCAGCCCGCAAACCCGCCCCGGCGCCCGATCCAAAGCCTCTGGTGGTACCCGAAACATCGAAAGTGGGCTTTAGTCCGGTTGATTTAAACAAGGTGCCGGACGTAGTTAAAATTATTGCCGAGGACCTCGCCAAAAGAGAGGCAGCAACCTGGCTCCAGGTAAACGGAACGAACTACCTTCTAGTGAGCGTTGGTGAAAAAGCAACCGGTAAGAGGGTGGAAATTACCGATGTGATCCAGAAAATACCAGCCCGGGACTTTGTCTGGCTGGACGTTCGGGCCAAGTATGTAGCCGCCAAGGAGGGTAACCAGAGTGGGCCCGTGAGCGTGGTTTCCCTTAACTTGCCCAACCAGACCGTAAACGGCGTGGGGTTTGAGATCACCGGGGCGGGAGCGGGTACGCCTACTCCGGCATCACCTACACCCACGCCTACGCCTTCGCCTGCAAAAACACCGGCTGCGGCCACACCCGCACCCGCACCAACACCTGCACCCACGACCCCAACCCCGAAGCCAAGCCCGACAGCCACACCTAAACCGAGCGAGTCAGCACCGACCCCAAAAGACCAGACCACTACCCCCGCAACGGAACGGGAGACTAAACCTTAAGACACGCCTGGGGCGCATTGTACAATGCGCCCAAACTGTTTAATTTACCCCC
>DHTR01000095.1:0-1042 GCA_002408725.1 Pelotomaculum sp. UBA5255
TTTCAAAATACATATCGGCAAAAGTCGTTGTGCCCGACTTGATCATTTCCAGACAACACAGTTTGGTACCCCAGTAAAAATCCTCCAGTTGCAGTTTCTCCTCCAGCGGCCAGATTTTTTCGGAAAGCCACTTCATCAGGGGCATATCATCGGCATAGCTGCGCAAAAGGGTCATGGCCGCGTGGGTGTGGCAATTGACAAAGCCGGGCAGGGCCACCATCCCCGACCCGTCTATGACGCGGTATGCTTTGAAATTCCTCGGCACACAACCCCGCGGGCCGGCGGCAATGATGGTATCTCCGGCAACGGCAATTTCACCGTCCGGAAATACACTGTCGTGGTCCTCCATGGTGAGCACTGTGGCCCCCCGAATGATCATATTAGCCATATTTATCCCTCCAAATCTTTTATTCCTGCCACTTGTTCAGGTAGGCCTCTTGCTCCCCGGTCAGGCTGTCGATCCCGATCCCCAGGGCATTCAGCTTCAGCCTGGCAACCCGGCGGTCAATCTCTTGCGGAACCCGGTACAGCCTCTTTTCCAGATCTCCCGCGTTTTCCTGGATATACCGGGCCGAAAGGGCCTGGATGGCGAAGGACATATCCATAATTTCGGTGGGGTGGCCATCCCCGGCAGCCAGGTTCACCAGGCGTCCCCCGGCCAGCAGGCAAATTTTTCGGCCGCCTACCAGGGTATACTGTTCAATATTGTGGCGCGCCGTCCGGCGCTCCAGGGCCATGTCCACCAGATCTTTTAAATTAATTTCCACGTCAAAGTGGCCCGCATTGGCCAGGATGGCGCCGTCCTTCATCCTTTCATAATGGCGCCGGCACAAGACGTCCCGGCAGCCTGTGACGGTGATGAAAATTTCTCCAAAGCCGGCGGCCTGCTCGCTGTTCATCACCTGGTAACCGTCCATACAGGCCTCAATAGCCCTGACAGGATCGACCTCACAGACGATGACCCTCGCCCCCAGGCCCTTGGCGCGCATTGCTACGCCCTTACCGCACCAGCCATATCCCAGAACGACCACGGTTTTCCCCG
>DHTR01000095.1:1223-6411 GCA_002408725.1 Pelotomaculum sp. UBA5255
TCCCCCGCCACTACAAGGTTGGTGGTGCGCATGATCCCGGACCAGACCGATTCCCCTGTTCCGTACCGGTTGTCGAAAAGGAATTTGCAGAAGGCATCGTTCACCGCCAGCATCGGAAACAGCAACTTTTTATCCCGGTCCAGGGCTTCCAGTCGCCGCACGCCGGTAGTGGTCTCTTCACAGCCACCCGTCACGTCTACCGCCTGTTCCTTCCGGTCGGTATGCAAAAGCCCCACCAGGTCCCCACCGTCGTCGATAACCACCTGGGGCCGGGTATCCAGGACGTAGAGAAGGTGATCCCGGTATTCCCTCTCCGTTGCATCATACCAGGCATAAACATTCATGCCGCCGGCGGCTAGAGCTGCGGCCACATCATCCTGGGTGGATAGGGGATTGGAGCCGGTGACGGCGACTTCCGCCCCGCCCGCCCGGATGACCTCGGCGAGATAGGCTGTTTTAGCCTCGAGATGGATGGACAGCGCCACGCGGGTGCCGGCAAAAGGCTTGTCCCGCTCAAAATCCTCCCGAATCGTATTCAGCACGGGCATGTGCTCTTTGACCCAGTCTATTTTCAATCTTCCTGCGGGGGCAAGGTTGATGTCTCTTACCACATAATCTTTCAAGGTATTCAAGCCTCCCGGTTATTCATTTCTTATTTTAAAAATAACTTCCGGAGGTTCTCCCCGTAGGGTGGGTGCACCATTCCCCGGTCTGTGATGATGGTGGTTATAAGCCGGTAGGGCGTGATGTCAAAGGCCGGATTCCAAACATTGACCCCACCGGGGGCCACCGGCCGGCCGGCCAGGTGGGTTACCTCTATAGATTCGCGCTCCTCGATAGGGATCTCACTCCCCGAAGCCAGGCTAAAGTCTATCGTGGAAACGGGGGCCGCCACGTAAAAGGGGAGTTTGTGTTCCCTGGCCAACACCGCTATGCTGTAGGTTCCAATCTTATTGGCCAGATCACCGTTGGCAGCGATGCGGTCGGCGCCGACAAGCACCAGGTCCACCTTTCCCTGCGCCATCAAATAACCCGCCATATTATCTGTAATCAGTGTAACAGGGATGTTTTCCTGCAGCATTTCCCAGGCTGTGAGCCTGGAGCCCTGTAATAGCGGTCGGGTCTCATCCGCATAAACGCTGACCCCTTTGCCCGCCTCTCGGGCAGCCCGGATTACGCCCAGGGCAGTCCCGTAACCGGCCGTGGCCAACGCTCCGGCATTGCAGTGGGTCAAAATACGCGCTCCACCCGGAATCAACTCCTGCCCAAACACCCCCATCTTCCGGTTGCCGGCCACATCTTCGCTGTAAATGGCCCGGGCTTCGTCCAGCAGCAGACTATAGAGCACCCCCGGGTCGCTGGACCCGGCCGTGTCCAGTCGCCGGGACATTCGTTCCAGGGCCCAACGCAAATTCACCGCAGTCGGCCGTGTGGCGGCAAGCTCACGGGCTGCCGCCTGTACCCCGGCGACAAATGTTTCTCCAGGTAGGGACTTTAGCCTTCGGGCCGCCAGAACCAGTCCAAAGGCCGCCGCCGCACCGATGGCGGGAGCACCCCGCACCGCCAGGCGCTTGATGGCAGCGGCCACTTGCTCATGGGTGGAGCACTTTATGTAGACCACCTCGGAGGGGAGCCGGGTTTGGTCCAGCAGTTCCAGCATACCGTCATCCGTCCAGCGCATGGTATCCAAAATAACACCCCCCATTTCAGTCGGTTTTAAAAGAGATTCTTTCAGCTTTTTAGTTTTAACCCGTTTGGTCCAGGGCCTGGTGGCACTGACATTCACGATCCAGATCGAGCCAGGCAACAGCCTGCATAATTAGCTTGCGGATGTTTTCACCGTTTTGCAGCATCATATCCAACACTTCCTGGTGGGTGAGTCGGACGGGCGAAATGCCTGCGGCATAGTTGGTAACCATGGCAATGGTGGCGTAGCACATTTCAGCCTCCCTGGCCAGTGTAGCCTCTGGAACGCTGGTCATCCCTACTAGATCGCCTCCCAACAGGCGGTACATTCTAATTTCCGCAGCCGTTTCAAAGCGCGGCCCCTCGCAGCAGACGTACGTTCCTGCGGGATGAGAGGTAAAGCCCAGGCTTCTGGAGGCCCGCAGCAAAGTTTCCCTTAGCTCCGGGCAGTAGGGATTGGTCATATCCAAGTGGATCACACCGCTGACGCCGCCTTCAAAAAAGGTCTGCTGACGGCATTTTGTAAAATCCAAAAACTGGTCAACAAAAATAAAGTGGCCGGGTTGCATAGCCGGGTTCAGCGAACCTACGGCTGCCGTTGCCAGCACATTTTTAACGCCCAGTTTCTTTAATGCCGCGATATTGGCGCGGTAGTTAACCAGGTGCGGCGGTACGGAGTGATCTTCCCTGTGGCGATTCATAAAGGCCAAAGGCTTACCCCGGTAGTTGCCAACACTGAGCTGAACATCACCATAGGGCGTGCTCACCGTTTCATCTTGAATGCCTGTCATAATATTGGGGTCATAAACCCCGGTCCCAGCGATCACTGCAATTTTAACATCCACAACCATCCCGTCCTTCCTGATTGTAGTTCATTTTTACTCATTTTGGATCTTCTCTAATATTCGCCTTTTCTGCATTCATTCCTCTTATCAGAAAAAATGACTTGCCCTTTATTCCGTCAGTTCCTCCATCTCCAGCCTCCTGAATGCAATATTTAGGTCAAAGTGGCAACTGGGGCAGGCAATAAGGTGGACACAGATTTCGTGGTCATAACACCTGTACCCATCTTCGTAAAGCTCCTGTTCCAGGTAGGCGCTGTAACCATCGTAGTAATCCTGAATCACACCTGCATCAAACATCATCCTGCCACATTGGGGACAGCTCTTTTGAACAACGGCCAATCCGTTGCAAACCGGACAAACAGACACAGGCGGCGCCTCCCTGGTGTAGTTGTAATTGTTTTACTTAATCATTTCCTAAAATATTTTTAGTTTCTCCCGTAAATAACGTGTTAACCCGTTGACAGCCAAATCGTAATCTCGTAATGTATGGATCTTAATCAGGCAATTGCGGTTAAAAACACACCTGTCAGGAACGGCAGGTGTGTTTCAAGATGACCCTATTAAAAGCGGCACATTGAGAAAAACGAATGATTTAAACAAAAAAGGCCCTTCGGCCGCATAAGATCTAGATCTGGTTTATTTTAAATACTTATTTTATAACGTTTTACGAAAATAACGCGTCTACAAATTCCTCCGCGTCAAATGGCCTCAGGTCGTCCATCTCTTCTCCGATGCCAATTAACTTGACCGGAATATTAAGAGCCTGCTTAACCGCCAGCACGACACCACCCTTGGCGCTGCCATCGAGTTTTGTCAGGACAATACCGGTTACTCCGGCAACCTCACCAAACAGTTTGGCCTGATTGACCGCATTCTGACCGGTTGTGGCGTCCAGGACAAGGAGAACCTCGTGAGGCGCGCCAGGCATTGCCCGGTCCAGCACCCGGCCGATTTTTTTCAGCTCTTCCATCAGGTTGCTCTTTGTGTGCAGCCTGCCGGCGGTGTCAATAATTAAGAGGTCCACCCCGCGCGCCTTTGCGGCCTGCAGGGAATCATACGCCACTGCGGCAGGGTCGGACCCTTCCCGGTGCTTGATTAGGTCCACACCCACGCGCTCTGCCCAGACTTCCAACTGATCGATGGCTGCCGCGCGGAAGGTATCTGCGGCTCCCAAGAGCACCTTCTTCCCTTCCATCTTGTAAAGGTGCGCCATCTTTCCGATGGTGGTCGTTTTGCCCACCCCATTCACGCCCACCACTATAACAACTGTGGGTGACTGCCAGTAAACATGAATCGGTATAGTACTGGTACCCAACATGTCCCTGATCTGCTCTTTTAGAATTGGTTTGAGCTCAGCGGCATCCTCCACCCGCCTTTCCTTGACGGTGCTCCGGACTTTTTCCACCAACTCCATAGCAGTGGCTACTCCCACATCGGCCTGGACCATAATCTCTTCGAGTTCTTCGTAGAGATCCTCGTCAATTTCCTTGCGGCGGTGAATCAGTGTGTCTATCTTTTCAACAAAGCCCTGGCGGGTTTTAGTTAAGCTTTCCTTTAGACGATTGAAAAAACCCATGATCTCTATAAACCTCCACAACAAGTAGATCCGTTATTTCCGGTAAATTAAAAATTTTTTTTCTGTAATCCCTGATTTAACAGGGCAGATTTGGCCGCCTGCTGCTCCGCATCCTTCTTGGAGTGCCCGGCACCGCTGCCTGCCAGCTTACCCCTGTAAAGCACTCCTGCCGTAAAAGTTTTTTGGTGGTCGGGTCCCTCTTCCTTCAGGATTATATACTGGACCTGCTCACCACCGCGCTGTTGAACGAGCTCCTGCAGCTCGGTCTTATAATCCCGCTCCAGGCGCCCTTGCAGTAGATCCTCGATGACAGGGGAAAGGAATTGGATTGCCAGTTCACCGACCCGCGCCAGACCCTGGTCCAGGTAAACCGCCCCCAGTAGAGCTTCAAAGGCATCCGCGAGAATGGAAGGGCGCTCCCTGCCCCCGGAACGTTCTTCGCCCCTCCCCATCTGGAGACATAAACCAAGCCCAAGCTCCCTGGCTGCCCTCGCCAGGGAAGGCTCACATACCACAGCGGCCCTTAGTTTGGTCAGGCTTCCCTCATCAAGACCGGGATGGTTGCGGTATAAGTAATCGCTGACCGCCAGTTCCAGGACAGCGTCTCCCAGGAATTCAAGGCGCTGATTATTTTCGATCCCATTTTGGCGACTTTCGTAGGTGAATGAGCTGTGGGTCAAGGCCTGAAACAAAAGGCCCTCATCCACCCAGTTTAGCTCCAGCCTTTTTTTTAAGAGGGCCAGGTATTCACTTCTCTTCTTCAATGGAACATCACCTGACTTTGTTATTACCTTACCGCTACGCCGGACGCCCTTCATCACCCGGAAAATTTTAACGATTAGTACTTTTTAATGGCCAGCGTGGCATTATGCCCACCAAAGCCAAAGGAGTTGGTCAGAGCCACATTTACACGGGCCTTTCGGGCAGTGTTTGGAACAAAGTCCAAATCGCAATCCGGATCGGGTTGCTCTAGATTAATCGTGGGCGGAATGATTCCGTTGTAAATTGCCAGGACACAGGCCATTGCTTCCAGTCCTCCGGCCGCGCCCAGCAGGTGACCGGTCATGGATTTGGTTGAACT
>DHTR01000095.1:6569-7007 GCA_002408725.1 Pelotomaculum sp. UBA5255
CCGGTCATGGATTTGGTTGAACTCACTGCAATTTTATAGGCATGCTCTCCGAAAACCGTCTTAATAGCCTTAACTTCAGCATTGTCCCCCAGTTGGGTTGAGGTGGCGTGGGCGTTGATATAGTCCACGGTAACCGGCTCGATGTCGGCGTCTGCAATGGCCGCCTTCATGGAATTTGCCGCGCCGCAGCCCTCCGGGTCGGGGGCTGTAATATGATAGGCGTCACAGGAACTGCCGTAACCAGCCATCTCGGCGTAAATCCTGGCTCCCCTTTTCTGGGCATGTTCAAGCGTTTCCAGCACCAGGATAGCAGCTCCTTCCCCCACAACAAAACCGTCCCGGTTACTATCAAAAGGCCTGCTGGCCTTTTCCGGCTCTTCGTTGCGAGTGGACATAGCCTTCATCGAACAAAAGCCCGCCATGGCCAGGGGGGTAATA
>DHTR01000095.1:7185-7391 GCA_002408725.1 Pelotomaculum sp. UBA5255
ATGGCCAGGGGGGTAATAGGCGCTTCCGTGCCCCCGGTAATCATGACGTCTGCATGTCCCCACTGCAGCATTTTAAACGCTTCGCCAATGGCATTGCTGCTGGAGGCGCACGCTGTCACACTGGTAATATTAGGCCCCTGCAGACAGTAACTGATAGCCACTTGAGCCGCGCCCATATTGGCAATCATCATGGGTACAAAGAAAGG
>DHTR01000095.1:7575-8033 GCA_002408725.1 Pelotomaculum sp. UBA5255
ATCATCATGGGTACAAAGAAAGGGCTGACTCGCCCCGGGCCTCGCGCAGCCAGGATTCTAGCCTGTTCCTCAAGCGTCTCAATGCCGCCTATGCCCGAGCCAAGAACAACGCCAATGCGACCCCTGTCGACGGTATTCAGGTCCAGAGCCGCATCTTCTAACGCCATCCCGGTCGCAGCCACCGCAAATTGGGTAAAGCGGTCCATCCGCCGGGCCTCTTTTCTGTCAATATACCCGGTTGGCTCGAAGTCAATGACTTCTCCTGCAATTTTTGTAGCAAAATGAGCCGGGTCAAACCTGGTTACCGGCCGGATTCCGGAAATTCCACCGGTCAAGGAAGACCAGAACGTTTCCAGTCCCGTTCCCACCGGAGATATAATGCCCAGACCGGTAATGACAACCCGTTTATGCAATCGTATTCCTCCCTTTTCAAAAAAGTCCCGTGGTTTCCCCCGGGA
>DHTR01000095.1:8209-15255 GCA_002408725.1 Pelotomaculum sp. UBA5255
AAGTCCCGTGGTTTCCCCCGGGACTTAACCTGACGAAAAGTTATTGATGCTCCTGGATATACTTAACAGCTTCGCCTACTGTGCGGATCTTTTCCGCGTCTTCATCGGGGATCTCCAGGTCAAACTCCTCTTCCAGAGCCATTACCAGTTCAACAATATCTAAAGAGTCGGCCCCCAGGTCATCCACAAAGGACGCCTCTATCTTTACCTCTTCTTCCTCTACCCCCAACTGCTCAACAATAATCGATTTTACTTTATCAATAATTGCCATAACTTAAAATCACCCCCTTCCGGCATTTTAACCATAAGCCTGTCATCAAATGCACGTCATTCCGCCGTCTACCGTTATGGTCTGTCCCGTTATATAACCAGCAGCGTTAGAGGCTAAAAATGCCACCAGTTCCGCCACTTCTTCAGGACCGCCAAATCTTCTCAGGGGAACCTGCGCCAGCATTTTCTCTTTAATACCTTCCGGTAGTCCGGCTGTCATCTCTGTGTTAATAAAGCCGGGCGCAACCGTGTTTACGGTAATATTTCTGGATCCCAGTTCTTTTGCCATGGCCTTGGTCAAGCCGATTAAGCCTGCCTTGGACGCGCAATAGTTGGCCTGACCGATATTCCCAACAATCCCTGCCACAGAACTGATGTTAATAATTCTGCCGTACTGATTTTTCACCATACCCCGAGCTGCTGCCCTGGTGCAATGAAAGGCCCCTTTCAAGTTAATCCCCAGCACAGCTTCCCAGTCTTCGTCCTTCATTCTCAGAATCAAATTATCGCGGGTGACGCCTGCGTTGTTAACAAGGATATCAACACGCCCGAATTCGTTCTGAGCTGCTTTGATCAGCCCGGTAGCCTCACCTGAAACTGAAACATCGGCCTGGTAGGCAATAGCCTGCCCAGCCTCTTTTCTAACGGCATCCACCACATCTGCAGCCGCACCGGCGCTGGCAGCGTAATTTACCACCACAGTGGCGCCTTCCCTGGCCAGGGTCAGGGCGATAGCCCGCCCAATTCCCCGGGAACCTCCGGTAATTATGGCAACTCTACCGCTAAGAACCATTTTAGCTAACCTCCCCTTTAAGTGCAAGGACTTTTTCCAGGGATGCCTGGTCTTCGACATTGTATACTTGAACTTCCCGGCTTATTTTTTTAATCAACCCGCTTAAGACCTTGCCCGGACCAATCTCGATAAACATGCTGATACCGTCCGAAATCAGACGCCGGATGCTTTCTTCCCAACGGACCGGGTTGTACACCTGCCTGACCAAAGAGTCTTTGACCTCGGGGCCGGTGCTGACAAAATCTGCCGAAACATTGGCGATCACGCTTACTTTTGGGTTGGCAACCGCAATACTCTCCAGGTCCCCGGCCAGTTTCTCCCCGGCCGGCGCCATCAGGCGGGAATGAAAGGGGGCACTCACGGACAGTGGGATAAAACGTCTTGCGCCTGCTTCCTTGGCCAGGGCTTCGGCGGCTTTCAGCCCGGCAGTATCCCCAGCCACAACCACCTGGCCGGGGCAGTTCAGATTCACGGCCTCCACGACTCCCATACCCGAAGCCCGCCGGCACACTTCCACCGCCTCAGCTCCCGAAAGACCCATGACGGCAGCCATACCCCCTGTTCCCAGGGGCACCGCTTCCTGCATATACTGCCCCCTCTTGCGGACCAGGCGGACGGCATCCTCAAAGGAGATGGAGCCGGCTGCCACCAGAGCGGTGTATTCACCAAGGCTGTGGCCCGCTAGAGCAGACGGGACCGGAGCCCCCGACCGTCTGAAAACCTCCAGGCAGGCGATGCTGGCGGTTAAAATCGCCGGCTGGGTGTTGGCGGTTTTATTTAATTCTTCTACCGGACCTTCAAAACAAAGGCCGGTGAGGCTGAAGCCCAGGGCTTCATCGGCTTTTTTAAAAACTTGGGCGGCCTCCGGAAAGGACCGGAAAAATTCTTTACCCATCCCCACATACTGGGAACCCTGGCCCGGAAAAACATAAGCTGTGCTCATAATTTAACGAATTGACCCTCCAAACGGCGGATTGCCTCATCTGCGCTGCTGATAATATCCGCAATAATATTTCGGGCAGGCTGAACCTTTTTGACCATGGCGCAAACCTGTCCGGCCATAATGGTACCGTTTTCCACATCACCCTCGACCATGGCTCTTCTGAGGCTTCCAACTCCTAATTTTTCAATCTCTTCAAAGGGCGCCCCGCTTTTCTCCATTTCCTCGTATTTCCTGGTAAGCTTGTTGCGCAGCGCGCGGACCGGGTGACCGGCGGTAGCACCCGTAATGGAAGTATCCCGGTCCTTGGTCTTGATCACAGTCTCTTTGACCAGCGGGTGAACGGTACATTCCGCTGCACAGATAAAGCGGGTGCCCATTTGCACACCGACCGCCCCCAGCATTAGCGCGGCCACGAGGGCCCTGCCGTCAAAAATGCCGCCGGCAGCAATCACCGGTATATTAACGGCATCCACCACCTGGGGTACCAGGGCCATGGTGGTCAAATCCCCAATATGACCACCGGATTCCATCCCCTCCGCGATTAGGGCGTCCACTCCGCCCCGGGCCAGCCTTTTGGCCAGGGCCACGGAAGAAACTACCGGAATCACCTTCGTCCCCACATCGCGCAGAGCCGGCACATATTTCCCGGGATTTCCGGCCCCCGTTGTGACCACGGCCACGGGCTCATCCAGTAGAATGGCCATAATCTCTTCCACGAAGGGGGAGCGAAGCATCACGTTAACACCAAAGGGCCTGTTTGTCAATTGCCTGGCTTTTAAGAGCTGACCCTTCAGCCAGTCGGGATGGGCGGTGCCGGAACCGATAATACCCAGACCCCCGGCTTCGGAAACCGCCGCAGCCAATTCGGCGGAGGAAACCCAGGCCATGCCGCCCTGAATAATGGGATATTTTATGCCCAGTAAATCACATAACACGGTATGGATCAATGCCTTCCGCTCCCTTTATTAATTTATAAAAATATCAAAGCCTACCATTTCAACAGTGCAGCTGCCCAGGTCAGTCCGGCGCCGAATCCCGCCATCACAACGTGATCTCCTTGCTTGATTCTGCCGTCGCGCAGTGCTTCTTCCAGGGCCAACGGAATGGAGGCCGTGGAGGTATTGCCGTAGCGGTCGACATTGATCAGAATTTTTTCCCGGGGCAGTTTAAGCCTTTTGGCAGCTGCATCAATGATCCTTACATTTGCCTGGTGGGGGATGAAAAAGTCCAAATCGTTTTTACAGAAACCGCCGGCGGACAGCACTTCCTCAGTGGCCTCAACCATAACCCTGACCGCGAATTTAAACACTTCCCGGCCGTTCATTTGGAGATAGTGAAGTTTATTTTCGACCGTCGCCTGACTGGCCGGAAGCCTGGAGCCCCCCGCGGGGAGCCTCAGAAGCGGCCCGCCTGATCCATCGGCCCCGAGCTTAAAATTCAAAAAGCCGCTGCCCTGGCGAGCGGGACTCATAACCACCGCCCCGGCCGCGTCACCGAAGAGAACACAGGTATTGCGGTCCTCCCAGTTGACTATTTTGGACAAGTTTTCCGCGCCGATAACCAGCACTTGACGACATGAACCTGCGGCAATAAACTGGCTTGCTACCGATAAGGCGTAGATAAAGCCGGCGCAGCCCGCAGCCAGGTCGAAAGCCCCGGCCTTTTTAGCCCCAATCCGTTCCTGCACCAGACAGGCGGTGGAGGGAAACGACATATCCGGGGTGTTGGTGGCAACAATGATCAGGTCCAGTTCCTCCGGTGAGCTGCCTGCATCTGCCAAAGCCCGGTCGGCAGCCAAAACGGCAAGATCTGATGTTGCCTGCTCCGGTGCAGTGATATGTCTCTCGCGAATCCCTGACCGGGTTGAGATCCACTCGTCGCTGGTGTCTACCATCTTTTCCAGTTGGGCGTTGGTGAGAACCTTATCCGGAACATAGACTCCGATACCGGCTATGCCGGCTTTAATCAATTCTCCGGGCAAGGTTTACGTCAACTCCTTTCTTTTGAACACTTCCGGAAACACTTTCCCTGATGGAACCCAGCAATCCTTTTTCTACAGACTCTTTGGCAACCCTGATCCCATTTTTCACGGCCCTTGCCGTTGAACTGCCGTGGCAGATAATAGAAATACCGTCAACACCCAACAGAGGTGCTCCGCCATATTCGGCATAATCAACGCGCCTTTGAAACATCCTTAGCGCCGGTTCGGCCATAACCGTACCCATTTTGGCGAGCCAGCTTTTAGTGATTTCTTCTTTCATCATTTTACTGAACGCCCTTGCCATCCCCTCTCCAGCTTTCAAGACAATATTTCCAATAAATCCATCACAGACCACCACATCAACGCTTCCGCAATAGATGTCCCTGCCCTCGACGTTGCCGATAAAGTTTATACCGGCAGCTGCCAGCAACCGGTGGGCCGACAAGGTGACCTCGTTACCTTTCGTTTCTTCTTCCCCGTTGCTCAATAGACCCACCCTGGGCTCCCCGATGCCGAGTACTTTTTTTGCGTAAAGGTAACCCATAACACCAAATTGAAGGAGATTATGGGACTTGCAGTCAACATTGGCCCCTATATCGAGGACTACTGTAAATCCCTTTTCGTTGGGCAGCAACCCGGCAATGGCCGGGCGGTCGATTCCCTTGATTCTTCCCAGTCCGAGCAGCGCTGAAGCCATAGCGGCTCCGGTGTTTCCTGCTGAAACAAGGGCACTGGCCTCACCTTCTTTGACCAGTTGGGTCGCCCTGACAATTGAAGAATTTTTTTTGCGTCTGACGCCGACAGCAGGGTGTTCACCCATCTGAATAACTTCCGGAGCGTGTACAATGCTAACCAGGTCGCCCGGAGCAAAGCTGCCCAGTTTTGCGCGCACCTGTATTTCGTCTCCCACCAGGATGATGGCCTGCTTAAATTCCTTCGCGGCCAAAAGGGCCCCTTTGACGATTTCCCCCGGGCCGAAATCGCCTCCCATGGCATCCACAGCGATTTTCACTGCGGCACTACCTCCTCCGGTAATGTAAAAACTAAGAATCTGCCTAGAAATACAATTTCATCCTTGACCTGAGAGGTAACTTTTACCATGTATTTATTACCTTTTTTTATTTTTATAACCGCTTTCGCTAAAATTTTTTCACCGCAATACACAGGGCGCTTGAAGCTTACCCTGGCAATACCTGTCACAACGACCTCAGCATCAATGACCGCAACAGCAAGTGAGTTAGCCTGGGCAAAGAGATGGTGTCCCCTTACAATTCTCGTCTTGCGAAGCGTCATTTCCGGTATCACCGGCAAGATCGAAACCCCGGAAGCGCCCACTTTAAGGTCGACAAGCTGTCCCACCAACTCCCCCCCCGTCATAGACTTTAGTTGCGACGTCGCGCCCCTGGCAACTTTTTTAAGCCTTTCTCGAAGTTCAGGGATCTTTAGTTCCAGCCTGTCGAGCCGGATCGTCTGAATGCTCACCTTGAAAATCCCGGAAAGATCACCATCCGTCAAAAAGGGGTTACTTTCCAGGTGCCGGGTAAGCTGACGTTGCCTTTCAATCTTGCTCAAACACTCTCTGGTCAAGCTTTCACCCTCAAGAAACAAAAATCTGGTAAATGATTAGTACCAGGTACCAAGAATAGTATAATGTACCGAATGTCATTTTGCAAGTAAATAGAAAAAAATAAGCCCCTGGAATAGCATCCGGAAGCTTATTTAAAAATTCTCAAATATTTGACTTATTTTGCAGCAATTACTTCTCTGGCTTTATAATACCCACATTCGGGGCACAGGTGATGCGGCCTGATCAGGGCGCGGCACTGCGGGCAATGAACCAGGTTCGGCGCGTCGAGCCTGATGTTGGCCGCCCTTCTCTGCCTTCCACGCTGTTTGGATGATTTCCTTTTTGGTACTCCCATAATTACACCTCCTTCGGACTGGAAGTTTATGTGTTAGAGGTCATCGTTGCAAAAAGAATGATGATGAACAGCTCATTCTTTTTTCTTATCGAAAAAGTCTTTCAATACACTGAAGCGGGGGTCTATCTTTTCGCTCTCACAGCTACACTGCCCGACCCCAAGATTGCTACCGCAGTGGGGACATAGCCCCGGGCAGTCATCTCGACATAATGCTTTCATCGGCAGCGCCAAGATCAAACCATTTAACACCTCAGGAGTAATGTCGAGCAGATCTCCGGAAAAGGGCACACTTTCTGTCTCTTCCCTCCCACCCTCGGGACCTGTTTCTTCACCCCCGGGGACAGGCCTATAGGTTTCTTCGAAAGGCAGTACAAATGCGTACTCAAACAACTCCAGGCAGCGGTCGCAGGTTAGCCCCAGTTTCCCCGCAACCTCGCCCTGGGCCAGGAGGACGGCGCCGGTGTTGCTGACAACCAGGCGGGCACTTACCGGTCCGCAAAAGCTTGCCGTTTCACCTTGCACTTCCAGCGGGGGTAAATCGACCAGCAATTCAAAGCGGGCGGATTCCCCACTCAACCTTTTCAACCTGGCAACGTCCATCTGCAGCATGATTACCCACCTTCACATTCAACACCCAAAATTATATTCAAAATACCCATGCTTTGTCAAGATTTTTCCTGCCCATCTACCTGACAGCCTGCCTCTTCCGTGCCGATTTGTTAGTTTGTTCCCTTAATCAGGCTAGTGTTAGGCTGCAGGGGCTCCGTTATTCCAATATGGCCAAATAAAGACTCTACCTTGCTGCCTTCCACCAGGAACTGAACCTGGTTGATCCCAGGTGTCTCAGCCAAAGAGTTCACAATCGAATAAATCAGCATGCTTTCACCTGCGGAGCCGCCGTAGTGGCTGTCTTGAACTTCTCTGGAAAGGTTGACGCAAGCCACTCCATTTTCAGCGGACAGGGAAAGAAGACTGGTTTCCGGGGGAATGGTCCGCTTCAGCTCGCTACTGGACGGGCCTTTGATCAGTTCCCTGACCACGGTCTCCCCAATGGATTCTCCCTTGCTGATAACATTTCGCCTTTCCGGCATCAGGTACATAGCTTGATCATCAGAAAAATAAAGGGTTACTTCCACC
>DHTR01000095.1:15427-34182 GCA_002408725.1 Pelotomaculum sp. UBA5255
AAAATAAAGGGTTACTTCCACCGTGGTTTCGGCAGGTTCCGGGCTGCCGGGAGATTGGCCCGCATTGGTGCCCGTGGCTGCCGGCCGGTTGTATTGTGCCGCAAGGAGTATCCCCAGCGCTACAATTAAGACAACCGCCAACAATACCACCTGTGTTTTTTTACTCTGGAACATTAAAAACACCTCCCATATTAAAACTATTCTACTGGTTGCTGTTATGGATACATCTAAAATTCGTCAACTTAACGGTAGGTCGCACCGGGTCTAAAACCATTTAAGCAGGCAATATAATTATAATAAAAATCTGCAGCGATAGCCTGGTGAATAAATGGTGCAATTGGAAAAGTTAACTTGCTCTCCAGCGCATTTCCGGCGCAGGGATTTGGCCCGCCTCTTCTGGACAGCCTGTGCCGTCATCTTTGTGATCAGTATGATTGTCTATCCACAGGTTGTCTTCCAGGGAGCCCTAATCGGCTTAAAAACCTGGTGGAACATTGTTTTCCCGGCGCTGTTGCCCTTTTTTATCGCCTCGGAGCTCTTGATGAATTTTGGCGTGGTCCACTTCATGGGTGTACTGCTGGAGCCCGTGATGCGTCCGCTCTTCAACGTCCCTGGCGCCGGCTCCTTTGTCATGGCCATCGGCTATACTTCCGGCTACCCGATTGGCTCCATGGTTACTGCCAGGCTTCGCTCAGAAGGCCTGTGCACCCGGGTGGAGGCCGAGCGGCTGATGTCCTTCACTAATAATTCCAGCCCTCTTTTTATGCTCGTCGCAGTTGCGGTGGGCATGTTCAACAATCCCGGCATCGGCGTGCTGATTGCCGGAGCGCACTACCTGTCCAACCTGGTTCTGGGATTGGCTCTCCGCTTTTACGCCCGGAGCGAAGCGGAGCAGTCTGCCAACAGGCCCACGCGCAGGGGGCTGGTGAAATCTGCGATTGGCCGGATGCTGCAGGTCCAGAGGGGGGAAAACCGCCCCGTAGGAAAGATCATGGGGGACGCGGTTCGAAGCGCCGTCACAAACCTGCTGAACATCGGGGGGTTTATTATTCTTTTTGCAGTCATCATCCAGCTACTATCCAATGTCGGTGTGATCAACTCCCTGGCCGGAATCCTGGGCATTTTTCTTTTGCCCCTGGGATTCTCCCCGGAAATTCTTCCCGCACTGGGCAGCGGCTTTTTTGAGATGACCATCGGATCGAAGCTGGCCAGCGAGTCACTAGCCCCCCTGATCCAGCAGGTCACCGCCATAGGAATGATTCTGGCCTGGAGTGGCCTCTCTGTTCACGCCCAGGCAGCAAGTATGATCGCTGAAACCGACATCCGAATGCTTCCGTTTGTCGTGTCCCGACTGGCACACACTTGCCTGGCCGGGCTATTTACCTACCTGCTTTGCCTGTGGAGGATCCCTCTGGAAGAGACGGCGCCTGCGCTGGCTTCTGCCGGAAAGTGGCAGAACTTCGGCTTTGCCGGCAGTTTTAAAATGTTCGGCATCTTTTTACTTTCTCTTACCGTAATTATCCTCATCTCGCTGCTCCTGAACCTGGTACGTGACGCCTGGCTTTTATTCTTCAAAACCCGGATTTGATCAAAACACAATACCTTAATATTCCCTGCCGGCAGGGTAAATCCTTTTCCTACCCCTTCCCAACCTCACCGACCTTACATTATTTACACTTCTTCGACAAAAGTCTAATTCCTGCGGTCTAACTCGCCTGTGTTCATGATTTTCCCTCGCAAACTTTTCCGGTTGGATGCATTCACCGCCGGCATAGCGGATAAGCTATTATCAAAGCGCAGATCGGTTAAGAAGGTGAGAAAATTTGGGTAGCCTGGCCGACTTTTTTAAACCCAGGTCCGTTGCCATCATCGGCGCCTCCAAGTCGCCGGGGAAAATAGGCAACGTTATTGTTAGAAACATGATTCAATCCGGCTTTTCGGGGATGATCTTTCCAGTGAACCCCAAGGAAAAGGAAATAGAGGGACTAACCTGTTATGCCTCGGTAGACCGGACGCCCGAACCCGCAGACCTGGCAGTTCTGTCCATTCCGGCGGCACGGTCCCTGGATGCAGCCGGAATATGCGGAAAAAGCGGTGTTAAAAATCTTGTGGTGATCACCGCAGGCTTTAAAGAAATAGGCAAAGAAGGTATGGACCTGGAACGAAGGCTGGTGGAGGTCTGCCGCCAGTACGGGATGAGGTTGCTGGGTCCCAATTGCGTTGGCCTCATGGATACCCACGTACCTATTAACGCCTCCTTTGCTGCCGGGTTCCCCTTAAAAGGAGATATTGCCTTTATTTCCCAAAGCGGCGCCATGGTCCTTTCTATTTTGGATTGGAGCTACCAGGTCGGCCTGGGCTTTAGCAAGTTTGTCAGCCTGGGAAACAAGGCCGACCTGACGGAGGCCCATTTTATTGAGGACGCGGCGGAAGACCCTTATACAAAGGTAATCTTATGTTATATTGAAGATGTAGAAGATGGCCCCCATTTTCTGGAGGTGGCCCGCAGGGCAGGCCGCAAAAAACCGGTGATTATTCTCAAGTCAGGCACCAGCCAGGCCGGCGCCCAGGCAGCTTCCTCTCACACCGGAGCACTGGCTGGAAGCGATCTGGCCTACGAAACGGCCTTTCGCCAGAGCGGCGTAATCCGAGCCAGGAGTATGCCGGAGCTTTTCGACCTGGCCGTCTCCTTTGCCAACCAGCCTGTACCCAAAGGTGACCGGATTGCCGTTGTCACCAACTCAGGGGGTCCCGGTATTGTAGCCACGGACATTATCGAGTTAAAAGGCCTGAAGATGGCCCGGTTTACGAAGGATACGGTGGAAGAACTGCGGGGCTACCTCCCGGCAGAATCAAATATCTACAATCCGGTGGATGTACTGGGTGACGCCAAGGCCGACCGCTACCGCTTCTCCCTGGAAAAGGTCCTGGCCGACCCCGGCGTGGACAGCGCGGTGGTCCTGGTCTGCCCGGCAGGTGTGACTGAACCTGTCGAGACAGCCAGGACCATGCTTGAAATGCGCAAGACTTACCCTGAAAAACCTCTCTTTGCTGCCTTCATGGGGGGTGCAAGACTGGAGGAGGGAGCTAAGCTGCTCGGCGAAGCCGGCATCCCCTGCTTTACCTTTCCGGAGCCGGCAATTTCATCTATCAGCGGACTGGTGAGCTACGCCCGGACAAGAGATCTTCCTGTAGGGGAGGAAACAATCCAATCCCCGGATGCAGATCTAAAAACCGTAAAGGCAGTCTTTTACGATGTTAAAAGGGACAACCGCCTGGTCCTTTTGGGGAGTGAAGCCGCGCAAGTACTCGGCGCCTACGGGATTCCTGCCGCTCCCACCTTACTGGCGCACAGCCCGGAGGAAGCGTCCTTGCAGGCGGAGCAACTGGGCTACCCGGTGGTGCTGAAGATTGCCTCCCCCAAGATCATGCACAAGACCGATGTCGGCGGCGTCAAGATTGGCCTGGACTCTCCGGAGAAAGTCAACGCGGGCTTTTTGGAAATTATGGACAACGTACACCGCTACCTGCCCCAGGTTGTAGCCCACGGCGTGGAAGTGCAAAAAATGATGCCCAAAGGCGTGGAGCTGATTATTGGCGTAACCCGGGATATTCAGTTCGGGCCGCTGATCGCCTTCGGCCTTGGAGGCATTTATGTAAACCTTTTAAAGGATGTGTCCTTTCGGCTCACAAACGGCCTGACGACTCGGGAAATCAAAAGCATGCTGGCAGAAACCAAGGCTTACACCCTGCTTCGGGGCTACCGGGGCGAAAAACCGGCAGATATCGGAGCCATCATCGAAATGATCGGGCGAGTTGCCGGTCTGGTAAGTGATTTTCCAGAAATCAACGAAATGGATATCAACCCGGTTTTTGCCTACCAGGAAGGGGCTTGTGCCCTTGATGTGAAAATAACTGTATCGTGAGGTGTGTAAAGGTGAAAAATCTCTTTATCATGGGGCCGGCGGGCAGCGGTAAAACCAGTGTCGCGCTGGGCCTGGCCCTGAAGTTCCGTCAGGAGGGATATCGGGTGGCTTATTTCAAGCCTGTAGGCCATGCTAGCAGGCCGGCTTCCCGGGAGGACGAGGATGCCCTCCTGATGAAGCAGATTCTCCAGATGGAACAACCCCTGGAGACCATTGTTCCCTACATAGCAGGCCCTTCCTACTTGTCCGGACACAGAAATTCCTGCGAATCCCTACGAACCATCCGGGAGGCATTCGAGGAGGTAAGCGCCAATCAGAAGTTGGTCATTATCGGAGGCGCCAACTTTCCTCACATCATGGGATGCGTCGGGTTGGATTCGGTAAGCCTCGCTCTGGAGTTAAGGGCGGCGCCCCTCTTGATGATCCGGATCGAAAATGACTACAGCCTGGATCACGCCATCTTTATAAATAGCTTTATGGAAAGCAAGGGCATTCCGGTCCTGGGAAATATCTTTCACAATGTACCGCGTCCCCTTCTGGCAAAAACCGAGGGGATCTACCGTCCACTCTTGGAAGAGCGAGGATATCGGACGCTGGGGATGATCCCCAAAGACCCGGTGATTACCTCTCCCACCGTTCAGGAATACTACGAGGTTCTTGGAGGGGAAATCCTTTCCGGAGCCGATAAGATGGACCGCCTGGTTGAAGATGTGGTCATCGGGGCTATGACCATTGAAAGCGCCCTGGGCTACCTGCGCAGGGCCGCCAATAAAGCGGTAATCACCGGCGGAGACCGCTCGGAAGTGGCCCTGGCTGCCCTGGAAACAAGCACATCTGCCCTGATCCTGACGGGAGGACTTTACCCGGATGTCAAAGTGGTGGCCCGGGCCGGGGAGAAGGGTGTCCCGCTGATCCTGGTACACTATGATACCTATACCACAATTGAGAAAATGTCTGAGGTCAGCAGAAAGATCAGATCCACCGATGAGAAGGCCATCAAGGCGGCTGTGGCTAACATAGAAAAACACGTTGACTGGCGCAACGTGCTCAAAGCATTGCAGTAAGGCGGTTTGCCGCCTTATTTCATGGATCTCAACTCGGACCGGTCCTGCTCAACCTGGCTGTCAATCTTGCCTAGTCTATCTTGAAGAGCGCCCAGGATCTCGTCGGCATAACTCTGGGCGCCCGCACGCATTTCCTGCGCCACCTGTTCAGCCTTGGCAATAATTTCATCCGCAAAAACCTTGGCCTTGCGTGCCACTTCGCTGTCCTCAGCCTGCTTATCCACCTGTTTTTGAGCACTTTCCATGATCCGCATGGCTTCTTTTTGAGAATCATTCATGACTTTCTCCCGCTCCTGAATGATCCATTTGGCCTGGCGAATTTCTTCGGGAATGGTTGTCCGGATCCGGTCTAAAAGGTCCAGGATAAGGTCCTCGTTAACCATCACCTTTCTGGTCAGGGGAACTTTTCCACTGCTCTCAATTAATTCTTCCAGTTCATTAAGGGCACTCAGCAGGTCCACTTTATTCTCTATCCCTCCTTAACTTTAAGGCAAGTGCTTCAGCTTTTCCTTCAGTTTTTCTTTCAATTTTTCTTCCACGAAAGGCGGCACCAGGCTTCGCAAAGAACCCCCAAAAGTAGCTATTTCTTTAACCGTACTTGAGTTGATAAAAGAATACTCTGCTTTCGTCATCAAGAAAATAGTTTCCACGTGACAGGCAAGCTTTTTATTGGTCAGAGCCATCCGAAACTCGTTTTCAAAGTCCGAAATGACCCGGAGCCCCCGGACAATGGCTATTGCTTTTCGTTTAATGGCATAATTGACCGTCAGGCCGTCAAATGCGTCGACTTCAATATTGGGGTAATGGGTAAGTACTTTTTTTAGAATTTCCACCCGATCTTCGATTGAAAACAGTGGATTTTTAATCGGATTCCGGGAGACTGCCACTACAACATGATCAAAAAGCAAAGAGGCTCGTCCGAAAATGTCCAAGTGACCAAAAGTAACGGGATCGAAGCTTCCAGGACAAATAGCGGTGCGCAATATGTATTCCCCCTAGATCATCTATTGGTAGCTGTAAATTGAAAGCACCGTATCGCCGTAACTTTCCTGGCGATTTAACTTCAAGGGGCCGACAGCCGGAGGCAGCAGGTCCTTCTTACTGCTTTCGGCAACAACTTTCCCGCAGGGTTTTAAGAGGTTGTAACCGGCAATACCTGACAGAACTTCACCTTCAAAGTTTTTCAGATAGGGCGGATCAAGAAAAACCAGATCAAAAAGTTGCCCCTCTTTCCGCAGTACGGGCAAGGCTTTAAACACGTCCAGGCAGATTACCCGCGCCCTGGATTGGAGACCCGTTAGAACCAGGTTTTCTTTAAGCACGAGCATATTTTTCCGGTTCTTTTCAACAAAAACCGCACCGGTGGCGCCGCGACTTAAGGCCTCAATGCCAATGCTCCCTGTGCCGGCAAACAAATCTAAAAACAAGCAGTCCGGCACAAAGTCTCCCAGAATGTTAAAAAGCGCTTCCTTAACCCGGTCACCCGTGGGCCTTAACTTGAGCCCCCCGGGGACCTTCAACTTACGGTTTTTTGCCGTACCGGCAATGACACGTAGAATGGACAATCCCTTCCTTTAGAATATCATTATAGCATATCTAAAAAACAAAATCGACTTATATCGCAATTTTACATTAACGTACACCCTATGCATATTCCTCCCTGAATAGGATAACATAATGGTGAATAAGGGGGTCGGCCGTATTGAATCTCGATTTTTACAAGGCTTTCAACATCCATGTCGACTTGGCCCTGGAGGCCCACGATATTGTTAGAGGGGAAACGGGGCGAGAAATACCGGGCGTAATCGTAGACCGGGAAAAATATGAAAACGTTAACGTCACAATAGTTAAAATTGTGGAAGAGAATGCTGAACAGCTTATGGGTAAGCCCAGGGGCACTTACATCACCATTGAGGCGCCCGCGCTCCGGGACAATAACCGAGATGCACAGCAGGAAGTAGCTGAGGTGCTGGCCCAAAAACTAAAATCTCTCTTCAACCTGCCGGAAAACGCCAATATCCTGCTGGTCGGGCTGGGAAACTGGAACGCTACTCCGGATGCCCTGGGCCCAAGAGTCATAAACCAAAGTATGGTAACCCGCCATCTTTACAAGTACGCACCGGAAGAATTGCAGGGAGGGATGCGTTCCGTCAGCGCCATAGCCCCAGGTGTGCTGGGTATAACGGGCATTGAAACAGCCGAAATCATCAAAGGCGTTGTGGAAAAAATCGTACCGGAACTAATTATTGTGGTGGACTCCCTGGCCGCCGGCAGTGTTGACCGGATTGCCACCACCATCCAGATAGCCGACACAGGGATCAGTCCGGGCTCCGGCATCGGTAACAAGCGAGCCGGTATCAATTTAGAAACGATGGGCGTGCCGGTCATTGCCATCGGTATTCCCACGGTGGTAAATGCCGCCGTGATCGCCCAGGTTACGGTGGAACACTTTTTGGAAAAACTTCAGGACACGCCGGTCCTTAACCAGATTTACAAGAACCTGCGGCCTGATTTTACCCAGCAGGTTATTAATGAGGTACTGCAGCCCTTTGCAGGTAATTTAACGGTAACGCCCAAAGAAATTGATGCACTGATTTTAAGCACGTCTAAAATTGTAGCGGGTGGCATTTCTATGGCCCTACATCCTTCCATTGGTCTCGAAGAATATAACATGTACTTAAATTAGATAAAAAAACGCGGCAAGCGAAAATTTCGCCTGCCGCATTAGAATATATTTGGAAAGTGGATTGACAAGTTATAAGACCCGGGCAGTATGCTGCCGATTAACTACTACCCGGGCTTGAACAAAGCAAACTTTTACGGTAAGCTGACCCCCATTCACCTTGCTCCTTATTGGTTAAGGTTGGCATTAGTTACCTGGGGAGTCGGAGGAACAGCGCCCGCTGCCAGGCTGTTTTCATAAGCGGCAATCATCTTTTTAACCATGTTACCGCCGATGGCGCCGTTCATTCTGGATGGCAGGTCTCCCATGTACCCGCTATCGGGAACCTGGATGCCAAGCTCACGGGCGGTTTCCCATTTGAAATCTTCCATGGCCTGGGAAGCATTCCGGATCAGGATTTGATTCCTTTTTTGTCCTTGTGCCAATTAATTTCACCTCCTCTTATGTTTCTAATCCTATTATGAACCTTGCCGGGTGTGTTTATGCTAGAACATATTCCCTCATTAACTATCAAGAACTATGGAAATCAGGCTAGTCTCTGGCTTCCTTGCCATGGTCTGTATTGGACCTGATCGTTTAAAGAAAGCTCGGTTTTGTTCCTGTTTGTTTTGGTTGATGTCATTGGCTCGCCTCCTTTTTTATAACGAATAATTAATTATATTATCTATCAAAATAAATCTTATATGCAGTAAAATGATGTTTTAAACCACAGTAACCGGTATTTGAGATTCGTTTAAAACAATTCTTTCATTTTTGTATTCGCATTTGATTCGCAAGGGTTTTCGGACCAACCGGGTAATATCTATGGTATTGAGAAATTTACTTACCACTAAATCTATCCCACTTCGATATAGCTCCCGGCGCTGCCGAACCTGGCCGAAATTTCTTTTAGCAGTAACCGACCCTCCGAGCCCCGGAGTTGAGGGTCTTCCTGCACTCTGGTCAGAGCCTCCTCCCGCGCCGCCAGAAGCACCTTCCCATCCCGCACTAGATCGGCTATTTTAAATTCAGGCAGCCCCGACTGGCGTGTGCCGTAGAATTCCCCGGGCCCTCGCAGGCGCAGATCTTCCTCAGCCAGGGCAAAGCCGTCGCTGGTCGAGACCATTGCCTTCAGGCGGGCCCGCCCTTCTTTTGTTTTCGGGTCGGCTATCAGAATGCAATAAGAGGAATGGATGCTGCGTCCCACCCGGCCCCGGAGTTGGTGAAGCTGGGAAAGGCCAAAGCGATCGGCATCGAGGACAATCATCACCGTAGCGTTCGGCACGTCTACGCCGACTTCAATAACTGTGGTCGCCACAAGGATATCGGTCTCGCCACACCGGAAAGATTCCATGATTAGTTCTTTTTGCCCGGCTTTCATCCTTCCATGTAGCAGTCTCACGCGATATTCTCTGAACTCACCCGAGGCAAGGGTTTCCGCCAGCTCAGTAGCAGCTTTCAAGTCCACTTTTTCCGATTCTTCCACCAGGGGGCAGACAATGTAGGCCTGCCGCCCCTGGCGCACCTGCTCCCTGACCAGGCCGTAGGCCTTGTTCAGGGCACTTGGAAGAACAGCAAAAGTTTTTACCGGGCGCCTGCCCGGGGGGAGTTCAGCAATGACCGAAAGTTGGAGGTCTCCATACAGGGTCAGGGCCAGTGTACGTGGAATGGGTGTGGCTGTCATGACCAGGGTATCCGGACGCCAACTTTTATGCTGGAGGGTGGCCCGCTGGTGCACACCAAAACGGTGCTGTTCATCCACCACGACCAGCCCCAGCCTTTGAAACTCTACGTTATCCTGGATCAGGGCGTGGGTCCCCACCAGTACCTTTAACCGCCCGGAGCGGACCCCGTTCAGCAATTCCTCTCTCGACTTTTTCCCGGTACTGCCGGTCAGAAGGGCAACCTCTACGTCAAGCCGGCCAAAAGCTTCCTTAATCCCCAGGAAATGCTGCTCAGCCAGTATTTCCGTGGGCGCCATCAGGGCTCCTTGAAGCCCGCTCTCCACTGCCTTGAGCAGCGCCATGGCGGCAATGACCGTCTTCCCAGACCCCACGTCGCCCTGGAGCAGGCGGTTCATGGGTGAAGGCGATTCCAGGTCACGGGATATTTCTTTCCAGACCTTAACCTGTCCGGAAGTGAGCTGGAAGGGAAGTTGACTTTTAAAAGCAGAGAGTATGCTTCCGTTGGGAAGGTAGGCGTGAGCTTTTTTACACCTGGTCAGGTTTCTCCGTCGAAGGGCCAGCGCCAGTTGAAACAAAAACAGCTCCTCAAAAATGAAACGCTTCCTGGCCGCTACAGCAGCATCCTCGCAATCGGGGTAGTGTACGGCAGAAAGGGCCGGACCGAGGGGCGGCAGAGCGTGCTTCTGCAACAGTTCCTCCGGCAGGAAATCAGCAGCTTGTTCCCCCACGGCATCCAGGGCGGCCTTCACCAGGGTCCGCACCTGACGCTGGGTGAGCCTACCGGCGAGCGGGTACACAGGTACAAGGCGCCCCGTGTTCAGGGAATCACCCCCATTATCCAGGTCATATTCTTCAACAACCACCTGGGTAACTCCAAAGTTTTTTTCCACTTTGCCGGTTATAAAAAGCTTCGTACCCGGGGTAAGGCTTTTCTTGAGATAAGGCTGGTTAAACCATACTGCCTCAAAAATGCCCAGTCCATCATGCACAGTAACCCTGGTCACGGTTAAACCGCGCCGGGTTCTTAAATTTCGTGCGCTCAAAACCGTTCCCTGCAGAGTAACCACCTCCCCGTGCAGGCAGGTCCCTGCCGGCCGCAGCCCGGCCCGGTCCAGATAACGCCTGGGGAAGTGGTAAAGAAGGTCTTGTATTGTAATTATCTTAAGCTCCTTTAAGGCCGCCGCCCGCCGCGGGCCAACCATTTTGATCCGGTCGACGGTCCTGGTTAAAATACTGTCTGCCATGGTTCTCCCTTTCGAGAAATAAACTAGAATCTGGTTAAGAGCGCCCTTGCAGCCCAAATCCTTTTCTGTTAAAATAGAGTGGTGGTATAAAGGAGGTGGATATTGTGGCTAGACGGTGCGTCGTATGCGGCAAAGGTGTTACAGTCGGAATGAGGATGAGTCACTCTCACATCCGCACCAAAAGGACCTGGTTACCCAACCTGCAACGCGTCAGGGCCATCATTGACGGCAGCCCCAAAAAGGTTTTGGTGTGCACCCGGTGTCTTAGGAGCGGCAAGGTCCAGCGTGCAATATAGGCGTGGACCAAATGTGAATAAAATATTTTTAAGAAAAAAAGCGGCCTTAAGAGCCGTTTTTTGTTTGTCATCTACAGGGTCGCGGAGCATGCCTAACAGGCTCATTGCCGCCCCCGGACATGCAAGCCGCGCCCCCTTTGATGTTTTCATCAATCTTGGCAAAAAAATCCGCAGCACACCTGTGTTTTCTCCATGCCGTATCAGCTACAGGCACAATAAATTAGGTGTTCTTGAACAGACCTTATTCGGCTAAGAGCCGTCGTCCCTCACCCGGCCTAGCTGGGAACTATTTATTAACGGTCATGCTCTTTAGCAGATTGGCCATTTCCAGAGCAGTTACCGCAGCGTCCCAGCCCTTGTTCCCGGCCTTGGTGCCGGCACGTTCAATAGCCTGCTCAATGGTATCAGCCGTGATCACACCGAAAACGGTAGGAACACCACTGTCGAGCCCAACCCTGGCCACACCCTTGGTTACCTCACCGGCAACATAGTCGAAGTGGGGTGTTGCGCCACGAATGACCGCTCCCAGGCAGATAACTGCATCATACTTCATCATATTAGCCATTTTTTTGGCAACTAACGGTATTTCAAAGGCCCCGGGAACCCAGGCTACCTCGATGTCCCCATCCTCCACCCCGTGCCTGTTCAGGGCGTCCAGCGCGCCTCCCAGAAGCCTGTTGGTGATAAATTCGTTAAACCGGCCAATAACAATTCCAAATTTGAACCCCTGGCCCAGAAGGTGCCCTTCATACAGCTTCGGCATATTATATCTCCTTTTCCTGTAAAATCCATAAAACAAGATTCACTCTTATTGATCGCCGCTGACATGCAGCATATGCCCGAGTTTTTTCTGCTTGGTGGACAGATAAAAGCGATTGGATTGGCCCGGATTGATTTCAATCGGCACACGTTCGGTCACCTGCAGGCCGTGGCCTTCCAGTCCGGCGATCTTACGAGGGTTATTGGTCATCAAGCGGATTTTTTTCAGCCCCAGGTCGGCCAGAATTTGCGCCCCCAGGCCGTAATCCCTCAAGTCAGCCGGGAAACCCAGTTCCAGGTTGGCCTCCACCGTATCCTTGCCCTGGTCCTGGAGATTGTAGGCCCGGATCTTATTCAGCAGGCCAATGCCGCGCCCTTCCTGGCGCATGTAAAGGAGGACCCCAACCCCTTCCCCGGCAATAATCTGCATAGCCAGGTCCAACTGGTCCCCACAATCACAACGCACCGAACCGAATACATCCCCGGTCAGGCACTCCGAGTGAACCCTGACCAGAGGTGCTTCCACCTGGTCCAGCTCACCCATAACCAGGGCAATATGGCCTTTGCCGTCCAGAACACTTTCATAGGCAACCGCCGTAAATTCACCGTACCGGGTAGGCAGCCTGGCCGCATCCACCCGCCGCACCAGTCGCTCGGTGCGGCGCCGGTACTGGATCAGGTCCGCAACTGTAATGATTTTTAGATTGTGAGCCTGAACAAATTCCATGAGTTCAGGTACCCTGGCCATGGTTCCGTCTTCCTTCATGATCTCACAAATGACCCCGGCCGGATACAAGCCCGCCAACTTGGCCAGGTCCACCGCGGCCTCCGTGTGGCCGGTCCGCCTTAGAACCCCACCCTCCTTGGCCCGCAGCGGGAAAACATGGCCCGGGCGGTGCAAATCGGAAGGCTGGGTTTTGGGGTCTAAAACCGCCCTGATGGTCGTAGCCCGCTCGTGGGCGGAAATTCCAGTGGTGCATTCTTTGGCGTCTATTGAAACGGTAAAGGCGGTAGCATGGGGATCGGTGTTGTGGGCCACCATCGCCGGCAGATCCAGTTCATCCAACCGCTTCCCAATAATGGGCAGGCAAATTAAACCCCGGCCGTTCGTGGCCATGAAGTTTACCGCCTCGGGGGTAACCTTTTCGGCGGCCATGATCAGGTCTCCCTCATTCTCGCGGTCGACATCGTCTACCGCGACGATAATTTTGCCCTGCCGGATATCCTCGATGGCCTCTTCAATTGTGTTGAATTTCATAATGCCCTGCCTCCTTATCCTTTACAATCAGCTACTTATAGATTGTTTCAGGGTCCTTCGGCGACCCCGGCTAGATCCATCGCTGCTTTTTAATAAATCGCGACCCAACCCTATAAAAAGCCGTGTTCGGCTAAAAGCCGCATACTAAGCTTCGAGTCACCTCCGCCTTGCCCTCGGAAGGCTAACAGCTTTTCCACATATTTTCCAACCAGATCCCCTTCCAAATTGACAGTGTCGCCCTCTCTCTTAAAACCAAGGGTGGTCAGGTGGGCGGTATGAGGAATCAGGGAAACCCGGAACGATTCCGGATTGAAATCAACAACCGTAAGGCTGACCCCGTCAATAGCCACCGATCCTTTCCGAATGATATAACGCATGACTTCCAACGGCGCCCTGATCGTTACCAGAGTGGCGATGTCATGCCTCTCCCGCTTGGCTATCATTCCCACCCCGTCAATATGGCCGCTGACCAGGTGTCCTCCCAGCCTGTCCGACAGGCGCAGGGCCCGTTCCAGATTAACCCTGTCTCCGGTCTTTAAGGCGCCAAGACTAGATTTGTCCAGAGTTTCCGCCATGACGTCGGCGGCCCATTCATGGACACCGATGCTAACTGCCGTAAGGCAGACACCGTTAACTGCGATACTGTCTCCCACCCGGGTATCTTCCAGGACCTTTTCAGCTCCGATTACAAGCTGGGCTGAATCGGCCCCGCGCCGAACGGCCCGGAGCAACCCAAGTTCTTCCACAATGCCGGTAAACATCGTTTACCCACCTCGATATTTTAAGTATCCCTCGACACAAAGGTCGGGACCATGACGGCTGATCCTGAGCCGTTCCAGTTCCGTAGCCTCGGCAGGGTCGTCCACCCCCACCCCCCCTACTGCACCGGGCGCCTCCCGGCCACCAATGATTTTGGGGGCGATAAACCAGGCTACCTTATCTACAATACGGGCGGCAAGGGCTGAGCCGTGAATACCGGCCCCCCCTTCGATTAAGACAGAAGTAATCCCGTCTTCCCCCATTTTTTTCATTAGCTCAGCCAGGTCAACCCGGGGCCCTTCCCCGGCTACCAGAACTTTTGCTCCCGCCCGCCGCAGCAACTCCAGCCTGGCAGGGGGAGCGCCGGCTGTTGTGGCGATCAGGGTAGCAGCCCCGGATGACTGGGTTAAAACCCTGGCGTTCAAGGGAGTGCGGGCCTGACTGTCCACGATTACCCGCAACGGATCCCGGCCACCCCCGCCAGGGAGTCGGGTGGTAAGGGAAGGGTCATCGGCAAGGACCGTTCCAATACCCACCAGCACGGCATCGTACCAGTCTCTCAGACGGTGCCCGTAAGCCCGCGCAATGGCGCCGGTTATCCACTTTGACCTGCCGGTACGGGTGGCAATCTTTCCGTCCAAGCTGACCGCTGCCTTGGCGACCACAAAAGGCCGCCCGGTAGTGATGTACTTGATAAAGACCTCGTTTAGTTCCATGGCTTCTTTTTCCAGGACACCCAGGGTTACATCGACCCCAGCCTCTTTCAGCACTCCAATCCCTTTCCCTGCCACCAGGGGATTGGGGTCGTTCATGGCTACAACAACCCTTGCAATACCTGCTTTAATAACCGCCTCAGTACACGGTCCGGTCCGCCCGTGATGACAGCATGGCTCCAGGGTTACATAAAGCGTCGCACCCCTGGCTTCATCCCCCGCCTCCTTCAAGGCGTTTATCTCGGCATGGGGCATACCTGCACGCCGGTGCAGACCGCGTCCGTAAATTTTCCCATCTCTGACCACGCAGGCCCCCACCAGGGGGTTCGGACTGGTCCGGCCCCGGGCCCTGGCTGCCAGCTCTAAAGCCATTTTCATATAGTGTCCGTCTGTGTGCACCTTCACAAGCTTTTCCATCCAAACTTTATTGTATTGAACGATACCCGCAGATTTAATCCTGATCTCTCCCGATTCAATTGTTTGACAAGTTTCCTGACACAAAAAAACCCTGGGGTCCAAACCTCAGGATGGTGTGCCGGAAGAATAGGCAATGGTAAACAGCCCCCTTGGAATCAATTTCCAAAAGCGCGCATCCACCTTCTTCCATCCAGACTTTACTGTCGGCCCCGGCTTCTCACCGGATCAACCCCAAAAGGCTCGCGGGCTCGGCACATCAGGCCATACCGCCGGTACGGAATTACACCCGTCCCTGAAGGTTCTTCCCTATAAACTTATTAAGAACAATTATATGGCCGGTCGCAAAGGATGTCAACTGTTTTAGAATTAAAAAGCGCTTCCTTTAGCTTCCCTGTCACGCTTGCCTCAAATCCTGTGTCTTGTAGAAAGTACACTCAACACAAAATCTGTCAATTCCGTAGTCAGGCGTTCAATATCCGCATTGAGCCTGTTCCTTTCCCCGACCAATTGGGTCAGGCGCTCCTGCATGGCCCTGATGACCTTATACTGTCCGGATTCAACCAGGTAATCCTGCGCCGCAGGCAAGGAGTCTACCAGCACACCGGCCCCGGGAACTACCTTGACAACAGCTGCCTCCTGCAAGAGAGACAAGGCCCTCCGGATGGTTTCCGGAGAAACATTATAAAGGCCGGCTAAAGTAGAACGGCCCGATATTTTTTGCCCTTCTTTATACTCCCCCTGGGCAACCCTTTCCGCAATGTCCATGGCAATGGTGATATAACGGGCAATGTGCAGGGGAGTTGGATGATTATCCATTTTAAGCAATACACCTTTTCCTTTTATGATCTAAGTTTTTATTAAAAAAACAGCAGTTTCTTGCCGCTGCACCATATTATACACAATAAATCTCAGGAACTCCACCCCAAAAAAAATAATCCAAGTTTACTGTAAATTTGAACCATCTTCACGTGTAAGTCGTCTAACTGATAAAACATTAAAAAAGTGAGGTTATTTTGCGATGAAAAAGTTTATCCCCTTTGGCGTTTTAATGCTGCTGCTTGCTGTCTTATTTACCCTGCGGCTTGGCCCGGGAGCAAGCGCCGCACCCGGCCACAGCGCCGGTTTTGTTATCGGCGAAAGAACCTTCACTGCGGACGGGCAGATTAGAGCCATGGACGTTGCCCCCTTTGTTGAAGAGGGCCGGACCTTTATTCCGGTACGGTTTCTGGCCTCCGCCCTGGGGATCCCGGATGACGGCATTGCCTGGGACGAAGCAGGCCGGTCGGTAACCCTCTCCCAGAATGGACAGTCGATCCAGCTTTACGTAGGAAATCCCTCCCTGCAAGTGAACAGCCGGAAAATCACGATGGACGCCGTCCCCCGGCTTATAGAAGGGCGGGTCTTTCTTCCCGTCCGGTGGGTTGCCGAAGCCCTGGGTTATGAGGTGGACTGGGTGGAGTCGGCCGGAACCGTACGGGTCGGGGAACCGGGGAGCCTGCAGGATCAGCAGCCGGAGGGGGACACTCTTCTCCCAAATGTCGGCTCCTATGAAAACTTAAAAAACCTCCTGGCAAATACCCGGCAGGGCGGATCAGCATTGTATAAAACAAGAGCAGCAGATGATGGAATAAGAGTAACACAGGATGCCCGGGAACTAAGCGCCGCTGCTCCCCCCTCAGGGGCAGGCGGCAAGGCCAACTCAGTGGCAGGCGAGGCGGATTATTCCAAAACCAACCTTCAGGTCGAGGGTGTGGATGAAGCCGATATCGTAAAAACTGACGGCGCCTATATTTACCAGGTCAACCGGGAGCGGATCATCATCGCAAAGGCCTACCCGCCGGAAGATCTGAAAGTTGTAAGTACTTTGAATTACGAAAATAGGGGCTTTTCACCGCTGGAAATGTACGTGGATGAAAGCCACCTGGTTGTCATCGGCCAAGCGAACGCTCCCGTCTATAGACCCATGGAGAGCAGCCCGATAATCATGCCTCCTTACTGGAACAGGGAATCAGTCAAGGCGATAATCTACGATATCAAGGATAAATCAAACATCCGGCAGTTGCGCGAGCTGGAGCTGAACGGGCGGTATGTATCTTCCAGAAAGATCGGACAATCCTTTTATCTCGTTGCCAACAAGAACATTTACTATAATCCGGGACAGGAAATCGAGGAACCCAGACCCTTGTACCGTGATACAGCAATCCAGGAAGGATTCGTAGAAATAGACTACCCGGAAATCCGCTGTTTCCCCGGTTTTGTAGAACCCAGTTACCTGATCGTGGCCGGGTTGAACCTCGACCGGCCCGATGAAAAAGCCAGTGTTTCCAGCTATCTCGGATCCGGCCAGAACATTTACGCCTCCACAAAAAACCTTTATATTGCTGTAACCAGCTACCGCTACGACACCAGAAAGGATCTATCCGGGGTGCTGCCCGGCCCCCGGCCTCAGGGAGCCACAAACAGTACTAAGGTATACAAGTTTGAAATGAAGGACGGGGACTTAACTTACGCAGGAAGCGGAGAGGCGCCGGGCAGCATTCTCAACCAGTTTTCCATGGACGAATATAACAACTTTTTCCGTATTGCCACTACCCAGGGTGAGAGCTGGCGTTCCGACGAATTTACATCCAAGAACAACCTCTATGTTCTGGACAGCGACCTGAAGATCACCGGTAAAATAGAAGGCATTGCCCCCGGCGAAAAGATCTATTCTGTTAGATTCCTGGGAGACAGGGCGTACATGGTGACCTTCAAAAGTGTAGACCCATTCTTTGTCCTGGATTTGAGCGATCCTCGGCATCCCGGAATACTGGGCGCCCTGAAGATTCCCGGCTACAGCGATTATCTGCATCCCTACGATGAAAACCATATCATCGGCTTCGGCAAGGACACTGTGGAACTGGGACCGAAGGGAGGAACGGGCGATGAAGGAAGCATGGCCTTTTACATGGGTATGAAAATGGCTCTCTTCGATGTTACTGACGTTAAAAATCCCGTGGAAATGTTCCGGGAAAAAATCGGTGACAGGGGAACAGACTCCGAACTTTTGCAAAACCACAAAGCCCTGCTGTTTTCCAAAGAGAAAAACCTCCTGGCCTTCCCTGTCAGGGTCATGGAGTCCGGCGAAGCCAGGGGAACAGCAGGAGCACCCTTCCCGGAGTACGGCCAGTTTACCTTCCAGGGAGCTTATGTTTACAACCTGGATCTTGACCACGGCTTTGTCCGCCAAGGCCGCCTTACACACCTTACGGAAGAGGATTTCCTTAAGGCTGGAAGCTATTGGTACGACAGCGAAAAGAACATTGAAAGAATCCTGTATATTAACGAAAACCTCTATACTCTGTCCAAGATGATGATTAAGGCCAACAAACTGGAAGGTCTTCAGGAAACAGGCAGCTTAGTGATTAAATAATTTGGGCTTAAGTAAAATCACGTTGTAAAATAACGATAAAAGCGCCGGGTAAAACCCCGGCGCTTTTTGGACGCTAAAAACTTACTTCCGCTCCGAACTGTCTTGCTTCCCATGAGAACTGATTCCAAGCCTGAACCGGACTAACTTACTCTACCCCGTGGTTAGCGCAACCGGGAACTCCGGGCAGACGGAGAAAATAAACTTCAAAATAATTAAGATCGAAATATCTGTTTCTTTCCGTAATTTCGGCAATGGTTTTTTGTTCGCACTTCCAAATTGCCATTTTAAAGTTTACCTCCCTCTGCGGCTTGCCTGATCTCCCTCAGCGCCGCAACAAGATCATCTTTGCCAAAGATGGCTGAGCCGGCCACCAGCACGTTTGCCCCGGCTTTTGCCACAGCACCCGCCGTATTGCTGTTAATTCCACCGTCAACCTGTATTTCCGCCCCCAGGCCGCGCTCTTCCAACATCCTTTTAACCGCCTTTATTTTCGGCAGAACCTCTGGAATCAGGGTCTGTCCGCCGAAACCCGGGTTTACGGTCATCAACAGGACCAGATC
>DHTR01000070.1:0-1261 GCA_002408725.1 Pelotomaculum sp. UBA5255
TGGATCAAATTTAAACGGCGGAAAAGGATCATTTGTTTGATATTTTCCTTGACCAGCCCGCTCCCGTCCGGAGCCATGGTAAAGTATTTAGTGCGATAGAGGGGGGGCACCCGGTCCATGCTTTCCGGCGGATAGATGCCGCTTACGGCTCTTTCCAGGGCGCTCACTGCAATGTCGGTGGCAAGAATCCCGATATCCATTTTAGAAATCCGGCTGCCGAAATAATTGCTGAGGAGCATTGCCAGAGTATACGGTTCCTCGCCGGAAGAACAGCCCGCAGACCAAATCCTTATTGCATTTTTTCGGTTCTTCCGAAGCTTTGCCTCAATTTCCGGTAGTACGGTAGACGAAAGAAAGTTGAAATGGTCGCTTTCACGAAAAAAATAAGTGTGGTTGGTAGATATTCTATCTACAAGGATCTTCAGGGCGTTGCCGCTGGTGTCCCGGAGCACGTAATGATAGTAGTCCTTAAAGCTCTCAAAGCCCCCCTGGCTAACAATTTTTTGCAATCGTCCCACCAGCAGGGTACGCTTTTGCTTACCCAGTTTGATCCCACACTTTTCGTAAACGAGGTTACTGATTAAAGTAAATTCCTCATCGGTTAAGCACAGGTTATTCATTAGCTCTACTCCTCTTGTCTAACAACAATTGCCGGTGCAGCCAGACGGCCGGCGCAGACATTGAACAGCCGCGCCGGCTACCTGGACCTGCTTAAAACTTGCCGTAGTCTTCGTCGTCCAGGGAGATGACGCTTCCCGGACTGTTCATGTCCTCCAGTGATGTTGCTGCAGCTTCCTCCCGGCTAATTCGACCGATATTTTGCATCCTGGCTTTGGAATGACCTGGGGCCGGCTGATAGCCAAAACCCTGTGGTCGCTTTTGTGTAGACCGGTAAACAGGACCGGAAGCAGCGGCGTCGAAATTGGAGGCAACCTGCCTTTTTAGTTTGAACCTATTCAGCATTTGCTTGACCATTTCGGCCTGGCCGGACATTTCCTGGCTGGCGGCAGCCAGTTCTTCGGAGCCGGCCGAGTTTTGCTGGGTAACCTGGTCGACCTGACCCAGACCTTCATTGATTTGCTCAATGCCCGCAGACTGCTCTTTAGAGGCTGAGGCAATTTCGCTGACGAAATCGGTTACTTTGGTAACACCCTGAACGATTTCTTCCAGGGCTTTCGAGGTATCCTCGGCAATTTTGGTTCCGACTTCGGTTTTCTTGATCGAACCTTCGATCATTTCGGCGGTCTCTTTCGCCGCCTTG
>DHTR01000070.1:1531-8390 GCA_002408725.1 Pelotomaculum sp. UBA5255
GCCTCGACCGCAGCGTTCAAGGCCAGGAGGTTGGTCTGAAAAGCGATTTCATCGATGGCCTTGATAATTTTAGAAATATTGGCCGCAGACTCGTTGATGTCCGTCATGGCCTTGAGCATCATGCCCATTTGTTCGTTGCCCTTTTCAGCGTTATTCCTGGCCTGGGTGGCCAACAGGTTGGCCTGGGCGGCGTTTTCGGCATTGTGCTTGGTCTGGGTGTTCATTTCTTGCATTGATGAGGCAATCTGTTCCATTGTGCCGGCCGATTCAGCGGCGCCCTGGGACAGGACCTGGCTGGAGTCGGAAACCTGCTGGGTGCCGGTGTGCACCTGCTCAATAGCGATGGAAACCTGGCCTAAAATCTCGTTTAAATCTTCGATGGCCTTATTGAGGGCGTTTTTAATGATAGCGTAGTCTCCCTTGTATTCACCGGTGATCGCTACATCCAGACGGCCCCTGGCAATCTCCTGCAGGCACCTGACCGCCTCTTGCTTGATGATTTGATTGAGCGCTTCCAGCGAGGTGTTGAGGGCGTCCTTGATGATGGCGTGGTCGCCCTGGTACTTGCCCGTAACCCGCACGTCCAGGTTGCCGTTAGCCATTTCTTTAAGGCAATCTGCCGTTTCTTCAATCGGATCAACTACAGCGCCCATCATCTTGTTGACACCTTCAATGATTTTGCGGTACTCGCCCTGGTGCTGGGAAGCGTCGGCGCGGTTGTGGAGCTTGCCTTTGACTGCTGCCCCTGCCAGTTCGTTGGCGTCTTTCAGCAGCTTCAGAATGGCCTCCTGCATCTTGATGAAGCCCGGCACCAGTTCGTCCTTCTCGCTCCTGCGCCCGACTTTCTTGTACACTTCCAGATCGCTGAGATCCCCGTTGGCGACCTTGTATACCGTCTGGTAGATATTCCCCAGGCGTTCATGCACCTCATTAAGGGCCTGTTTCATTTCATTCCACTTGCCGAAGTATTCTTTGTCAACCGTGCTGCTCAAGTCGTTGACCGCGTACTTGCTCAGTACGTTGATCATATCTTGAACCGGTTCACTCACAACTTCCATCAGTCCGTTCAAGCCCTCGACCAGTTCATACCATTTGCCGTTAAAGGCCTGGGCGTTGCGCCGATCCTCCAGCCGGCCCTCCCGCACGGATTCAATCGAGGCCTTCGCCTCGTTGAGCAGGCTGTGCAAGTTGTCGATGAGGGCGTTCAGGTTGTTTTTAATCTCGTTGAAATCACCCCGGTAAGTATCGGTGATGACTGGCGGGATATCTCCCTTGGCAATCCGGTCCACGTACTCGGCCGCCACGTTCAGGGGGCCAATGACCGCTTCCAGAGTTGTGTTGACGCCTTCGATAACTTTCCGGAACTCACCTTCGTACCGGGAGCCGTCGGCGCGGGCGTCAAGCCGGCCCGCTACGGTTGCGGAGACCAGTGTGTTGATGTCGTCTGTAAGGCCTTTCAAGGCGTCCATCATTCTGATAAAGGCGGGAATAAGACGGTCATTCTCACTTCCTTGCCCGATTTGCCTCAGGCCTTCCAGGTCGCTGAGTTTGCCGTGGCTGATATCGTCCACGATCATGATCATCTGCGTCTGCTTCTCTTGCAAATCGTTGGTGGCAAGCATCAGGTCGTTCCAGACACCGTCATACTCTCCGTCTGCTCTCCGGGTAAAATCGTTATTTGCATATAGTCGTAAAATGGTCATTAACTCCCCGACGGGTTTGTTGATAACCTCAACAAGGGTATTCATGCCGCCCAGAAGCTTGCCCCAGTCACCGCTATAGGCTGCCTCGTTGCCGCGCGTGTCGAGCACACCTTTCCCGACAGCCTGGATTAACTGGTTGGCCTCTTTGAGCAAGCCGTTTACGGCGTCAATGCAGCCGTTCAGGTTATTCTTGATTTCGTTGAAGTCGCCCTTATATTCCTCCGTGATTTTCGGCGGGATGTCTCCCTTGCTAATTCTGTCGATGTATTCGGCTGCCATGTTCAGCGGTCTAATCACGTTGTCCATGGCGTCGTTCATCCCGCGCAGGATTTTGCGCCAAACACCTCCGGTCCTGTCCGCATTGGCCCTCTGGTCGAGCTTGCCTTCCAGACCTACACCGATGAGGGTGCCGACTTCATCAACCAGGGCGCCGATGGTATCAATACAGCCATTCAGGTTGTCCTTGATCTTATTAAAGTCCCCATAATAGATGTCGGTGATCTTCGGCGGGGTGTTGCCATGGGCAATCCGGTCTATATAATCGGCCGCCATGTTTAAAGGATTAATGACGGCGTCCAGCATTTCATTGATGCCGTCCACAAGGTTTTTATAATCACCGCTGGCGGCAACGTCCGCACGGGTCGACAGTTCACCGGCTTTGGCCTTTTCAACGAGTTCCTGCACTGCCTTGAGAACCACTTTTTGTTCCGTTATGTCGTTCATAATGCCAAAGCACCCGATTATTTCCTTGTTCTCATTTCTGACGGCATCGCTGCACATTGTGGCAGGTATAACCCGGTTGTCGCGGGTACGCAGGTCCAGTTCATTGTCCCAGGTTTGCCCTCTCATGATGCTCTTATGAAGTTCACGGCCCGTGGCGGGGTTCACAAAAATTATGGGCAGGCCGCCTGCGGCGTTGATTTGTTCCCTGCTGTACCCGAACATTTCTGTAAACGCCTTGTTCTGGGAGAGGATCTTAATGCCTTTCTTGTCGGTAACAACAATGGGGGCGCCGGAACCCTCTACCGCACCCTTGATCAGCAGAAGGTCCTCTTCCCTTTGCTTGTTTTCAGCCGTGACGTCAATCAGTGTATTCAGGTTGTTTTTGATCTCGTTGAAGTCGCCGCTGTAGCCCTCGGTGATTTTCGGCGGGACATTGCCCTTGGCAATCCGGTCGACGTACTCCGCCGCTAGATTCAGTGGGTTTATTACAGCGTCCAGGGTATCGTTTATTCCCCGGATGATCCCCTGGAATTCCAGGTCGATTTTCTCCACATTGCCTCGGGTGTCCAGCTTGCCCTCCTTGGCCGCCTCAATCAGGTGGTTTGTTTCAGCCAGCAGGGAATGGATAGCTTTACTGATGGACCGGGCAATCAGCATACTTAAAGCAATGCCTATGAGAAGGGCTATAATGCCCAAGATAATTGAAGTCCAACTGACCTTGGAAGCGCCCGTGTTGGCAGCTTTAATGCTTGCCATGAAGACTTGCTCGTCATTTGTTACCAGCGCCTGTACTGTTTCGGTCAACTGGTTGGTTACCGGGACCAGGGTGCCGGCTATCCTGCTTACCTCTTGCTGCTCGGACACATTGGTGTCAGGGTCGGAGGCCCTGTATTGCCTTTCGATGGCCGGGATTAAATCGTTCGTTATACCCCTGTGGTATGTACTGGTCACCTCGATCAGCTTTTGCACGTCAGCCTTTTTATCCGGTGGGCATTTTTCAAGGAGCTGTTTTTCCATCTCCAGGGTTTTGCTTAAGTCGTTGTTATAAGCGTCCCTGAAGGAGCTTTTTCCGTAGGCGATATAGCCGCGGATGCCGGCAACGCCATTGTAGAAGCTTGATTCGATAGACTTTTCCAGTGACAAGCGCTCGTTGATTTTTTCCATGGAATCAATGTTTTTATTAATGGAATTGGTTGAAACAAGTGAACTCACGCCCATAATCACAAGAAGCAGCAGTATTGCCGCAAAGCCTGAAGCTATCTTTGCTCCTGTTTTTAGTTTCACTTTATTTCCCCTCCCCTAAAACTAATTCACATTTAACCTATATCTCGCTGTTTGTCACGTTTATTATGTCTCTCTAATTATTTCCCCAACATTTTAAAAAAACAGGTTCGTCATGCCCGAATAAGTTCTTGACCTCCTGATGTTCAATCTTTTCTAATGATTTTCCAAACAGCAGCGGGCAAGACCCGCCTTCAATGCTTTACTCCAGCTTTTCGGAACAGCTGCGCGTTAGCTGCCACCTGTTCAAAAAGGTGAGCGACTTCCTGCGGCATTTTTTGAGTTTGCTCCATGGCAAGGAAGCCCCCGGGCGCCAGTGCCTCATTAAACATCCTGATCACCGCCACCCGCTCAGCCGGCTGAAAATGCAAAAGAACATTCTTGCATAACACCAGGTTGAAGCCCTGCCCAATTGGCCTAAGGGAGAGTAGATCGTGTTTTTGGAAAACCACCTTACTCCTGATTGAGTCGTTTACCCTGTAATAGCCCTGATTATTGTCCAGGTGAAAGTACTTTTCAAACAAATCTTGCGGGATCCGTTTCAGGTCGTCTTCCGGGTACACGCCCTGCGAGATTACTTTCCCGAACTGGTTGCTGCCGTCTACGTCCGTTGCATCTATGCGCAGGTTTCGGAAAGCGAAGCGTCCCATGTTCTCGGCAAACATGATGGCCAGGGAATACGGCTCCGGTCCCATTGCGCAACCGGCATCCCACACGCGAACCCTGCTGCAACCCGCGACAGACGGGATTACATGCTTCAAAGTCAGCTTGAGGGTATGTTGGTCCCTGAAAAAATAGGTAAAGGCCATCTATGCCCCTCCTGAATCAACTCTAATTTAAGCATTTCGAGACACAACCCCTATAGTTCGGCTCCCTTATCGTAATCAAAAAGCAATTGATAAGCATTCAAAATGATTTTCACCTTGTCGCCGACTTTGCCCATGCCCTGGATGAAGCGGCTGCTTTCGCCCTTTCTCACCTTGGGAGGCGGCTCAACCTCGCTTTTGGGTATGTCCAGCACTTCGGAAACCCTGTCAACAATCAGCCCCACCGACTGGTCGTCTATGTTAATGACGATAATACAGGTGCGATCGTCATAAGCTCTTTCCACCACCCCGAAGCGCAACCGCACATCTATAACTGGTATGACCTTGCCGCGCAGGTTGATGACTCCCTTGACATACAGCGGCATGTTGGGAACCTCTGTAATATTTTGGATTCCAATTATCTCAGTCACATACCTGATTTCAATGCCGTATTCCTCTTTGCTGATGACAAAAGTTAAATATTTGTCCTCCTGGGTATCCTCTTCCTCTTCGTAATTTTCCTCTAATAAGTCTTCATCAAGCTTTTCCCTCAGGTTCACTACTTTCACCTCCGTAAAGCTCCATTAACCTGCTTGTTCAACCTTATTGATCAGCTCGTCGCAGTCAAGGATAATGCTGATGTCCCCATCTTCAAGGATGGCGCAACCTGACACGCTCCTGACGCGTCCCAGGTAGCTGGAAAGCCCCTTGATCACGATTTGCTGCAGGCCCACCACCTCGTCAACAAACAGGCAGCATTTCCTTTCGTCAGTTTCTATTACAATTAAAATACCGTCGGTTAGTTGGTAGTAAACGGGTTTGATTCTGTAAAATTCATGCAGGCGGACAACCGGCAAAAGCTCTCCCCGGATGCTGACAACTTCAAGGCCGTCCGGTGTGCGGGTTATCTGGTCGCTTTTGGGCTGCAATGACTCTCTAATGGAATTGCTGGGAATGGTATAGCGGTTGTTGCTGACCTTAACCACCATTCCCTCAATGATGGCCAGGGTCAGGGGAATACGCACAATAAAAATAGTACCGGCGCCCACCTTGCTGCGGATGTCCACCTTGCCTCGCAGCTTTTCAATATTTCGCTTTACGACGTCCATGCCGACCCCTCTGCCGGAGATATCCGATAATTTTTCAGCGGTGGAAAAGCCGGGCTCAAAGATCAGTTTCCAGACTTCTTCATCCTTAAGAAAATCCTTTTCCTCACTCTTGATTAAACCCCGCTCCAGTGCTTTGCGCATTATTTTTTCCGGATCCAGCCCCCTTCCGTCATCTTTTACCACAATCCATACTTCCCCTGCAGAGTGCTTGGCTTCTATGGTTACCCGGCCCGTTTCCGGCTTACCCAGCGCTTTTCGTTCCTCCGGGCTTTCAATGCCGTGATCCAGCGCGTTGCGAATAATGTGGACCAGCGGGTCGGAAATCTGCTCGATAATTGTCTTATCTACTTCTGTTTCTTCACCGAAGATTTCCAGGACAACTTTTTTATTGGATTTTTGAGCCAGGTCACGCACGAGACGGACCATTTTCCGGAAGGTTCCGTTCAACGGGATCATTCTCATCGACATTGCCACTTCCTGAATACCCCTGGTTATTTTGTCCAGTTGAACGACGGCCTTTTCCATGCGTTCCAGTTGCTGACCCGTCAAAGTGCTTGCAACCATGGCTCCGGAAATAACCAGTTCTCCCACCAGGTCTAAAAGTTTGTCAATTTTCTCAAGGTCAACCCTGATGGCCTGCTGCTGCGTGGCTAATGAATGCTTCCCGGTACGGTTGTCAGCCTGTTTGGCGCCGGCGCTTTCTTTCGCTACGAAGCCCTGGTCGGGGGCTGCCGCCGTCGGCTGTCCCTGTTCCTTTTCCAGCTTTAAGTTTGCCGTCTGCTCCCGGGTACAATCTTCGTTTTGACTGTCACCGGCAGAACCTCCGGACAAGCTGTTCAAATAATCCACCAGTTCTTTTTTCCCGGGCACTTCCGGTGTCAGGCCCTGGCTTACCTGCTGAATGCCGTCACGCAGGGCGTCGATGGCAATGAACAAAAAAGAAATTGTAACTGCTTCACAGGTCTTTTCATCGTTTCTGATCTGGTCGAGGATCATTTCAGCCTGCCGGCTTACTTCCTCCAGGTCACCGTAGCCAAAGAAACCGGCATTTCCTTTGATACTGTGCATGGCGCGGCAAGCAACGTCTGCATATTCCGGGTTATCAGGCAATCTTTCCAGAGCCAGCAGGGCTTTTTCAGCTTCGTCCAGCAACCCCCGACTTTCCTCTACAAAGCAGGAGGTCATTTCAGGAGAGGAAAGGAAGTCCTCTTCAATTTCTGGTGACGGGGTGACCTCA
>DHTR01000070.1:8569-9574 GCA_002408725.1 Pelotomaculum sp. UBA5255
GTGACCTCATCTGCAACGGTGTTCAGGGAAGGGTCAGTTTCGGCTTTTGGAGAAGGGGGGGAATTATTCTCTGCAACCAGTCTGGCAATGCATTCCCGCAAGTCGTTAATAATTACTGCGGCTTCATCTTCGTGACCCTGATCATTAAAATTCTTCTCCACGGTAATCAGGGTCTTCCTGATCAGGTCGATGGCGCGGATTAACAGGTCAATATGGGCTGTACTTATGACAGCCTCACCGCTGCGAAACAGATCAAGCAGGGTTTCAGCTTCATGGGTTACCCGGGTAATATTATGGAGTTCAAGGAAGGAAGCGGAACCTTTCAGGGAATGAAATAGACGAAAAACCGCGTTTATAATCCCCTCGTCAATGATTCCATCGGGTAGGGCAATTTCTTCCATGGTGATAATTTGCGGTTCTATATCGTCAAGCATTTCCCGGCTATCACTGAGAAAGAGTTTATAGATTTCAAGTTTTTCTTCATAACTGCCGTCAACCATTTAAAGTTCTCCCTTTGCCCGCTTAAACCCGGGCCCAATTTATTTAATAACTAAAAAACCTTTTGGTTGACAAAACAACCTTTTAACTGATCTCCTGCAGCCTCATATGATTTTAAACCGCTTCTTTTAAGATGCAGTTCTTTTAATTGCACTGAAAGGCTTGCCAGGAAATCTTCTAAGCAGCGACTTAGTTTGTGATCAAATTCCCGGGTCTTCGACAGTAGATCCAGGGTTTCATCTTGTTCTTTTTGATATGCCTGCCACTCCGGGTATTCTTTAAGACGGTGTCTTGTTTGATCAATAGGTGGAGATTGCCCCGGCAGATCCGCTAGTTGCAGCATTTCAATGTTGATTTGATTGATTTCATTGATATATTGCTCTCTTAGTTCCAGTAGGCTATTGATTCTTTCAAGCTTTTTTTCCGCCGGTTCCTCATTATCTTGATCCCGGCTAAAATATGTGGCAGTAGCTGTATGGAGCATCGCTGCCACGGTTTTTTTCTTTG
>DHTR01000070.1:9757-12076 GCA_002408725.1 Pelotomaculum sp. UBA5255
GGTTTTTTTCTTTTTACACAAGAACAACAGTTGGGTCAGGTCTTCCCGGGTTTCGACCGGGAGTTGCCCGTTCATTACGGTTTCTCCCGCCGTGCCTGCTGCATGGCTTGAAACCAGGTGTCTCTCAGTTCTTCGGCTATGCCAAGAACCTCGGTCAGCGCTGTCGTGTCTTTGTGGATGTTTGCCTCAACCAGGCGCCGGCCAAGATAGTGGTAAAGCTCAAGCAGGCCGGCAGAGACAGTGTAGCCCTCCTTTAAAGTTGCAGCCAGGTGTGAAACGATATCCTGCGCCCTCACGATGGCGTTATGAGTGGCGGCAACGTCTTTTTTTTCAACTGCGTGAAGGGCCTGCCCGATAAATTTTATCACGCTGTTGTAAAGCATCAGGGTCAGTTGTTCCGGGTCGGCGCCAAGAATTGCGTTGTCCAGGTAATGCTGGTAAGGGGTTATCACAGACACAAGCATTCTCCTCTCAATATTTATTTGCTTCCCAGCATCTGAGCGAGCCAGGAACTTTGGGAATTTAACGTGCCGATAGCCTTTTCCAAGGCAGTAAACTGAGCAATGTAACGACTTTCAACTCTATCTAAACGATCATGCCAGGACTCTATTTCACTGTCTATTTCTGTCATTCGCCGCCCGATGACGCTGTTGTCGACCGAACTGAGGGAATATTCGTTGCCGGCCTTGGAGGCGATGAGGGTTATGGTGCTATTCAGGTCATCGTAGATTCTTGCGGCAATCCCCTTTTCGTTAGAGTTATCTGAAGCCCTGGTAAAAAGGTCCATTACTCCCGTTGGGTCCTTCTGGATAGCTTCCTTCAACTTAGTTTCGTTGATCTGGAGCTTGCCTTTTTCGACATATGAGCCCGTCGTTATTCCTAGTGCGGAAAGGTTGTTGGCGCCGGTCGTCCCCGCAAAGCTGGTATGCATGCTTGTACGCATCTTATTTACAATGCCTCTGAGGAGCATATCGTTGCGCAATAGTCCGCTCCGGGCAAGACTCTCCCATTTTTTAATTTCCTCTTCGCCCATGGCGTTTTTTTGCTCGTCGATAAGCGGGGGATAATCGGTATACCTTCTTTCTGCTACCTTTTTATTTATTTTGTCAATAGCATCGTTATAATTGTTAACAAAATCTTTGATTGAGTTAAAAACCGCTTCGCTGTTCGGGGCTACCGTTACCGTGCCGATGGATCCACCGCCCTGTTTGAGTTGAAGAGTAACACCGTTCACAGTGACGGTATTGCTGGAACTGGTTATGTTCTGCATGTCGCCGAAGTCCAACATTGCATCATTGCCGTTGTAAACAGTTCCGTCGCCCTTAAGCATCAAGTTCAAGTTGTTGCTGCCGTCTCCCGCGCTGCTGGACAGAAAGTTGCTGTCATCACCGGTAACGACAATTTTCGCGGAGCTGCCCGTTGAAGTGGTATTAAGAATAAACCTGTTCAAGGAATAATCATAGCTTGCGGATAGACCCAGGTTGGCGGCGTTAATTTCAGATACAATGCTGCCAATGTTGGCGCTTGAAGTATCAAAATTAAAGGTTTTACTGCTGTTGCTGCCTTCCAGGGTGAAAGATATGCTGCCGGTGAGGCTGAACTGGTCGGCCAGGGTTTTGTATGTTCCGTCCAGGTTTTTTGCGTCCGGCAGGGCGGCCTGGCTGCCCTTGGAGGCGCCGTCGGCCAACTGGTTTACTGTAACGCTGAATGTTCCGTTAGGAGCGTTGCTTTGGGAGACGGCAAGAAAGGCCGTTTCATTGGAGGAGGAAGCGGTTTTGGCCAGGAACGTGCTCTGCAATTTCATAGTAAAGGCGATGTCCTTTAAGGAACGCAGGATGTTATTGGCCTCCCGGTAGTCTTCCTGTTGCCACTTGAGGATTTGCTTGTTCTGTTGCAGTTTGTAAACTTTTACCTTATTTGCCTGCATCAGCTGCTTTATGACTGCGTCGGTGTCGATACCGGTAGCCAACCCGCTCATCCTGATGGTACTGGAGCTGGTAAGGGCGCTAAGAATATTGTTTGAAGACATTACCGACCCTCCTAAAAAATAGCTAACTAATGATTAATTCGTCAAAAAAAGCAAAAACTTTAGCTTTTGTGCTTTTATAATGCGTTTAAGGAAGGTAAGAGGTGTGTAAATGCTAAAATTAGTCCGGAAGAAATTTACCCAACCGCCGGTTCTGAAAAGGATTTTTATTCTTTTAGTGTAATTATTCCAACAAGACTAATTATAGATTTAAAAAAGTAACTGCTTTGCCCGGGGCGCGCTTCAACCAAAAGTTCGATCTGTGGAGGTTTGAAGCAGCTATAAAATAACTA
>DHTR01000014.1:0-2296 GCA_002408725.1 Pelotomaculum sp. UBA5255
CTATGCTAACTGTAAAAGTCGGGATTTTGTTATATGGTCTTCCAGGTGAAGGCCATTTTTATTATTTATAATGTCTCTGTTTTAAAGAGGAAATTTTTGTTTATTACTATGCGAAAGAGGTATGTTATAATTCAGTTAACTTTAACAGGAGGATAGAGATAATTGGCGAGAAAAAGGAATAAACGAAAAAGGTTAAAACCGGGCCGCCTGCTTTTCGTCCTTCTCTGCCTGGCAGTGCTGGTCGCCTGTGGCGCCGGTGTAGGTCTGGTGTTTGCCAGTGTCAGGGACATGCCGGCAATGAGCCCGGCGGCTCTTGAAGCCAGCGCTTCAACCATGATTTACGATAAAGACGGCAACCTGGTCACCAATGTGGGGATTAAAAACAGCGTTCCCGTAGATCTAAAAACCGTCCCCCAACATGTCACAAATGCCTTCCTGGCCATAGAGGATCCCGCCTTTAAACAGCATCACGGAATCAGCTTGAGGGGAATTGCCAGGGCTGCCTGGTCTGATTTAGCATCGCGGGAAATCCGGGAGGGCGGCAGCACCATCACACAGCAGTTGGTCAAAATATCGTTTCTAAGCCCGGAGCAAACCGTTAAAAGAAAGATCCAGGAAGTTATCCTGGCCATTCAGGTTGAAAGGCGCTACACAAAGGACGAAATTCTCACAATGTACCTGAACAACATTTACCTGGGCGAAGGAACTTATGGAATCCAGGCGGCGGCACAGACCTTTTTTGGCAAAGATGTGCGCAAGCTGGAGCTGGAGGAGGCGGCCTTGTTGGCCGCGCTGCCGCAGGCCCCCAGCGCTTACAATCCCTTTAAGATCCTGGTCCTCAAGGACAAAGAAAAGGAGGACCATATTAAAACCATCGTTTCCAGGCGCAACACGGTCCTGGACTGCATGGTTAAACACAACTATATTAGCCAGAGCCAGGCAGAAGTTGCAAAAGCCAAGGAGTTAGAACTGGAAACCCAGGAGTCGTCCCGAAAACAGTACCCCTACCCGTATTTCCTGGACTACGTGACTGAAAAACTCATTGAACAATACGGCGAGACCGAAGTATTCAAGGGTGGACTCAAAGTCTATACCAGCCTTGACCCGAAAATTCAGCAAATCGCTGAGGCAGCAATGGAGAAAACCACCAACTTCCCTCCTTCCGAAACCGATGCCAAAGGTATTTCTCAGCCCCAGGGCGCAATTGTGGTTTTGGACCCTCACACGGGACATATTAAAGCGCTTGTGGGTGGGCGGGAGCATATCCAGAAGAGGCAGTGGAACCGCGCCACGATGACAACCCGGCAGCCCGGCTCCGCTTTTAAGCCCATTGCAGCCTATGGACCGGCTATTGAATACAAAGGCCTGGGACCGGCCTCTGTGGTTGACGATGTTCCGGTAAAATATGGATCCTATGAACCAGGGAACTCTGACGGCGTCTACAGAGGCCTGGTTACACTGCGCACAGCCCTGACTCGATCCATCAACACAGTTGCAGTAAAATTATTGGCTGACACAGTCGGCCTCAGCGAAGCCATCCGGTTTGCCTCCGGCCTGGGGATCAAGCTGGACCCTTCAGCCCACGGCCTCAGCATGGCTCTGGGCGGGCTGCACAGCGGGGTAACCCCCCTCCAGATGGCGGGAGCCTATGGGGCTTTTGCAAACCAGGGGGTTTTCATTGAACCAACCGCCATCATCAAAGTCGAAAAAGCAGATGGAGTTATCCTCGACCAGCATGTTCCCAAACAGCGGCAGGCCATGAAAGCCACCACCGCCTTTCTCGTTACGGACATGCTTAAATCCGCGGTGCAAAGCGGAACCGGCACCGGAGCTCAAATCGGACGACCGGCAGCGGGCAAAACGGGGACAACTGATAAAGGCGTTGATATCTGGTTTGCTGGGTACACCCCTGAGCTGGTGACTGTAGTCTGGATTGGCCACGACAACAATCAGACGCCAATGTCGCAGGCATACGGCGGTATGTATCCAGCCAGGATCTGGCAGGACATTATGGGCAAGGCGCTCAACGGCGTCCCAGCCAAAAACTTTCCCCGCCCGGCTGGACTGGTATCAGAAACCGTAGACGCCAAGTCGGGGCTTTTGCCGGGACCCAACACGCCGGGCGACTGCCTGGTAACGGATTTATTTGCGGAAGGAACGGCGCCTACGGAAACCGACAATATTCACGTTTTCGTTGAAGTATGCGCGGCCAGCGGCCACCTGCCCAACGAGTATTGCCCGGATCGGGTCATAAAGCCGCTGATTAAACTCCCCTACACCGTTCCCTCTTCCGTGC
>DHTR01000014.1:2468-2853 GCA_002408725.1 Pelotomaculum sp. UBA5255
CACCGTTCCCTCTTCCGTGCAGGACTATGACCAGCGCGTGACTGCGGTTTCATGCACCCTTCATGGACCCGGTAAAGGACTGGCACAACCCGGTGGGGAACAACCCGATAATCCTACCTCACCTAAAACGACCAAACCGCCCCGAAATATACCTATCAACGCAGAGCTACAACCCAGTCAGGGAAACCAGGGTCAGGTTAGTGAAGATGCACTTTAATAAAACAATCCGAATATGTTAGATGTTGTTTTTAAAAGCCCCCCTGTGAGGTGGGGCTTTTTAGTTGGGAACAGAAACTGGTGATAAAAGGTCGGCTACACAATTTTAGGCATTCATAGTAACTTTATTTTTTGATTAAACTAAGGCGTGAAAAATAATTTAATCCCT
>DHTR01000014.1:3065-3189 GCA_002408725.1 Pelotomaculum sp. UBA5255
AGGAGGTGAAAACAATTGTATAACCAGGGCTGGTCTGACCACAACCGGGGAGTCCATGTCAAATCCCTGGCCCCGGACGGTAGTGACGTAACCATTTTTTATAATGGGTTGCTGCATCGGTCCG
>DHTR01000014.1:3425-8186 GCA_002408725.1 Pelotomaculum sp. UBA5255
CATGCTGGATTCGGGGACCCCATGCAGTGGAGCATCATCGATGATTACCGCATGCAGCACACACCGGAAGGCTGGAAGAAAACCTTGAATATGGAGGATAGCAGGTTAACTTTCTGTTTCCGTGACACGAGTGAAAACTGGGATAATAACAACGGGCACAACTGGATGTACACAACGATCTAAGAGGCAATTTAAAAACCGGGTCTAGACCCGGTTTATTTTTTTGTCACTGCAGGAATTTAAGAGAAGGAATCTAAACCACACACCTAGAAATGGACGGATAAATAAAGTTCTTTTATGGAGGGATAATTGTGTTTATCGGCAGTATCAATGACCTGAAAGAGATTAAAGTCATAGCGCCAGGCGTAGCAAACGCCTTTAAAAAAACATTAATTGGCCCGAAGGAGGGCTGGGACGGTTGGGTCATGCGCCTTTTTACGCTCAGGGACGGCGGCAAATCACCCCTCCACTCTCATCCCTGGCCACACATAAACTACATTATCAGCGGACAGGGCGTATTATCCGTTGATGGCAGGGATACCCCCTTGGCAGAAGGTTCCATGGCCTACGTGCCCTCCAACTCCGAGCACCAGTTTAAAAATGCCGGTAACGAGAATCTTGTTTTTATCTGCATCGTCCCCGAGGAAGGAGACATTTAACTGGGGATTTCGTTACTGCAAATCTGCTTAGCTTCAGGCCAGCTCTACGATGGTAACCCCAAAACCCCCCTCGCCCTGCTCACCAAGGCGGAAGGACTTGACCCGGTGGTGGCCTTTCAGATCCCTGTGAATCGCCATTCTAAGAGAGCCGGTGCCCTTGCCGTGAATCAGGCAAACCCTGGACAGGCCTGCCAGGCAAGCGTCGTCCAGATACTTCTCCACCTGAAGCACAGCCTCATCAGCGTAAAGGCCCCGCAAATCCAGCTCATGTGAGATTTCACGGGCCTTGCCCAGCAGGACACTGCCCACTTCGCTCTGTCCGCCGGCAGGTCCGGTCTTCTCAGCCCTGCGTAGGTCCTTTAAAGGCACATTCATTTTAAGAATACCCACCTGTACCTGCACTTCGCCCCCCGGCCCCGGGGGGCTGATGACATAGCCCTTCTGATTGAACTTGGGCAAGTATATGTCCTCACCGGGGCGCAGGTCGTCCGGAGCCTCTCCAAACATTGCTTTTTCGGGTACTGCCTTGCTGACTCTGCTCTGCAGTTTTCCGAGTCTTGCTCTTGCCTCCTGGATAGCTCCCTGCCTGCCACGGGCCGTTTCCTGTGAGACTTTTTCCCTGAGCTCTTTAATCGTGGCCTCCGCTTCCTGTCTCGCAGCTCTAACCAGGGCTCGCGCCTCTTCCCCTGCCTTGGCCAGGATTGCCTCCCGCTTTTGGGCAAGGTCTTGCTCCATTTTCTCAGATCTTTGCTTCAGGCTTCTGGCTTCCTCTGCCAACACGACCGCTGCTTTCCGCTCGCCCTCGGCCACCTGCTGCGCCTTCTCCAGGTTTCGCATCAGCTCATCCACACGCACCTGCTCGACTGTTAAGAAATCCCTGGCTCTTTCCACCAGTTCCTCCGGCAGCCCCAGCCTCGCGGCAATTTCAAAGGCGTTGCTGCGACCGGGCTTGCCAATGAGCAGACGATAGGTGGGTCTCAGGGTTACAGCGTCAAACTCTACACTGGCGTTTTCCACCCGCTCCCGCAAGTAGGCAAAGTTTTTTAGTTCACTGTAGTGGGTCGTAGCAATTGTACGGGTTCCCATGGCATGCAGTTTCTCCAGGATTGACTGGGCCAGGGCGGCGCCTTCGGTGGGGTCGGTCCCCGCCCCCAGTTCGTCAAGGAGGATCAGGCTGCCACGCCCTGCCTTGCGCACGATATCCACGATGTTTGTCATGTGCGAGGAAAAAGTGCTCAGGGACTGTTCAATGCTCTGCTCGTCTCCGATATCGGCAAAGACTTCCTTGAAAATTCCCAGTCTGGAGCCTTCGCCGGCCGGTACGTGCAGGCCGGATTGAGCCATCAGAACCAGGAGTCCGGCGGTTTTCAAGGTAACCGTCTTTCCACCGGTGTTCGGTCCGGTCATGATCAGGGTATCGAAATCGCCGCCCAGCCGGAGGTTCACCGGCACCACATCTCCCTTCAGCAGGGGGTGCCTGGCCTGCCTGATGTCCATTATGGCCTCACCCTCTAGCACGGGTGCCCAGGCATCCAGCTTCCGGCTGTACCTGGCCCTGGCCATGATGAAATCAAAATCCCCCAGGGCTTCCAGCGAAATTTGAATAGATTCAGCATTCTGGGTAACCCAGGCGGTCAGGCCGGTAAGAATGCGCAAAACTTCCTGCTTTTCGACAACCACCAGGCGCCTCAATTCGTTATTCTTCTCCACAACAGCCATCGGTTCGATGAACAGGGTGGCGCCGCTTGAAGACTGGTCATGGACAAGACCGGGCACCTGGGAGCGGTATTCAATTTTTACCGGGACAACGTAACGGCCCTCCCGGATCGTCACGATAGGATCCTGTAAATACTTCTGGTAATTCGGAGAGCGGATCACATGCTCGAGGTGCTCCTTAATTCGGGCCTGGTTGCTCATGATCTTCCGCCGCACCTGAGCCAACTCAGGGGACGCGGTGTCTGCCACCCCGCCACCGGGCAAAATCGTCCTTTTGATTTCTTTTTCCAGTTCCGGAAGGGAGGCCAGTGAAAAAGAAAGCTCGCTCAGCAGCGGGTAACGCTCCTGCCGCTCCTGGAGAAAATTCTTCAGGAGCCTGCCCGCTGTCAGCGTATCCGCAACCGCTGCAAGTTCTTCAGGTTCAAGGACGGCCCCGCGGTCTGCCCTTTTAATTTGGACCCGGATATCCTTCCAGCCTCCGACTTCAGCGGTTGGATCCAGCCTTAAAAGCTCGCGCCCCTCACTGGTTTCTTTCTGCCACCTGCTAATTGTACCCAGGTCGTCAACCGGCTCCAATTCCATAACCCGCTCTTTGCCGAGGGGGGAGCCGGCAAAAGAGGCCAAATGCTCCAGCACCTTATGAAATTCAAGCCTTCTAAGCACTTTTTTGTCCATAGCCCCGCCTTTTCTATAGAACCTTCTTCTTTTTTATCTTAAGATCGCCTTTTCTTAACTCATTTTATTATTCTACTACGGGCACTCTTTGTTATCAATAAATAAAAAGTTTGAGGCCCTGAACCTGTTTTCGCAGGGGCAGGACCTAGCAAAAAACGTTTTTCAAATCTTCTCACAGGTCTTTACAGAACTCCCCTATAAAAATGGCCCTTAGTAAACCCTTCCGGGCTGTAGCGGACAAGGCTTTCCTTCAGCGCCGCCAGCCTTTCATCGTAGCGTTCTCCCGGCTTTTGCTCCAGGGCATTACGATACGCCCGTGTTACGTCCCGAACATAGTCGGCGCCCTCGCGCCTGGCCTCAATCCGCAGCACGGAGACGCCCGCCCCGGCAAGCTCTCGGGTGTCGTCAATAACGCACAAGCATCGGGAATTAAAGATGTGCATACGGCAGCACTGGTCTAACTCCACCGGGAACACGATCCCTTTGCGGTCCTTGAGACCGCAGGCCAGACTCCGGCAGGACCCCGGGCAGCCGTCCTTTTTACCACTCCCAAGCAAGCTGCCCACAACACAATACTCAGAAACCATGAGGGGCAATGTACCGTGCACAATTACCTCGGCAGGAACCGGTAGCAAGGCAACCATCTGCCTGACCTGCTCCAGGGTTAATTCCGGAGAGAGGGTTACCCTGCTCACCCCCGCCTGCTGGAGAAGCCGGGCCGTTTCACGGTTGAAGACATTGAGGGAAAAATCCGAAACAATTGGAATGTTAGTTATTTCCCGGACCTTTTTGATCAGTCCCAGGTTGCCGACCATAATGCCGTCCAAATGCCTTGCGTCGGCCTTTTCCAGGAGGCGGCAAAACCTGCCCAGTTCCTCTTCCTGCAAGATGCGGGGCGAAGCCAAAATAAACCGTGCGCCCGCCTTCGCACAGGCTTCCCCCCCGGCATAAAGCTCCTCAAGCTTAACCGGCGGTCTGGAGCGGTACTGTTCGCCCCCGAAGCACACTTCCCCGGCCCCCGCCTTCACTGCAGCCTTGAGGGAAGGCAGATCACTTACCGCCACGGAAAGCTCCGGCAGTCCAACGTTGCCGGCACCAGCCCCGGGCACACCGGACACACTGGACAGAGCTTCAGAAAGGCGCCGGCTGAAAACATTCTCTGGAACGGGCGGGCGCCTGAATGCAGCCACCCGGCTATCTTCCAACCTAGCCAGGGCCTGCCTCCGAGCCTCGTTGATCTCACTCACCGGCACCATCAAGGCCCCTTCGAGTCGGCACTTCAAATGGGTCATCTCAAAAGGAGTGTTTCCTAATCGGGCCAACTGCTTTTCCAGGTAATCATATGTTAAGGGCCGCTTTAGGGCCTCCTGGGCCGGGGAAGCAGTAACAGCCTCACCGGAAAATCCCCCGGCGTCTTCTGCCTGAATCCTCAGCGGCTCGTCCATCCGACCGGAAACCGTGAACGTAAGCGGAATTTTTTGCCGCTCCCAGAGAGAATTAAAGCTTGCCCTGGCCTGTTCCATCAGATCGGCATCGTGGGTCTTAAAAACCCGGTCCCCGGGGAAAACCCGGCCGGGTATATCTAATTGCACAGCCACACCCGCCGACGCGCGTTCCACGGGCTTGCCGTTCAGCAAAATTCGGCCAACTTCCCCGGCGGCCCGGCCTCCTCTGGTTACCCAGACCTCGATACCGTCCCCGGTGCGCAGTG
>DHTR01000014.1:8366-8608 GCA_002408725.1 Pelotomaculum sp. UBA5255
AGACTTCGATGCCGTCCCCGGTGCGCAGAGGCTCTTCCAGGGCTATTTCCGCGAGGCGGCTGGTGCGGTCAAAGCGCTTTACACGCCCCAGGCGGACCCCTCGGTTGTTCGGACGTTTGAAGCTCATCAGATCCCGGCCCGGGCGCTCGTAAAAATAACCGGTCGTAAAGTCCCGGTTGAAGATTTGCGCCAGATCCCTGGCCTCTTCCGGCATAACAGCAAAGGGTCCGCCTGCCGTAGCC
>DHTR01000014.1:8804-9266 GCA_002408725.1 Pelotomaculum sp. UBA5255
TAGCCCGGTCCAAAAGTGCCCGGTAGACCCTGACCACCGTTGCCACGTACTCCGGCCTTTTCATCCGGCCTTCGATTTTAAAGGAGTTAATCCCGGCCTCAATTAAGTCCGGCAACCTTTCACTCAGGTTCAGGTCCCGGGGACTCAACAGGTAATCCCCAACCTCCGCTGGTTGGGCCAGGCTACGCCCCTGCCGGTCAACCAGCACATATTTCATGCGGCAGGGTTGGGCACAACGCCCCCTGTTCCCGCTGCGCCCTCCAATCAGGCTGGACATAAGGCACTGGCCGGAATAGCACACGCACAGGGCGCCATGAATGAAAACCTCAATGCCTACCCCACCTGAACGGATAATTCCCTCGATGGATTCAAGGGAAAGCTCCCTGGCCAGCACAACTCTGCTAACCCCGGCCTCCTTTAAGAAATGGACCGCAGGCAGGTTATGCACGGTCATCTGGGTGC
>DHTR01000014.1:9440-13542 GCA_002408725.1 Pelotomaculum sp. UBA5255
GTTATGCACGGTCATCTGGGTGCTGGCGTGCAGGGGAAGCTCTGGAATGGCTTTCCGGGCTAGCCGGGCCAGACCGAGGTCTTGGATAATGACGGCGTCGGCTCCGCACTGGTAGAGAAAATGAAGGAACCGGACGGCATCCGTAACCTCGGTATTGTCCAGAAGGATATTTACTGTAACATAAACCTTGACACCCCGGACATGGGCAAAATGAATTGCCCGGCTGAGATCACGATCATCAAAGTTACCGGCGGACTGCCTGGCATTGAAGAGCTTGCCTCCCAGGTAAACAGCATCCGCCCCGTTTTCCACGGCGGCCACCAGCGAATCCCATTCGCCGGCCGGTGCTAAAAGCTCCGGCTTTCCGGACATCTATAATTACCCCTTCCGCTCGTACCTGATCAGACCGGCGCAGGGAATCACTTGCACTCCCCGCTTTACCAACTCATCCAATACAAGATTTAACCCCAGTGAATCACTGGCCATATGCCCGGCCACGATTACATTAATATGGTTCTTCTCCGCTTCTTTCCGGTGTTTTTCCCCAATATGCATAACCACCAGTGTACCCACACCGGCTATGGCCAGCTTGGCGTAAGCATCCTCAGAACCGCTGGTTCCCCCGGTCACGTCCACCATAATCTTGCCGGCCCGCTTTTCCTTGCTCCCCAGTACAATGGTCGGCCCCGCGTTGTTCTGAACAGCCTCTGCATATTCCGGAATATCTTTCAAAAGCTTCAGCACTTCCCCGAGAGTTTCCGGCTCTTGCGCATCTATCCGCCTTTGAAGAAAGTCACTAACGTGGTTATCGGCCGGCGTGTGAATGCAGATCAGAGGAATATCCAAAAGCCTCGCGGCGTCTACAGCCCGGTTATGGTTTAAAGGCATCAGCCCCCGCTTTACCTCACTGATCCGCGAGGCCAGAATTCCTTCAGCAACGTTAATTGGAACACCGAACTTTGCCAGCAAGTCCTCCTGCAGCTTCATCACCTGGTAAAGGGCGGCAATAGCTTTTCCCTCAGGGTGGTGAGCAATGATCAGGTCAATTTTACCCTGCCTGGATAACCGGTCGGCCAGCAACACTTCCCCAGTTTCCATATCGATACCTGCCAGCACCCTGGTAACCTCGCGCTCCGGGTCACCGTATAAAATCCTGGTGTCACTGTACGGGTTAAATAGCTTATCCGGGTCGTACTCTTTCTGATCATTTTCCTTCATTTCACCGTAAAGCTTTTTTTCCTTTTCCAAAAGCTTAAGCACAGCTTCTTTTGAGCGCGGGTCTCTTTCGATCCCCTTCTTAATGGCTAGGTGGTATATTTCTCCAATCTTCAACTAGCATTCCCTCCTTACAGATCAACATATCTACTTCCTGGAGATAAACGGGCAATCCTCCAGGTAAAATCTCAGCGGCAGGTCTGCTCCCTCCCGGATCCCCACCCTGGTTGTCACGCGAATACCCCCCCGGGCAGCGCCGGAGCGAATGTGCAACGGACCCCTGGTGAGATCGGCGCCGTTATGCTCGCGGGTAATTCCCATGGCCTGCACCAGCCTGGCCGGACCACTGCAGAGTTCATAAAGCCGGTCCCTGCCGCGCCTGAGGCGCATCAGGTGAATTCCCTCCAGCGGCTCCAGGGCCCGGACCAGAACTGCTTCCCCCACCCCGACCGGGGCGGAGACAGCGTTAAAACAGTAGTACATGCCGTAAATAAAGTAAACATAGGCATACCCCGGTGGGCCGAACATGATCCGGTTACGGGGAGTTGTGCCGCGGGAGGCATGGCAGGCCGGATCTCCCTGGATGTAGGCTTCTGTTTCAACAATCCTGCCGGCGGTTAGCCCGTCTGCAGCATCGTGTACAAGGATGCTGCCTAAAAGCTCTTTGGCAACCGTAACAGTATCCCTGGCGTAAAAAGTGCGGGGTAGAATGCCGTTCCGGCCTATTGCCTGCTCATCATCCTGTTTCTTTACAGTCATAGGATCTCCTATATTTCACCGGCGCCGCAGATACTTTATTAATTCCCCAACCGGCATGGTGTTTACAACATCGTCCGGCTCAAGCCAGGCGCGGCGGGCCACCGAAACCCCGTAGCGCATCTCGTCCAGCCGTTTTAGGTCATGGGCATCGGTGTTAATCGCTACCTTAATCCCTTTTTCTCTTGCCCTGCGGGCGTTCAGATCGTTCAGGTCCAGCCGATCGGGGGAAGCGTTAATCTCTAATATCGTACCACAGTCGGCAGCTGCTTCAAATACCCTGTCGAGATCCAGGTCATATCCTTCCCTCTTGGAGATCAGGCGTCCGGTAAGGTGGCCGATAATGTCCACGTTTTTATTTTCCACAGCCGACAAGATACGGTTGGTCATAGTTCCACGGTCCTGTTTAAAGGCACTATGGACGGACGCCACCACCAGGTCGGTCTCTTCTAAAATTTCATCGGGGCAATCCAGGCCCCCCCTGGGGAGAATATCCACTTCAATACCGGTAAAAATACGAAAATCCTCAAACTCATCATTCATCTTCCGGATTTGTTCGTGCTGCTCCCTAAGCCTTTCCAGGGACAAGCCCCCGGCGATTTTAAGAGAACGAGAGTGATCGGTCACGGCGACGTACTGGTAGCCCTTCGCCCTGGCCCGTTGCACCATCTGCTCAATAGTATTGATCCCGTCGCTCCAGTTTGTATGAAGGTGTAGGTCTCCCTTGATATCTGCAGTCTCCAGCAGGTGGGGAAGACGATTCTCCAGGGCTGCTTCAACTTCTCCCCGGTCTTCCCTGAGCTCCGGGGGAATCCAGGGTAAACCCAGCGAAGCATAAATGTCCTGCTCCTGGATTGCCGCCCCAGGCCCGTCCTTAATGGCTTCGTCCAGCTTCAGGCCGCGCTCTGTAAAGATACGCTGCAACCGCTGGTAATGGGCCCGGCTCCCCGTACTCCTGAAGAGCGCCAGGCCAAAAATTTCCTCCGGCGCCACTTCCAAATCCACAACAACTCCCCAGTTTGTATAAAACCTTGCCCGTCCCGGGCTGCTTTCAAGCATCTTGCGGACACGCGGGTGGCCTGCTACCGCATCAAGAACCGATTGAGGGTCACTACCGGCCGCAACCAGGTCGATATCTCCCACCGTCTCCCGCCGGCGGCGAAGGCTGCCCCCGGCCTCCACCCCGGATACCCCCGGGATCCGCTTGATATACTCAATAAACTCTTCCGCCAAATCCCCTGCGGAGACCAGTAAAACACGGTCGCCCCGGTTTTCACGCATTTCAATGTTTCGGATGATCTCGCTTTCTGTTTTGCTTCCCATTCCAGGTAGCGTTCGGACACGCTTTTCCCGGGCAGCCCTGGCCAGTTCGCCCAGGCCGGTTACACCCAGACCCTCCCTGAGCAAAGCGGCTTTCTTGGGACCAATCCCCGGCAGCGACATGATCTCTAAAAGCCCCGGGGGGAACTCCTGCAGCAACTCCTCGTGTTTTTTCAGGCCTCCTGTGGTTAAAATCTCGCTGACCTTTGCCGCGATGTTTCTACCAATACCGGGAACCTTGGTCAGTCCTCCCTCTTTCCAGATCTCTACCAGCGGTTTATCGAGTCCTGAAAGGATTCTGGCAGCATTTCGGTAGGCTCTAATTTTAAAATAATCTGCCCCTTTCAACTCCATTAGATCAGCCAGTTCCCGAAAAATCCAGGCCACTTCAACATTACGCATAGTAAATAGCCCTCTCTCGCTGTTAAATAAATTTTTTCCGAAATACCGATTATTTACCCGCGAACAAGTGTCTCAATAATTCTCATTATAATCACGAAGAAACTCATGAAGGAGACCTCATGAGTTTCTTCGTGTATTCTTTTGTTCAGATTCCAGAAGCTTTACAATATTATCATGTTCCTCCTGGAGTTTCATCAACTCTTCGGCGATATTCAGGGCAGCCAGCACAGCTGTCTGGATCCTGCTCAACTTTGTGTTCCACCCAGCTAGCTGTTTCATTTTACGGTTGACATACTGTGCCAGCACGATCATTTGCTCCGGTGAATTGTCTCCCTTTAACGTATAATGTTCACCGAAAATTTCAACCTCCACCCGGGATTCCTTCGAAGCCATAAAACTCCTCCAGGTT
>DHTR01000073.1 GCA_002408725.1 Pelotomaculum sp. UBA5255
CATCCTGCTCACCGCGTTCTGGATGGTATTGAACGACCTCATGGATTACGCGATGGGGCTACACCCATATTTGTTTGCGGAAGGGCAAGCGCAGCTAGCCCTAGTCTCCGCCGTGGGTCTGACCCTTTCGGTAACTGCGGGGATGGGATTGCGCAGGTGGTTCGATGCCAGGATGGCGGGGACAAGGTCGGCCCAGTAAACCACGGAAAAGTTCTTTTTGGTTAAAAAGCCTTTTATATCAACACTTAAGGTCCAAGCAAATGCAACAATTACCTGGTGAATATCTTGGGATCAGGACGAACCGTGCAGGAAAACGCTCGGTCGTTGGAGAATAAAAAATATAACGAAAATTGTCATTTCTCCTGAGGAGTGAACGCAATGCGAATGGGTTATGGGCTAAACGTAGAACAAACTCAAAGATTAATCATGACCCCCGAATTGCGCCAGGCTATTACCGTTCTGCAGCTTTCTGCACTTGAACTTTCCATGTATATAGAACAACAACTTGAGGAAAACCCCTTGCTTGAGCTGAGGGAAGACGAGGTCGAAAGAGGGGAAGAGGCCGAGGCTGAAGAAAATTCGGCTGAGAACGAAGAAGTGGAAAGAAAAGAATATGACCTGGACTGGGAGGAGTATTTTCAGGACAGCAGTGACCTGGGAGTGGTCCGACGGGAAAAGGTTCAGGCGCAGGAGGAATACAGTTACGAGAATTTTCTGTCGCAGTCGATGACGCTTTCCGAGCACCTTCTTTTTCAATTGAACTTGACTCCTTACAAGGGTAAGAATCGGTTAATCGGCGAATATATTATCGGAAACCTTGATGAAAATGGATATCTTCAAGTTTCCCTGGAGGAAATCAGCCTGCGCCTTGGCGTGAGCGAGTCCAAGGTTGCCATGATGCTGAACGTGGTTCAGAACTTTGACCCGCCTGGGGTCGGGGCCAGGGACCTGGTGGAGTGCCTTTTAATCCAGGTCAAACATTTAGGGATTAAGGATAGCGTCCTGGAAAAACTGATTAGAAACCACCTGGTGGACCTGTCCAAGGGCAAGCTGAACCGGATCGCCCATGAACTGGATATAACAGTCCAGGCTGCCCAGCGGGCGGCCGATGTCTTAAAAACTCTTGACCCCAAACCAGGTCGCAATTTTTCAAATATGAACAATAACCGCTATATTACACCGGATATCGTTCTGGAAAAAGTGGAAGGTGAATATGTTATTCTGGTGAATGATGTGGCCATTCCACGCATTACCATCAATGCAACCTACCGCTCGGTACTCTCTAAGGATAAAAACTATGACCCCGGGACCCGCCGCTTCGTGGAAAGCAGGCTGAATGCGGCGGCCTGGCTAATCCGGAGCATTGAGCAACGGAGGCTGACCCTGTACAAGGTTGCCAACTGCCTGGTTGAACTGCAGAGGGACTTTCTGGACCACGGCGTAAAATATTTAAAGCCGCTGAATTTGAAGAAGGTCGCCGGGCTGGTGGGTCTGCATGAGTCCACCGTCAGCAGGGCTACCTCAAACAAATATATTCAGACCCCACAGGGTGTTTTCGAGATGAAATACTTCTTCTCCACCGGCTTAAACAACTCAGCAGGAACCATGACCTCGGCTGAAAGCATCAAAAAAACACTCCAGGAGATCGTGGCCCGGGAGGATGCCAGAACTCCGCTGAACGATCAGCAGATTTCCGATATGTTCCGGTTGGGCGGGATCACCATATCCAGGCGCACTGTGGCCAAGTACCGCGATGAATTGGGGATCGCCGCTATTCGCAAAAGAAAGAGATATTAGGAAAATAACTATAAACTACGGGGGTGCTGACAAAAAGTTGGTACCCCGTAATTTCTGTTAAATATTTTTTGAGGGAAGGAACTTTGAGGCCTACAGAGAATTAGAGTATATACTATTTCATAGAATATGGCTAATTAGGTATACTAATGAGAGGAGCGGGTAGTACTAATGGGGTGAAAATAGGGATTAATGGTCTTGGAAGGATTGGCCGTGATGTTCTCAGATGCGCATTAAAGCGACCGGACATTGAGGTCATGGCGGTCAATCATAAGTCCCGGAGAATCGCGGTAACCGATACGTATGCCCAGTCCGTGGCTCATATGCTGAAGTACGATTCCATTCACGGCACTTTTGACGCAGATGTCAGTTCCAAGGACAACAGCGCGATTGTTGTTGACGGACATGAAGTTCTGCTGCTGGCTGAAGGAGATCCCACGAAGTTACCCTGGAAAGAGCTTGGCGTCGAGTTCGTGGTGGAGTCCACGGGAAGGTTTAATAACAAAGATGAAGCGGCTATGCACATCAAGGCCGGCGCCCGGAAAGTGGTTTTAAGCGCCCCGGCCAAGGGCGATTGTATGACTATCGTGATGGGCGTAAACGAAGAGCAGTATGACCCTTCCTTGCACCACGTAGTTTCAAACGCTTCTTGCACCACCAATTGTCTGGCCCCGGTTGCCAAGGTTCTTCATGAAAAATTTGGGATCGTAAAAGGGCTGATGACAACCATTCATGCCTATACCAACGACCAGCAACTTCTGGATATGCCTCACCGGGATATGAGAAGGGCGAGGGCGGCCAACCTGTCCATTATCCCCACCACAACCGGGGCGGCCAGGGCCGTAGCTCTGGTGATGCCGGAACTGAAAGGAAAGCTGAACGGTTTTGCCATGCGGGTTCCGACGCCCAATGTCTCGGTGGTGGACCTTGTGGTGGAACTGGCCAAAACGACTTCCGCCGCTGAGGTTAACCAGGCTTTTCAAGAAGCTGCGGAAGGTTCTTTAAGGGGGATCCTGGGCTTTTGTGAGCTGCCCCTGGTTTCCATGGACTATAACGGCAACCCCCATTCGGCCGTCATAGATGCCCTTTCCACCATGGTCATCGACGGGAACATGGCCAAAGTAATCGCCTGGTACGATAATGAGTGGGGCTATTCCCAGCGAGTGCTGGATCTGTTGCTGCACATGGCTTCAAGAGGTTAGACTGGAATTAAAAGAAACAATTCGTTTTCGGGGGTAGAAAGGCGCTGTAAAAACACCTTGCGCGGCCAGGAGCAATACTGGGCGGGCGAATGTTTTTGCAGCGCTTTCCAGAGACTGTCCGAAAGAGAGGTGTTTTTGCATGGCCAAGAAGACAATAAGAGATATCGATGTGGCGGGTAAGCGCGTACTGGTCCGGGTTGATTTTAATGTTCCTCTGGATAAAAGCGGCCGGGTTTTCGATGCTACCCGGATCCGGGCGGCCATCCCCACCATCGATTATCTGATTCAACAAAAGTCAAAAGTCATTCTTTGTTCACACCTCGGGCGCCCAAAGGGAAAAGTGGATGAAAAATATAAAATGGACCCCGCAGCTTCGCGCCTGTCTGAACTGCTGGGCAGGCCGGTCAAGAAGGTGGACGACTGTGTGGGGGAAGTCCCCCGGTCAGCTATTGAGCAGATGCAGGGAGGAGATGTGGTCCTCCTGGAAAACCTTCGATTTTATCCTGAGGAAGAGAAGAACGACGAGGCATTTGCTAAAGAGCTGGCGGCCCTGGCCGACATCTATGTCAATGACGCTTTCGGGACTGCCCACCGGGCCCACGCCTCCACAGAGGGAGTCACCGAATTTCTGCCGGCAGTGGCAGGTTTTTTAATGGAAAAAGAACTGGATATGCTGGGCAGGCTGCTGGCAAATCCGGAACATCCCTTTGTCGCCATCATTGGAGGGGCCAAAGTGTCAGACAAAATAGCTGTCCTTTCAAATCTGCTGGAAAAGGTGGACACCCTGATTATCGGGGGCGGGATGGCCAATACCTTCCTCAAGGCACAGGGGCTCAATATCGGTAAGTCTCTGCTGGAGGCTGATAAAACCGACATGGCCAAGAACTTGATGAGGGAGGCCAGGAGCAAGGGTGTCCACCTGCTCCTGCCCGTGGACGTCGTGGTGGCGCCTGGAGCGGCGCCTGATGCCGAGCCTAAGACTGTGCCCGTGGATAAAATCCCAGCTGAGTGGATGGCACTGGACATTGGGCCTGAGACCGTCGGGAATTTTGCCGAAGTCCTTAAAACCGCCAGGACCGTGGTTTGGAACGGGCCGATGGGTGTTTTTGAAATGAAGCCCTTTGCCGGGGGCACCGAAGCAATCGCCCGGGAGCTAAGCCGGGTCGAGGGCATTACCGTTGTCGGTGGCGGCGATTCCGTGGCCGCTGTAAGGAAAGCAGGGGTGGCGGACCTGATTACCCATATTTCAACCGGGGGCGGCGCGGCACTGGAGTTTCTGGAGGGAAAACAGCTTCCGGGAGTAGTAGCGCTGCTGGACAAGTAGGGCTGTTCTTTTTAAAAAGGAACCTGGTGAGGAAGCAGCCGGACTGGTCCCGGGCTTTTTAGCAGTAAAGTTTGTTTAAAGTGAGGCCCGGCCGCGATTTAGGACCGGGCCCTAAGGGACAGGATCCAGCGCTGCAATTCTACGGGACGTCTGTGCTTCCGGGGTAACAGGACCGGGCTGCAAGGCTTCTTTTGTTAGCTTGCAGCCGCGCCTTTAAAAAAGGAGGGAGGGAGGAACAACGTTGTTAAAGGAGCGCAGGCCTATTATTGCAGGAAACTGGAAAATGTTTAAGACCGTACCTGAGGCGGTGTCCTTCGCGCAGGAATTGAAAGGGGCTACGGTAGGGCTTACCGGCATCGAGGTGGCGGTTTGTCCTCCCTTTACCGCGCTGGTTCCGTTGGCCATAGCCCTACAGGGCACGGACATCGCCGCCGGCGCCCAGGATGTCTATTGGGAGGACAAGGGGGCCTTTACCGGGGAGATCTCGCCTGTGATGCTTAAAGACGCCGGATGCCGCTACGTTATTATCGGTCACTCGGAGCGGAGGCAGTTTTTCGGGGAAACCGATGAAACGGTGAACCGCAAGGTTAGGGCGGTCCTCCCGCACGGTCTGATCCCGATCATGTGCGTCGGTGAACGGCTCGAGGAGCGGGAGGCGGGTGTTACCAGGGAGGTAGTACATAACCAGACGGTAGCCGGCCTGGCCGGTCTGGCGCCGGAGCAGGTGGCCGGCTTGGTCATAGCCTACGAGCCGGTATGGGCCATTGGCACGGGGAAAACGGCTTCGGAAGAGGATGCCCAGCAGGTGATTGGTTACATCCGCGCCATGATCAAAGATTTATACGGCGGCGACGCGGCCGGACGGGTGCGCATTCAGTACGGCGGAAGCGTTAAACCGGGAAACACAGCCGGACTGATGGCCATGCCGGACATTGACGGCGCCCTCGTGGGAGGCGCCAGCCTTGCAGTTGAAAGCTTTTTGGGCATCATTAAAGCTGCTGCAGGCTACAGGAAGTCGTAAGGCGCAGGGCATGAGGCGAAAATAGGTCAGGGAGTAAGCGGGATAGGTATTAAGAGGTTATAAGAGGTTATAAGAGGTTATAAGAGGTTATAAGAGGTTATAAGAGGTTATAAGAGGTTGTAAGGTTGTAGGTCGTAGGGTGTAGGATGAAGGTATGCGCTGACAGGAACAAAAATACATTTAAGACCGTAGGTTCGATTTCAATCGAACACATCTGACACTACCGTTACAAATACGAATAAATTCGCACCTACATAGGGGAAGCATGCCATTTAATTTATTTCAAAGAAAACCAGGTTTTTAAGCAAGGGTAATTAAATAATACAAAAAGTATCTTATTACCCAGGTCCCACGACCTACGACCAAAATTGGAGGTACCTTTTTTGACAGCAGGCAAAAAGCCTTTGGTCCTGGTCATCCTGGACGGCTGGGGTTTAAGCTCCAGGGTGGAAGGGAACGCCATGGCCCGGGCCAATATACCTAATTTTAAACGGTTTCAATCAGATTACCCGCATTGCACCCTTACCTGCTCCGGGGAGGAGGTCGGGCTGCCGGAGGGCCAGATGGGCAACTCTGAAGTGGGGCACTTGAATATCGGCGCCGGTCGGGTTGTTTATCAGGAATTAACCCGGATTTCGCGGGCTGTCCGGGACGGGAGCTTTTTTGAGAACGAGGTCTTACTGGATGCGGTGAAGCATGCTAAAATGAACAACAAGTCCCTCCATCTGATGGGCTTGCTGTCGGACGGCGGGGTGCACAGCCACATCCATCATCTTTTGGCCCTGCTGGACCTGGCTGCCGGGCAACACCTGCGCAAGGTCTTTGTCCATGCTTTCCTGGATGGGCGTGACGTGCCGCCGGTGAGCGCCAGGGAATATTTTGAATCCCTCAGGCAAAAACTAAATGAGCTGGGCTTTGTCGTGGCAACCGTGATGGGCCGCTATTACGCCATGGACCGGGACCGGCGCTGGGATCGTACCGAAAGGGCCTACAACGCCATGGTCTTTGGCGAGGGCATCCAGGCTGGCGACCCGATGGAAGCGATTGACCTCGGTTACGGAAGGGGAGAAACAGACGAGTTTATTCAGCCCACCGTGATTATGGATGGTACGGGCGGACCCGTTGCCAGAGTGGAGGATGGGGACGCCGTGGTTTTCTTCAATTTCCGGCCCGACCGGGCCCGCCAGATTTCCAGGGCCTTCGTGGACAGGGATTTTACCGACTTCAACCGGAAAACCCGCTACCCGAAAGTGCACTTCACCTGTATGACCCTTTACGACAAGACCATAGAAGCACCGGTGGCTTTCCGGGCCCAGACCCTACAAAACACCCTCGGGGAAGTGCTGAGCAAAAGCGGCATTGCCCAGCTTCGCATGGCTGAAACAGAAAAATACGCCCACGTCACATTTTTTTTTAACGGTGGCGTGGAAGAACCCAATCCCGGCGAGGAGCGCCTTCTGGTTCCTTCGCCCAAAGTGGCGACATACGACCTCAAGCCTGAGATGAGCGCCTGCGAGGTTACCGAAAGATTCCTGGAGCAGCTGGGACGAAACAAATATGGTGTGATTATAATGAACTACGCGAATCCCGACATGGTCGGACACACCGGGGACATGGAAGCGGCGGTCAGCGCCCTGGAAACCGTGGACCGCTGCCTGGGCAAACTGGTTCGAGCCGTGCTGGGAAAAGGAGGCACGGTCCTGATCACGGCGGACCACGGCAACGCGGACGAGATGAAGGACGAAAAAGGAGACACTTATACCGCCCACAGCACCAACCCGGTTCCGTTTATTTTGATTGATCAGGATACCACCGGTCTAGCCCTGCGGAACGGCAGCCTGGAAGACATTGCTCCGACCATCCTCGACCTGCTGAACATCCCCAGGCCGGAGGAGATGACCGGTGCTACACTTATTCAAAGGCGATAGAAACCGAAAAGACAAGGGGCCGCTTTTTCAGCAGATTTCGAAACAAGAGGAGGAAACAGCCTGTGTCCACAATCATTGATGAAATTCTCGCCCGGGAAATCCTTGATTCCCGCGGCAATCCCACCATTGAAGTTGAGATTTACCTGGAAGACGGAAGCATGGGAAGGGCAGCCATCCCCTCCGGGGCATCCACCGGCACCCGCGAGGCCGTTGAACTTCGGGACGGTGATGAGGGGCGGTTTTCCGGCAAGGGAGTCTTGAAAGCAGTCGACAACGTTAACAGCATCCTGGCTCCGGAAATCACCGGGTACGATGCCACCGATCAGCTTGGTATCGACCAGGCCATGATCGAACTGGACGGCACGCCCAATAAGAGCAAACTGGGCGCCAACGCCATCCTGGGTGTCTCTCTGGCTGCTGCCAAAGCCGCCGCCTGGGCCCTGGGCCTCCCCCTGTACCAGTACATCGGTGGAGCCAACGCAAAAGTGCTGCCGGTGCCGATGATGAACATATTAAATGGAGGGAAGCATGCCGACAACAACGTGGACATCCAGGAATTTATGATTATGCCCGTGGGTGCCCCAAACTTTGCCGAAGCCTTTAGAATGGGGGCGGAAGTGTACCACAAGCTAAAAAACGTCCTGAAGAAAAAAGGGCTGAGCGCCTCCGTGGGCGACGAAGGCGGTTTTGCGCCGATGCTGGATTCCAACGAAGACGCACTTTCGGTTATTATGGAAGCTATTGAGGCTGCCGGCTACAGGCCCGGCGAAGATGTCGCGCTGGCCCTGGACCCCGCCGCCACCGAGTTCTATAAAGACGGCAAATATGTCTTTGAAGCTGAAGGGAAAAGCCGCACTGCAGAAGAAATGGTCGAGTACTACGCCATGCTGGCAAGTAAATACCCCATCCTTTCCATTGAGGACGGCCTGGCCGAAGACGACTGGGACGGGTGGCGCAAGCTCACCGAGCGACTGGGCAAGCAGGTGCAGCTTGTTGGAGACGACATCTTTGTTACAAATACGGAACTCTTGAGCCACGGGATTAAGGCCGGGGTGGCCAACTCCATTTTGATTAAGCTAAACCAGATTGGCACTCTGACCGAGTCCCTGGATGCCATCGAGATGGCCAGGCAGGCCGGATACACCGCCGTGGTCTCACACCGTTCCGGCGAGACGGAGGACACCACCATTGCCGACCTGGTAGTTGCCACAAACGCCGGCCAGATCAAAACCGGCGCTCCCGCACGCACGGACCGTGTCGCCAAGTACAACCAACTGCTCAGGATTGAAGAGGAACTGGGGGACCTGGCTGTTTATAAAGGAATCAAAAGTCTTTACAGCCTCCGTTATTAGTTTCTAGCGTAACTGGTTCTCTCATAACTGTAAATTATTTGCGGCATATAATTGTCAGGCCTATAAACGTGTGATATAATTGCTTCGGCACACTCGTGCCGGGGAGGTGAGTTTGTGGGAGTTGTTAAAATCATCTTTACTGTCCTGCATGTGCTTTGTGCGATCGCTCTTATTGCTACAGTGATTCTACAGTCCGGCAAGAGCGCCGGCCTTTCCGGGGCTATCGCCGGGGGAGCGGAGACCCTGTTTGGCGGAAAGAAAAAGGGTCTGGACGAACTGCTAAGCAAGGTGACTGTTGGCGTAGCCATTTTGTTTGCGGCAACCGCCCTGTTATTGGTGATCTGGGAATAAAATCGAAATCATTTTAAAATACAGAAAACAAGTGATCAGAAGCGTCGGTCTCCGGCGCTTTTTTAAATCACGTCCCATAGCAAAAGTTGCCAACCAGAGGTTGTTTTAGTAAAATGGATAAGGTAGGGAACCGAACCAGAAAGAAGGGAAGCAGATGCCCAAATCCCCGCGTGAAGACAGCATGTGCTTTGCATGCAGCCCCCGTAACCCGATCGGTCTCAAGCTTGTGTTTGAGCAGGACGGGGACATTTCCCGCACAACTTTTGTGGGGGGGCCCGAGCACCAGGGCTGGAAAGGTGTGATCCACGGAGGCCTGATTGCCACGCTGCTCGATGAGGTTATGGCCCAGTGGCTGTGGGCTAGAAATATCTTCATCATGACCGCTGAAATGACCACCCGCTACAGCGCCGCCTCACCCATTGGGGTAAAGCTGAACGTTGAAGGTAAACGGGTATCAGAAAGGGGCCGCCTGATTCTGATGGAGGCCTGGGTCACGCTGCCCGACGGGACTGTGTCTGCCCGGGCCAAGGCTAAATTTCTGAAAGTAAAACCTGAAGACCTTTCGAAAGGAGCGGCGCCGCTTGAACAGAACGGAAGCACTGTCATTGCTGAAAAAAAACCTGACCACTAAGAATTTGTTTAATCATTGTCTAAAGAAATATTTTAGGGTGATATTATCACAGAATGAACACAGCTTGCGTGATAACGTTCTTGACAAAGCGTAGGGGGATGCTATAATAACACTACACGACAATCATTATCGGACTATTTTAACTTTGCCCTTACCCCTACCGGAAAAGGGTTTGTTTTTTCAGGAGAGCTGTCATGAATGTAAAAACCGTTACAGAAAATAGAAAGGCCAGGCACGAGTATCACATCCTGGAAACCTTCGAGGCCGGTCTAGCCCTGACCGGGACCGAGGTAAAATCGCTGCGCGTCGGCAAGGCCAACCTGCAGGACAGCTATGCCCGCGTTGAAAATGCTGAGCTAATGCTGTATAATATGCATATAAGCCCTTACGAGCAGGGGAACCAATTTAACCACGAGCCCAAGCGCACCCGCAAACTGCTGATGCACAAGCAGGAAATCATGCGGCTTCTCGGCAAGACCCGAGAAAAGGGCCTGGCGCTGGTTCCGCTGAAGGTGTACTTCAAGAACGGCCTGGCCAAGATTGAACTGGCCCTGGCCAAAGGCAAGAAGCTCTACGACCGGAGGGATGACATTGCCGCCAGGGACGCGCGGCGGGAAATGGACCGGGCTATAAAAGAAAGGTCCAGAATCAACTAGGGTTTCAAGATTATAATCATGGGGGCGCACTGGTTTCGACGGGGGAAGCGGTGGCAGGAGGAGCGAGCCGGGGTTCCATCAGCCCGTTAAACGGTGGGAAACATTAATTGCCAATAACGAATACGCTTTAGCAGCTTAAAGGCTGTCTAACCTCCTACCCGCGCTGGGCCCGTGGCCTGGGCTAGGAGGTCATTAAACGGGCTGGCTTGAGTCCAATTCTCGGAGGGTTCAAGTAAGATTCATCGAGATAGTTCCAATGGAGCTTGGCTATAAGCGCCTGCGGACCGAAATCTAAAGTATAGCCTGCGCTCGGAGATTCTCCTGTGGTCGGTCTTCCGGACGGTGGGTTCGATTCCCCCCGCCTCCACCAGATAATCTACCATCTATTGATAAAAAGAATTTTATCGGTGGGTGGTTTTTATTTTGCCGTTAATAAGATAGAACCCCTGCATTTTTCATGGTATTGGCAGGGGGTAATCGTTAAAAGTTAGTAGGGGTGTGCATTGTCCGCTGGCAATCGTTGAAAGATTGGAGGAAACGTTAAATATTTGCCCCATCAGTCTTCCCGCACAGCATCTGTATCGAAAATTCTATCAAGCTCCTCGTTTGATGTTATGCCACGAACCTTATTCCTGACCGTCGTTTTTTCCATATCTAGTCGATAGAAATGCTCATGACCGTCTACACCTTTTTTTAGGCGGATAAGCTGAATCCTACCAAATTTATCCCAGTGTTTCTCTGCAAACTTCGCTAAACCCACTGCCTTGGGATAATTATCTTTGCGGCTGGGGTCATGCGGTTCCAGAATATCGAAAATGTAGCCCTGTACATCTGCTCTAACAACCACTAAATCCGGGAACATAGAAGTGGTAACACCGCTAACTTCATATGGGATTTCAAGTGACCACTTTTTACGATCGAGATTGCGCAACCAGCAGACAGCACCGTTTTTAAGTTCTTCTTCAATAACTCCGCTCTCCCAACGGTTTAGTGATGTTTGGAATGTGTCGTCCTCAGAACAATAAAGGTGCTGTTCAAACTTAATGCTATCATTCGGTACAGAAAAATCGATTGAATCCGGCAATACCCATGGCACAGCTATCGGTTGCGCAGAAGCATTGATTAATCTTTCATAAACATTTTTTCGTGCCTCGTTCACTCTCGCAATGGAGCGCTTATTGTTTTCGTAGAGATCAATGAATTTTTCCTCTGCCAGGGCCTCTATTCGTTCCATAGCATCCGTATCGCTTGTGAGAACAATAATTTCTTTTTTTATATCGATATGGTCACGGCTACTGTGCCGAATCCAATATTCCTTGTGCAAGCCTTCACCCAACAGTTTTCCGGCTTGTTCAAAATATCGAGAAATATCGAACCCCGATACTGTCATCGTCTGTGTTGCTTCATCAAAGGAATAGGCATTGTCTCCATACTCAAATATTAGTGTACTAAGAGTAAATCCGGTGATTGCGGCATCTCGACTGTCAAAGCTGCCGCTTTCTTTTATCTGCGCAATTTCCTCATCCATTTTTGACAAAATTGCATTTCTAACGATCTTTTGTGCTCCCAAATCAATGCCGTCCATTGTCAGTGCGCGGGAAAGCTGTATTAACAACTTAAGCGGTGTCTGTTTGCGGGATGAATCTACCCGATAAGTGACGAGGTTATCCATTGCATCAAACACGTCGGCATAGGCAAGGTTGCGACCAAGTGTAACAAGCTCTTTGTTGGTACCTGTTTCGGCGGGCATAGCCGACTCACTATCGCGCAGAGCATTAACCACGTTTTTCACTGTCTCTTCGTTAAAGTACGGAAGAAACAGACTGACGTTATTAAGTTCAGCATCGGAAGCAACTCTTCTCGCTAAAGGAGTGCGAATCATGCGACCCAAAAGCTGCGCAATATAAGTATAGTCCTGTGCACTGCGGAACGACATCATAGTTTCAGCACGTGGACAGTCCCAACCTGTGGAAAGGTTCATTTTGAAGAACACTATCTTCACATTTTCTTCGTATTCAATTCGAGAAGCCTCAATTTGCTTAATTTCGATGCCACGCACTTTAATAGTGCCACGGTCATTAAAGGTATGCACCACTTCACCAGGCAGTAATTTGCGCCCCAATGATTCCTCAAGTAAATCAATACAAGCCCCCATATCAGTATGGGTTACTTCTCGTTCGTTGCCATCTTCGACTTGAACAACGAGAATAGGATTTATCATTTTCTCGTTTTCGCGTTCACAGTAAGCTGTCCAATGAGAGCATTTTTTAAGCCAATTTTCTACCGCACCCTTGAACATGGTCATTTCGGCACTAAGTTGAATATCCGGGAAATGAATGATGATTCTGTCCTTTAAAAGTCCGGATTCACGCACCTGCTCAGGCGGAACGATGACTTTTTGCACTGTCGATGTTGTTCCAGCGATTAAGCTATCAAATCTCTGGGGTGTCGCGGTCACGCCGATAACAAGAGGCATAATGCAAAGCCCGTCGTCCTTACTTCCTTTGATGAATTTCTGCATGATGGACTGCGCCTTATTCTCCGCTTGAATGGATGTGTAGGCGCCTCTATGTGCCTCATCGATCACCACATAAAACTGCTTTGGATTATGTTTGGCAGTATTAGTGAGTGTTTCCCAAATGGAATACTGCCGCTTATCAGACGTTCCCGTAAGCAACTTGTCAGAACCGAGTTTTTGTGTATTCAGAAAATAAATGCGACCACCTTCCAAATACTCGGCGCTAAAATTTGAATCGATAGTTACTAGATCCCTTACACGGATCTTATCAGACTTGCTTTCAATTTTAAGTCTTGTTTGTTCATTGAGTTCCGGTGAATCGGAAAGCCAAACAAACACCGAATCTGGTTCGCCGATGTTATCTGCGCTTCCATACAGAATTTCTTCAAAAAGTGTGGTCATGACGATGGTTTTTCCCGAACCTGTAGGTGCGGAAAAGGAAATCACCTGTGGGTCACGTTCGCTCCACATTAAGTGTGCCTTAGTGATCTTTTCGTGCAATTCGGCAAGAGCCGTTTCCTGAAACGCAAATAATGAATCTCTCATTTATGAATCCCTCCTGCTCCCCAACACAAAATTATCGATGTAATCGCGGTATAGTTGGTATGTGTTATTTGTTTTTATCCCAGAAGTCATTTCACGGAAAGCTTCCTCAGAGTTTGTTACAAAATAGACTACTCTGATTTTATCCTCTTCCGAGAGCTTTTCGGCAAACTCTGCATACTTTGTTTCATCAACCAGAACAGCGAAGCCGTTCTGTGGAAGAATTAACATTTCCGGTGCTTTTGGGGATCTGGTTCTTTCCCGGTCATATCTGTATAATGTACCGTTATTCCATTATCTTGCGCCTGTTTTTCTACTTCTCCACTGAAGTAAGCTCCATCGACGTAAAAGTCGGTGACATCCATTTTATTTTTTATTTCAGGAATGCGCTTTTCTAACATCTCAGCATCGCCAACTCTGTTTTTCTCGACTGCATAGTCGGTGATTATCTGGACGGGATTTTCGTCAGCGCAAGTTTCGGCGATATTCAGGACTAGTCCAACATGCCCTTTGGAGGCTTTTTTGCGATAGATCACATCGGGATCGTAGGCTGACTGCAGGGAACTGGCATCAATGTCTTTGTTTGCTTTTGCTTTCCAGCTGTTCTTCTCGCTGTCAAAGATAGCCTGCTCGTTGATAAATCTCTGGAGAATCG
>DHTR01000022.1:0-6290 GCA_002408725.1 Pelotomaculum sp. UBA5255
CTTCTTACCTTTTTCAAACTGTAGAAGTCGGGTTATAACAGAAAGCTGCTTTTAGGGGGGACAAATTTGATTCGTAGTTTTAAAATAGCTCCACTGGATAGGACCGGAAAGTTAATTTCCAACCCTTTAATACTAATGTTAGCAATATGTAGTATAGGTTTAACCTGGTTAATTCCTTTTTTGTTTTCTCCACGTGGTTACCTGATATCACCAGAAGGAATCATCGTACACTTAAGAACGTACAAAAAAGTTATTTCTAGGACACAAATCAAATCTATTGAAATAGTTGAATACTCGCAACCCGGTGTTGGGTTGACATGGCATGCAGGTTTGTTCGGTTATGCCGGTCTTTTTGCTTTGAAAGATGGCAGCACAGCAAAAGTTTACGCCACACGTTGGGACTGTATGATACGTGTCAATACCATAAATGGAGACCCCTATCTTCTTTCTCCGGAGGAACCAGAGAGCTTTTTAGAGGCTGCAAAAAAAATTTTAGAGGGAGATATTTAGGAGATGGCAATAAAAGAATTATTAAGGAAAACTATTACGAAAAGCTATTTTAATAAAACAGTTTTCCTTTTTTCCCTACTCAATGCTTTACTGCTTTGTTACCTGGCATGGAAGAAAAATACAGAATGTTCTCTGTGTCATCAAGTGCCTTTCCTGTCTATGACAGACGTGAACCTAGCAGTAACGGGTATAATTGTGTCTTTAGCTTTAGCCATTATGGTAATGTTTTCTTGTAAAGTAAAGCTATTGAACTGTTCAGCTTTGTTTTTAGCTTTTATTGCTGCCAGTTTAAGTTCTTTTCTATTAACGAGTCAGGTGCTTATAAACAAGGCACTATGCTACCCTTGTCTATTATCATCGATAATTTTTTATCTTATCTTTTTTTTATTGTTTTACGAGATTGTTCTTAAACCGATATGGAGTAAACGCTTGTACCGTATGTAACAATGTGTTTTGTATGAGATGTTTTGTAACTGCTCAGGCTACGCCTGAGAATTTAAAACAAGGCAACCATTTCCAATATTAAAAGGGAACAGATGGCAGAGAAATCAATAAGGCTGGTGATATCCGGTAATTGTGGAGAGAGTATCGCAAACCCGTTAAGTGCGGACACTTTTGTTTTTTAAGATTAAAACAGATCGCTTTGAGTTCCTGTCCGTGTTAAATCTTGAACCAAAAAATTAAGGGAAGGTCATAAGCAGCCTTGCGGACAAGGTAGAAAGAAATAAGGACACCAAGGCCGGTCCCGGAAAAATAAAGATCAAGGCCGGGAATGAAATATTCATGATAGCTCCGGCCGACATCCTGTTTATCGAGAAGCAGGATAAAGTCAGTTTAATCCACACCGGAAGCAGCGTTTACAGGGCATATCAAACCCTGGGCGAGCTGGAGGATAAGCTGGAATACAATTTCTTCAGAGTCCACAGGTCATTTATAGTGAACCTGAACAAAGTCAGCAAAATCGAAGAGGTAAGCAATAGGTCATATGAGATTGACTTTGCCGGGTATGATAAAACGGCCTTGATGAGCCGGTATAAATTTAAAGAACACAAGCATAGATTCACCCCTTTGTAGTGAGAGAAGGGGTCAGTGTTTACAAACATGGCTGAAGGACAATATAGGGCAAATGTAGTTAACATACGCTCTGGAACCACTTGGTCCGGTTATATAACTATCATTTACACCGCCAGTTAAATAGGTGTGATAACACAAGAAGCGGCCTGCTCACCTACAGTAGGCGGGCCACTTCCATGACTCAAAAAACATACGAAATCTCCTACAGCAGACATCCAGTGTATTACAGCAGTCCTTGCGGTTAGCTAGTTTTGAATTTTGTCAAAAACATTCATTTAGGATATTCAATTGAGTGGAACAGTAACTGCTAGTTGTGGTATCGTTGGACAGTTTCCTTCTGTGACACCTTCTTTGTATAGGACCATCAAAATTGGTTCAATGACAATGGCTTTGACGTCGCTGGATGGAGTTTCGAAATGAATTGTAAAGTCCCAGATTTTTTCATTCCCAACCTTTTTAAAATGTTGATCGGTAAAATACGCAACGTTCATAAATCGGTGATTTGTGTCGAGAACATTGAAATTCATTGGCACACCAAAAAGTTCAACTAAGCTCATCTTGCTTATTGGTTTGCCATCTGTCTGTAATGCCTGGCGTAGTTGCATCGAAACGTCGGTATATACCGGACCTTTGCTTACTTTATTGGCGGTGAGTGTGATTCCATCATAGGTAGTGCTTGCATTCTGTGGGAAAGCAGTATCAATGGTCTTATTAACTTCGGTACTAGAAATCGGGACAGATAACGTCCAATTTCCCTTTACTGGACCCACCTGATCAATAGGGATCGTCAGCATGCTGTTCTGAGGAGCCTGATCGGATGACAAGTCCCATCCCACATCACCACGGTACATATTTGTTGACACCAAAGAATCCATACCCACGACACTTTGAAAAGATAGCGGTTTACCATTAAGTTGAATCTTTGTTGTGGCGAGGTTAATTTGTGAGCCATAAATCGGTTCATACCCTTCCGGCACCTCTATAATATAGATTAGTAATAACCGCCTGCCATCGTAATAGACTTTTGGCACAGTCACGGTAATCCCCTTGTCATTTGCCGATGAATTAACATCCGACGCATAATGATTGAGTTTCGGGCCATTAAAGGAGTATAACCCACCAATAATTGGTATTTTTTGCAACATCGCAGCCATTACAGGTGAAACGAATCCTGAAACGCCAATCGCCATAAGTACTAATACTGCGGCGACCCCATAAACGAGCGCCCGACGTTGCCAGGCCGCCTTTCCACGTGTGCGTCTGTGGCCCTGTTTTACAATTTCGCTGCTGCTAATGACCCGATCTTGATCTTTTAATGCCCTGGAAGCCTCGGTAATAGCTATCTCAATCGGTTTTAGTGAGTTCACTGTGGCATAATTCAAATCAGGGAATCATGCATCAATGGTTGCTTAGAAAGCCCGCATGGCTTCCTCCTGCGAACCAGTAATGGTGAAAATGCTGGTAAAACCAGCTATATCAAAGACTTCCTGAACATTATCACTCAGCGCCGCCAGAACCACCTTTCCCCCCAGTTTGGCAGTCTTTTTGGCCGCCATCAGCAAAACCCTGAGACCGGCACTGCTGATATAATCCATGTCAGTAAAATCAACCACGATATTTTTTTCCCCGGCTTCCATTAGGGTTAAAAATTTTTTCTCCAGTGTCTTCGAGGTAATTGTATCTAATCTCCCTTCAATTATTAGCACCATTGCTTGATCTTTTTTATCCTCTTTGATCTTCACGTAAAAAGCCTCCTTAATTACTTAATTAGTTTTTTCATTACTAACACGTTTTGTCCTGATTCCCGCAGGTATTCTATTTCGTCCATCATATTACGTACCAGATGGATGCCCAAGCCCCCAATCGGTCGTTCTTCAATACTTTGACTAACATCTGCTTCTGCCTGTTCCAGGGGATTAAAGGCAAGTCCATCGTCATGGGTGGTAATCACCAGCGTCCCCCCCTGCAGAACAATTCCAACCGTGATTTCATGCTGGCCACCCTCCGGAAAGCCATAGCTGATGGTATTGGTCAGCAGCTCATCTAAACATAGATTAACTTGAAAAATCGCCTGCTCCGGCAGATTATTCGCTGCGGCAAAACTTTCAATAGCCCGGGCCAGGGGTTCAATCTCTGCAAGCTTATTTTTTAAACGAAATTCCAGTTGCTTTGGGCCAAGGTATTTTATTACCAGGATGGTGATGTCATCAGATTGACTGGCGCCGTTCATGAATTGTCGTGTGCCGTGCAGTATGCGCCCAACCTCTTCCCGGGCTACTTCACCGCCGAATTCCCGGAGAATATTTTCCAAGCGTTGTTCGCGCAAAAGTTCCCCGGCCGGATTCATGGCCTCTGTTACCCCGTCCGTATACAGCACCAAACTGTCTCCCGCTCTAAGCTTGACGCCGGCACAAACATATTCAAAATCTTCCATGACTCCCAGGGCCAGTCCCGGAATTTTCGGCAAGGCTTCCACTTCTCCGTTTTGCCTGTGCAGATAGGGGATATTATGGCCTCCATTACTAAAAACCAGATCTCCGCTGGAAATGGTTAATATACCGAGAAATTCTGTGACAAACATACCTGAGTCATTGTCTGCGCAGAGTTCGTTATTTACCTGAAATAATATTTCAGCGGGACTCAGCATGATGTCCGCTTTGGCTTTAATCAGGGTTTTGGTAACAGCCATGTATAAAGAAGCCGGTACCCCTTTGCCGGATACATCTCCCACCGTAAAACAGAGATGATCTTCATCCAATAGGAAAAAATCATAAAGATCTCCCCCTACCTCTTTAGCCGGTTCCAAAACGGCAAACATATCGAATTCCGGTCGTTCCGGAAAAGGCGGAAAGATCTTGGGAACAATGCTCATCTGTATTTCACGGGCGACACTTAATTCACTCTCTATCAATTCCTTGGTACGCTGTGTTTCCCGCTCCCTCATCAAGTTGTGGATGATAAAAGCAAATATGCCCATCCCCGCCGCGTTGGTCAAAATCATAGGCAGGCTTATATTCTGAATAATAGGCAGGATTTGACTGAAAGGCTTCACAATAATCAGGGTTAAACCCATGTGAAAGGCTTCCATCAGCGCCATAAACACAACCGCGCCGGTAATGCCGACAAACTCACCTTTCCGGTACTGATAGATGAGACCGCCCGCCAGACCTGCTATTACGGTGGAAATGGAACAGGGTATATAAGTAATCCCCCCCATGGTATAACGATGCAGCCCGCCTATTAAACCCGCTCCAATTCCAACCCAGGGTCCGCCGATTAATCCGGCAATAGCCGGTCCCAGATCGCGAATGTTGGCGATCGCACCCATCACATCGATGCCGCTCAAGGTGCCGTAAATAGAAAATATCCCAAATATCAAAATCATCCCAATTTGTTGGTTAAGTGCAATTTCCTTCCTGGCCATGATGGCCGCATAAGCCCTGGTTCTGGTTAAGACATAAGCCAATACCATAACTACCGACATATTTTTAATTAGATCTATACATAAAGCAATAACGCTATTTATTTACGTCACCTTCCCCCGGCAAATAGAGCCTATACCCTTTCTTTCTATACTGTAAAACTCCCCTACCTTGATAGTTGCCGTTATTTTTTCTACGCTAAATATTAAAAATCTCTTATTCGCATTATTCTCTACTAACATTTTCCCAGTCAGCCTTCACCAGTTCCAGGAGCCTTTTTGCTCTCGCAGTATAGAGCTTGATTCCTGCCCAGTTGGGCTGCCCGACAACTTTTTGCATCAACATGCCGTCTTCATCGAACCAGCGGGGCAATATTCCACCCAGGAAGTAGCCGCGTTGGCGCAGAGCGTCCACCACCCTGCCGCTCCAGGGCCAGGAAAGCTTAAGCCAAACCTGGACAACGACCATCCCTTTTTCCAGAGCCGCTTTCTCATGCCCGTCAAAAGCCCTTTCGAAGTCAGCCCCGGCCTCTGTGACGGCTATCCGGTCTACCCGGGCAAAATCAAAAATTTGCACATTTAGCTCAGTTGTTTTATTATCAGCCAGGTCTTTGACGGACAGGTTAATATCGCGCGAGTCGTCCAGGTTGCTATAGATGAAACGCATAGTCTCCCCGTAGACCGGCGGCAAATAGACGGTGTGCGGCTTGGGCTGCAGCGTTTTAAAGTCCAGTAAGGTGGCAACCTGGCCCGTGGCGCTTTGCTCCTTTTGGTAAGCCTGGACGGGCATAAGATCGACCTCTATAGCCTGGGTTATGCAGCCGAAAAAGGCCGATGCCTTTTGGGTAATCCGGTGGTTGCAGACGGGCTCCCCGTAAATAAGCTCTACACCAAATTCCTTTGCCGCCACATCTATCCCGTGGGCGATCAATTTTACAAAGATGCCGCCCCTGTGGCGATATTCCGGCAGTACCAGACCGGCGCCCAGTTCATATATCCCGGTATAGGGTGCGCTGTTGTACAGGGCGTTATGGCCGACGATGTCCCCTTTGGGGGTCCGGGCTACGCTTGAAATAGTCCGGCCGGCGGCGTTTTCTTCGATAAGACGTTCCGGTATGAGAAATGTTTTGATGGGGTAGCCGTTGCCGTAGACCACCCGGAAGAGGTGAGCAACCCCCCCGGCGTCTTCGGGACGGAAGAGGTCCACTGCAAAGCTCTGCTCCGGCTCAACGTAATACTCATTCTCTTTTAGACCAACAGCTTTTTTATCCATCAGATTAGAGAT
>DHTR01000022.1:6469-14291 GCA_002408725.1 Pelotomaculum sp. UBA5255
TTAGAGATACCTCCTTCATTACTTATTTTCAAGATTCATACCCATGTTCTAACTTGCCTGCCTGCCCGGCCAAAAAAGGCATCAGCGCGGTTGCGCCAAAAGTTAATAAAGCACAGAAGTAGTAAAGAAACCTGAAGTCCCCGTGGGACAGGGCCAGGCCACCTACAAAGGGCCCACGACCCCCCCTGAAACATCTGCACGCCCAGGGTTGGTGTTTAGCCCCTTCAGGTACGCCGGTGACATATCAAACATCAGGGCGTTGAGCACGGGCATAACCACACCCCAGCCTAGCCCCAGGAAGATTGCGGGCATTGCCGGAATGGAGAAAGGGACTGATTATCGGGCGAAGGATTAAACCTGTTACGGAGAATACGGCAATAAGAAATCCGAACCATTCGGGTGAAACCGGCAGGGTGTAAAGATACAGGTAAAACTGAAAAAAACAGCCATATTGCAAATAACCAGAAAAGATATCCCGTTTAACGCTAAAAATTCCCTGGTAAACAACCTCTCGAGCTGTGACATTCCCGCCATCCCTCTCAACGGAGAATTTTCTTCAAGGCGCTGGCAAAGGCTTCCATAGCCTCGTGCGCGCCGATGCTGACCCTGATCCAGTTGGGATACCGGAACCCGGTCATGCTGCGGATCATGACTCCAAGAGTCATAAGCTTCCGGTAGGCCAGAGTGTCGCTCATCGGCAGCTTGACCATCATGTAGCACCCCTCGCCGCTCCGGTTTTCAAGGCCCAGCCGGTCAAGCTCTTTTTTTAAGTAAGTCTTTCCCGCTCTGATTAGCCGGCGGGTGCGCCAGATGTGGCCTTCGTCGTCAAGAGCAGCAACGGCCGCATCCTGGGCCAGGGTATTTACCGAGTAGACGACACACGTGCGCCGGACAATGTCCACCACTTTCAGATCTCCGGCCAGGTAGCCGATCCGCAGGCCGGCCAGGCCGTACATCTTTGAAAAGGTCCGGAATACGATCAGGTTGGGATATTCCCTGAGCAGTTTGATCCCGTCCGGGTAGTCATCTTTTTCGACAAACTCGAAATAGGCCTCGTCCATGACTACAATTTGCCGGCCTGCCACGGCGTCCAAAAAACGCCGCAGCCTGGTTTCATCCCAGTATGTCCCGGTGGGGTTGTTGGGATTGCAGATAAAAAAAACCTTGGTCCGTTCGTCGGCACGGGCGAGCATGCCCTGATCATCGAAGGTAAATTCTTTTAAAGGGACCAGACGCGCCTCGATGCCGGAAAACTCCGCCACCCATTCGTAGACGGCAAAGGTTTTGTCTGCGGTGATAATGTTGTCGCCTTCCTGGCAAAAGGCTTTGATGACAAAAGTGATGACCTCGTTGGCGCCGTTGCCGACCAGGAACTGATCCGGGTCCAGACCATACAGCGCCGCCAGCTTTTGCCGCAGGTAGTAGGAGTCGCCGCTGGGGTAGATGGCGGCGCCCGTTGGCTTGAAACGGCTTAATTCCTCAAGGGCCGCGGCCGGCGGCCCCAGCGGGTTTTCATTATTGTTGAGACGATAGAGGCGCTTGCAGCCGTAAAGCTTCATTAACTCCGGGTCCGGTTTGCTTGGTATGTAAGGTTCAAACTTTTTAACGTAATCCGGGACCAATTTGTCCAGGGACAAAACCGACATAACGCTATTCGCCTCCCCGGTGCTGGAAAACGACCACATCGGCCCTTCCACCGTAAGGCAGCACCAACCGGGGCGAAAAGCCATTATTAAGCAAGGCCGGGGTCAGGGCGGCCTGCCACGCGCAGGCGAGATCGATCTCGAAAAAAATATTCGGCAGGTCTTCAGCGCTTAAGATCTTTACATGTTGAGCCAGATTAGCAGCTGCATCGGCCCCATCCCAAATAGCCCGCAAAGTGATCTGGCGGTTGGCCCGGTCAAACTGCGGGGCAAAGATCGAATGGGGCGGGCGCTGTTCACCCTCATGCCTGGCCAGGTGAATATCCCGTGTAAAAAAGAGCCGACTGTACTCAGCTCGCAGGAAATCCTCCAGGTCGGGGTGCGCCCATACTCGGCATCCCGGATCCTCACGGAGTTCGCGGTAATAGACGGGCTGCGGCATCGTAACCCCGGCCTGGCGAACAAGATTAATTGTCCCCAGGGATTCAAAATAACCCCCCGGCAACTCGGGAGTGGGGTAGCGGCAGATTAGGCCGATGGCGTCAGTCCTGGCAATTTGCCCGATGCAGGAAGCAATTAATTCCTCAGACAGCCCAAGATCAGCCCGCTGATTGAACAAGTAGGGGCCGAAGGACTCAATAGTCCCGGCGCCGAGCCGCCGCCAGACAATGCCGCCGGCAATTTGGCCCTGTTCCCCCACCGCCAGCTTCACGCCGTACTCGCCGCTGGCCACCATATCCACAACCTTGCCCGGCAGACGAAAAGATTCTATGTACAGGTGGTCCGGATAGTGGGCCGCCACGAGGCGGGCAAAGAGCTTGAGGTTTTCCGGGCCCGGAGATGCAATGTGAAAGTCCTTGACCGGCCCGATTTCCGGGAGCTCCGTGCCGGCCGGCGCGGGGTAAGCCTTTTCTTTAATCAACACCAAACCAGGACCATGCTGCAGGTCCTCGGCAAAATGAAAACCCTCAACAAACTTCGAGGCAATCAAAAGGCCCATCTCTTCCAGGCTGGATGCGTCCCCCGATGATACCGTAGATGTCAGGTTTAAAGCCCTGAGGTTGAATTGCTGGGCTTTAAATAAAAACTTGAGCCGGACATAATACCCGCCGTTTTCAGCCTCAACCGCTATCTCCTCATCAGTATGACCGGCCCCGCAAAGATAAGCAAAAATCTCTTCGCAGGCCAGGGTCAGTTTGAGGGCTTCGGGCTCGGCCAAACCAAATGCCTTCGCCGAATCCTCGGCAAATGAGGTCACCATTCGCAAAAATCTGCGATCGAGATAAATTTTTAATGAAACGCGAGCCGGTGTTCTATCTCCCATCATAGACCCCCTTGTCGTCAAATAATTGCTCAACTAACATATAAACCGTAAAAACCAATGTAGAAACCTCTGTTTTTTGTGCTTTCTTAATTATAGCAGAATTTCCAAAACATCACTTGAATTCAGTTTTCCCGGGGGTAAAAAATTTGCCTTCGAAAGCCATCTTATTTTCTACACCAAACAAGAACGACCTCTATTATTCACATGATTTTTACATAATCAAACAACATACATCAGTACTAGTAATTATGGTATAATTTTATTACCTTAAAAATACAGCCGGGGGCTATGATTATTAGCATAAAGCTAAAAACAGACGAACAATTCGCATATTATCGATATAGCCAAAATTGGGACAGCAAACGACGGTTGGTATCCGTAAAAGATGCCGGTTGTCTTGATAATGTTTGGGTCATATGTTTTACAATTCGAAAAATAAATGCAAATAAAAGTATGGGTGATTTTCACATGAGCAAAGCGCGCCTAAAAAATGGAACGATATTTGGCCTTAGCTTTTTTTTATGTATCCTCCTTGCCCTAAGCGGTTGCGCGTCAAAACAACGTGAAATAATCGACAGCAATAATTTAAGCGGAAAAACTATAGGAGTAATGCTGGGTTATAGCTCTGACTATATTTTGACCAATGATAATAAAGATGTCGAGCTGCGCAGATTTGATTCATACAGTGACATGATGCTTGCCCTGGCCTTCCACCAGCTTGACGCAGCGGCCATGGAAAGAGATGAGGCCTATGTATTCTGTCGGCTTCAACCCGAATATATGATTTACGGCACTTTTGCCAAGAACGACCAGTACGCTTATGTGTTAAATCCCAATAGTACCGAACTAAATGAACAGTGGAACTCTTTTATCGCTGAATTTAGACAGACAGATTTATATATGGATATGTTAAAACGTGTTAAAGAATGCTCTAAACAGCCGTTTGAAAGCAAACCTGTGGAAAATACGGGAACCGGTGATAAGGTTTTCAAGGCTTTAGTACACGCTGATTGGGAACCGGTATCATACATAAATACAGAAACCAATGAATGGGAAGGAACAGATATTGAATTAATAACTCATTTTGCCAACACTATTGGCGCCAAGATCGAGTTTTATCCGGCCGGCAGCTATACGCAGGCAGTCTTGGATTTGAGCCTTGGCAAAGTTGACATCTATGCCTGTCCAGATTCATTAAGAATAAAAACAGACCTTGAAAAAGCCGGTAACGTAACTATGAGCGACTGTGTTTGGGAGAAGGATATTGTACTTGTAGTAAATACTGCCGACTATCAAAATAAAAATTAAGGAACGGAGATCGTAAAAATGGACGCATTTTTGCAAGCTGTTCAAAACTCTATTTACATCAACTTAATCTATGAGGATAGATATCTGTTTCTCCTTAAAGGCTTTGGTCTGACCCTGTATATGACCTTTGCCACCTTTTTCATTGGTACGGTTCTAGGGGCCGTATTCTGCAGAATCAAGTTAAACAATTCCCAAATCGCAACCAAAATAATAGATCTGGTATGTAATCTATTGATCAGACTGCCAACCTTAGTTTTGCTGTTGATCTTTGTTTATTTGCTTTTTTCCAACACCGATATAGACACTGTAATTATGGCCATTATTGCCTTTTCAATGAAGGCCGGCTCCTATATCATGGTAATCATGTATTCCGCGGTTAAAGCCGTAAACCCCGGCGAAATCGAAGCGGGCCGCACGTTAGGCATGAGCAAATTTAAGGTATTCAGGCTGATCACGTTACCTCAAGCCGTCAAGCATGCATTGCCCACATATAAAAATCAATTGATTATTACTTTACAAGAGACCTCTCTGGTAGGCTTTCTGGCCATCAACGACCTAACCAGAGCCAGTCAGGTTATTACGAGTAGAACCATGGATCCGTATCTATCTATAATAATCAGTGCGGTAGCATATCTGCTGATCGGAGCATTTTCCAATCTACTTTTCTGGTTTTTTGAACGTAACAAGCATTTACAGATAGACGTGGATTATAAGGTTGAAGGGGTGTAAATGGTGATCTCGATCCGCAATTTGAAGAAAAGCTTTGGTAATAATTTAGTTTTTGAAAACGTTAACGCCGAAATTAACCGGGGTGATGTGATAGTTGTTATTGGTCCCTCGGGCTGCGGCAAAAGCACATTTATCCGCTGCCTAAACTTATTGGAACAGCCTGATTCCGGGGAAATTATCATTGATGGAGTAAATATCACCAAAAAGAACACCGATATTGATCGGATACGGCAAAAAATGGGTATGGTGTTTCAGAACTTCAACCTTTTTTCCCATAAAACCATCCTCGAGAATGTGACATTGGCGCCGATCAATGTTTTAAAAATACCTAAAAAACAAGCCATCGCCGAAACATTTACATATCTGAAAATGGTTGGTATTGCCAACCGCGCCGACTACATGCCCAATCAACTTTCCGGAGGGCAAAAACAAAGAGCCGCCATTGCCCGTTGCCTGGCCATGCACCCGGAAATAATACTTTTTGATGAACCAACCAGCGCCTTGGATCCGACCATGGTTGACGAGGTATTATCCGTAATTCGCAAGCTTACCAAAAGCGGCATGACCTGTGTAATTGTCACCCATGAGATGAATTTTGCCAAAAATATTGCCACTATGGTATTTTATATGGACGAGAAGGGCATCTATGAAAGGGGTACCCCGGAGGTAATTTTCAATAATCCCCAACGGGAAAAAACAAAAGTATTTATAAACAAGCTGAAAGTTTTAGAATATGAATGTCAAATAAAAGACATTGACATTTATGAGTTTGTAAAGATGTTAACCGAGTATTGCCAAAAATATGACCTTAACAAATCGGAGCGAGATAATATAAATCTAGTGATCGAGGAACTTATCGTTTATATTATCGACGGCGCCAAGCAAACTGATCATATTGCTTTAACTGTTAGATATAATGAGATTACCGGTGAGAAGGAAATATATCTACGTTATACCGCCCCTGACGGCAACATTATTGAAAACGAATCCTTTGATGAAATCAGCCGCCGTCTCATTAAAGGATTTACCAAGGAAATCTCGTACAGCCAAAAAGATAACACCAATGTCTTAAAAATGATTATGAAAAGCACCGCCGCTGAAGATACCTGTGGCAAATATAAAACTGTCTAAATAAGACCGGTCATTTATCGGGTTAAAGCAGAAAACTTCGTAGTTTCCCTTTCATTTGTCTTCCTCAGGCGGTGTTCCGTATGTAACATGCTGATGTTTATGGAAAACACATTGCCGGTGGTCATCAGATAATCAAAAAGAATAAAGAGACTTGCCGCCATCGCCAGGCCTTCGAGAGGGATACCGAATTTCTTAAATACAACCGTGAAAAGGAAGGCGCCCATACCCTGCGTGGGCGGCACGGCCACAGACATAATCATACAAAGCAGAACCATAGCTGCTATATCCGCCACACCAAAATTGATCCCGTAAAAATGCCCCACAAATAAAGACATCAAAAATAAGGCCGGCACCACATACGGTTTGGAAAACAGAGCACCTACAGGTATGGAAAAGTTAACCAGATAGTCACGAATACCCTGTTTGGTGGTGGCAATCATGGTATGAGGCGCAAAGGTAGCGCTCGAGCTGGCGGTAGATACGGCAATCAGCAGGATAGAGCCGATAGTTTTGATGTATCCTAGCGGATTTTTCTTTTCAATGACAACAATACTCAACAGGCAAAGTAAAGTAATTACTACAGAACAGACACATATAAGCACAACGACACCAAGAGAACTGAGGAGCGCCCTGCCGTCTCCCGACAACAGCATGTTGAAAATACAAATAAAAATCACCCAGGGCATCAGGGAACAAACGGCATCTAACAAGGTGGACAAAACCAGGTTTAATTCGGTTATCACCCCGGTTAAAACGGGGAAGCGTCCTTTCAGGGTGAGCATGGCAATGCCCATGATGACGGCGAGGAAGATCGTTTGTAAGGTATTGCCATCCAAAAAAGATTTAAAGATATTTGTGGGCACAATATCAAACAACATTTTGGCAATCTGGGTACAAATTCCTTCACTAGCGCCTGCAACGCTACCACCCTGCAGGGGAAAATAAATCATCCCCGCCAACACGGCAATTACCCCCGACACAGCCGTTATTCCCACAAACCAGCTAAAGAGTATGCGAAAAATGCGTTTCATCTGGGCGATATTTTCCATGTTAAATATACTGGCAATTACCGACACAAAGAGAAAGGGAATGACGATCGCATTCAGCAATCCGAAAAAAGCGTTGCTCAAGGGGGTCAATATTGAGGCAGGGAGGATTGCTTGCATGGCGGGGGCAAAGCGGTTCACGGTCAGCCCGCAGATTATGGCGGCGATAAGGGCTAAAGCAATTGCAGCAACGGGATTTAGCCCTTTTTCTTTCAACGTAAAGGTAACCAAATTACAGCCATTTTCATAGCTATAGGTGACTGTCGAAAGCCCAATTAAAATATTCTGGCCGATGAAGCTGAATTCATCATCCGCGTCTACATCAGACGGGGACAGCGGGTTGGATGGCGCTCCCCGGTGAGATAATGATATAGTTATGGTTTTAAACCGCTTGCGCAACTCGATTTGAAAAGTGTCACCTGCGGCAGCAGCCTTCGCCCAGTACACAATCGTCTCTTCCGTAAAGAGTTCGGCTTGAATCATGTCACGGCTGGCGCACTTGTATTTTTTTAACAGACCACGAACAAAATTTGTGGCGGCTTCAATATTTGCTATTTCCAGCCTAAAATCTTTTTTCTCCGCCATTTTATGATGCCTGCCCTTACTTTCATTGGCTCCAAGGGGGAAGCAGGGGAACGGTT
>DHTR01000022.1:14472-29879 GCA_002408725.1 Pelotomaculum sp. UBA5255
TTGCCCGCTTTTATCCAGCCTTTTCAACTCCGCATTCTTGGACACCAAGTGGTGTGGCTACTGACTGTAGGTAGTGATTATACTCTATTTTGCTCACTATATATGGTTACGCTTTAAAATGAAAAAAGGCTTTTGCTTTGATATCAAAGTCGCAGGAATACGGTAGAAGTGGCGCCATCCCACCGCACCCCGACCCCGCCTATCTGCGCGATGAAACGCAGCGGTACCAGCATTCGCCCTGCCTGGAGCCGCGCCTCAACATCCATAGGGACATGCTGATTATTAACCAGCGCTGTAGAAGATCCGGCTTTGATAATCGCAATAGTTCCAGGCCAGCTGACCGTAACTTCCTGCCGCTCCCAATCCCAGCTTACCTGTCCGCCCATGGCTTCCACCACTTGGCGCAATGGCACAATACAACGGCCGTTTTCCAGAAAAGGAGCCGGATTTAGAGAAAGGTGCTGATCATTTAGCAAAACACGCGGCGAGCCGGCCGGATTTTCATTGGCCCCCGGGTCATAGCTTAAGCCATATCCCAGGGGATAGAGTTCGTCCCCTTCAGTATTTGGAATGGCTACCGGCAATTTTCCGCTTGGATTTAACTCGCCAAAAACGGCCATTATGCCGGCCGGAATACCCGGACCTTCGGCCCGGCCATAAATGCAGATATAGGCAGGTATATCAGGTACATACATAATGTCATAAGGGTTCCTGATGGCTACTACAGCTACTGCTTTGTGCTGCTCCCGGCAATAGTCAACCGTATTTAGCACATAGTCGGGCGTCCAGTTTTTCCCGGGGGTGCGGCTGTCGACATCGTAACTGGAAGAGCCCAGCACTACATAGTCGGCGCCGTCAATGGTCTTCTTTTGTTCATCATTTAAGGCCGCCAGATCGGTATAGGCAAACCCTTTAACATCTACCTGCAGCGATTTATCGCTAATAATTTGCATTAGGCTCTGAGTCATCAACTCCAGACGATCCTGCCACGGGGCCAGCAGCACTACCTTTTTACCGTTACTAAGCTTGAAAGGAAGGATATTACCTTCGTTTTTGAGCAAAGTTACCGCCTGTCCGGCCACTTCTTGCTCCAGGGACCGGTGCTGTGAACATCCCACTACGTTCAGTGCGTTATTAATTTTATCTTCTGGAGGCCGGCTTACTTCATCACCAGGCTGCAGTCTGCCGTTATTAATTTCTAACACACCCAGCTTTAGCTTCAGAGCTAATATCCTGGCCACTGATTGATCAATCGTGGCTTCCGGCAGATCACCACTTTCGACTGCTGCCAGCATGGCTTGATAAGCGCGGCTTAAGTCGGACGGCATCAAAATAATATCTGTACCGGCTTGAACCGCTCTGATTACGGCATCCTCCGGACCAAAGTGATCGGTAATGGCCTTCATTTGCAAACTATCGGTTACAACCACTCCCTCAAAGCCCAACGTATTCCTGATTAACCCGGTAAGCACTCGGGCGGATAAAGTCGCCGGTACATAGATGGGAGTGTTATCCAAGCGAGAGATAACTGTTGATGAATCGATAGCTGGAAAAGTTACATGGGCCGTCATGATCAGATCAACCCCACCGTTGATGGCGGCCTGGAAAGGTTTTAACTCTACCGCGTCCAGACGCGAACGGTCATATGGAACCGACGGCAGCCCCAGATGGGAATCTACGGCCGTATCGCCATGGCCGGGAAAATGCTTGGCCGTGGCGGCTACTCCGGCATCATGCAGCCCCTGTATATATGATACTCCCAGATCGGAGACCAACTGAGGGTCGGATCCGAAAGACCGTACCCCGATCACCGGATTATCAGGATTGACATTAACATCAACTACCGGAGCAAAGTTGATATTTATCCCCAGCGCATGCAATTCCGCGCCAATTGCTTGACCCACGCGACGGCCGGCTTCGGTGGAACGGGTGGCCCCCAGGGCCATATTCCCCGGCATTACTGTCCCGGATTGCAGGCGGTTGACCACCCCGCCCTCCTGGTCGACGCCAATCAAAAGAGGAATCGCGCCGGCCGCCCGCTGCAGTTGATCCACCAGCCGTACAGTTTGCCCGGTGTCAACCAGGTTTTCCCGGAAAAGAATCACACCGCCAAGATGATGCTGCTGTATGGCCTGAACAATTTCCTCATTGATCTCGGTTACATTTTCGCCATCCCATTGGCGAAAATCAGGCATAAACATCTGCCCAATTTTTTCTTCCAGACTCATTCCTTTTACTATCGCCGGCAGTTGTGCCGCAGCATGCGGGGTTGCATCCGCCCGGGCCGCTCCTGGCACAATCATACTGTAGATAGTTAACATAATAACTAGTAAACCCGCCAGCCATCGATTAATTTGCATCTTCCACACCCTTCTCATTACTGATCCGATTACCCTTAAATCTCCAGACACTATTCTTCATTTTATACGCCAACCAAAAAAAACCTCTATTATTCGTGCAGATTCGCGTAATTTTTCCAGGGTGTCAAGAGGAGTTTGTCGAAATAGCAAGAGTGCAAAAAGCCCGCCGACAGGCGGGCTTGCATAAGTTCGTGTAGTCGCATTGATATGCGCGGATCTTCAGAATTGTTTCCCGTTGTGCGGGGTCATACCCCTGGCGGAAGGGAGGCCCCGGAAAGGGCTTCCTCCCGTCGATCAAAAAAAATTAAACTTTTGTAGGTTAAAAAGCAATCATCTATTTTTTTATTAATATAGCTTTAACAAAAAATATCAAACGAAAATGGAGTGTAAATAACGGAATGCTTATAAATTTGAAAAAGTAACATCCGAGCATGACTCTTGATAAATGGATGGATTTGGCATATTCGAGCGTCAGGCCCAGCATCTGCACAGCATGACCTTTCCTCCGCTCGCTCGGGCAGACGGAATAGCCTATGTGCCCGCCGTAACTTGCCAGAAAATAATTGTCCAGATTATGGCGGATGTCGACATCCTCAATCACAAATTCCCGGTTATGATAATCTGTTTTGGATAAACGCCTCACTATTTTCACACCGGTCTTTTCAAATTAACACTGCAATGGCTCCTGATCGTTCGTAATAAAATAGGCATCATAGCCATATCAATAGATGTGATAATCATTGCTTCCCATTAGGCTCATGATATCAACGATAAATTGGAATTTAGCGGCATTGCGCTTGCTCATTTTCAGAGTTCCGGTTCGCATTCCTCAAACAAAATATCCCCGAATAGGGATGATCATCGCTTGGCGGAGTGATTTCTTCTAACCGACCTGATTTTATCAAAGCCCTTGCTTTTTGATGCCGACAAGGTACGTGAGGATAAAATCAATCAAGTCATTGAAAAACTGAACAGCGTTGAAATTGACACCGGCTACCTTGTTTCCAGGGTCTCCCGGTTAGAAAAAACAGCAAAGTAATACTGTTTTCTACCAACCCCGGCCACAGCGCCGGGATCGGGATTTTGCTCTTCTCCTGGATGATTAAAACTAAATCAGTTTTTAATTAAGAATACGGGATACCTTAATTCACTATTATTTTTATTGATAAATCATTAAAAACAGCGTGACAGATGATCACGCTGAAAATTTTAAAGATATACTCTTCATAGCTTTTTAAATGCTTAATCAATCCTTTGCCAGTCGTCGACCGAGCACGAAGGGCAAACGGTGCAACGGCAGATGGTGCCCTCCCATTCTTGGCCGCACCTGCGGCAACTTAACCTGTGATGGGCCAGCTTAAAGTTGCCGCCTGTTATTCTCAACGCAGCCCCGTTCACCAGGGCGAAGGCCACTTTTTGCCGGGCGGCGGCCAGTACCCTGTGAAAAGTGGGCCGGGATACAGCCATTTTTTCGGCACACTCCTCTTGCTCCATTCCTTCCAGGTCGCGGAGTCGGATAGACTCGAGTTCCTCCACGGTTAATATAATTTCGGAGAGTTCGGATACCGGGATGCCCGACGGCTTAAAATAGGTCACTTCTGGAAATTGCTCCACTCTCTTGCACTTTGGCGGCCTGGGGATCAGCTATCCCTCCCTTTTCTATTAATCATAGCTATGCAATTCTGATGACCCCCAAAAAGCACCTGGGTAGTCAAGGGTGCTCCAGATTATCTTTCGTTATCACTTTTATCTTGATTCTTTCTAGAGCCGACAAACCTATCAGGAATAAAGTTAATAAAAAGGTTATGATAATACTCTTCAACTTTACCATGGTCGCAAAGTTTTGCCAGAAACGGGTCAACCGGCATACTTCCAAGGAACGGGATACAAAACCTATCCGAGATTTCCTTGCTGTGGCCGGGGCCAAACAACTGGAATTCCTCACCGCATTTTGGACAGACAGCGCTACTCATATTCTCAATTAAACCTAGAATCGGTATATCCAGCTGTTTAGCCATTTTAATGGCCTTATTGACAATCATCACGGCAAGCTCCTGCGGCGAGGTCACAATAACCAGTCCATCCAGGGGAATGGACTGCATGACCGTGAGAGGAACATCCCCTGTACCGGGAGGCAGATCGACAAACAGGTAATCCAGGTCACCCCAGATAACGTCCGTCCAAAACTGCTTGACCGTATTGGCCAGGATGGGACCGCGCCAGATGACCGGATCATCTTCCCGTGGTACCAGCAAATTAATGGACATCACCTTGATTCCGGTGGAGCTTTCTGAAGCTAGTATACCGAAGTCGTTTCCTTTAGCCATACCTTTAATTCCAAACATCTTGGGCACACTGGGACCGGTAAGATCGGCATCCAGCACTCCCACTTCAAAACCTCGTTTTCTAAATCCACTGGCCAATAACGACGTCACCGATGATTTTCCGACGCCGCCTTTTCCGCTCATAATGGCAATTACGTTCTTCACAGAGCTGAAATTGTTAATGGTCAGTTTTTTAATACCTTTTTTCGAGTCACCACTGTGAGCGTCGTTTTTTTCATCTTCGCAATTACAACCGGCTTTTTCCTCATCGCAATTGCACCCATTTTTTTCGCTCTCGCAATTACACCCTTTATCTCCGTCACACTGGCAGTCTTGTTTCTCTTCCACTCCCGAATTCCCCCATTTGTTGTGTAGTTAGAAGCTACAGCGATTCAGTTTTGCATCCATTGTGTTAACTCCCTGGATTGATCCAAATTGTTATTCCTTCTGTTCCAGTTCGGCAACCCATTTTTGGGCTCGCTCGAGTTCGGCATCCTGTAGCGTCATAAACAGCTTGCGTAGTTCCAGTTCGACAATCCGTTTTTGGGCCCAATCGAGGGCCTTTTCCTGGTTGCCAGCCTGCTCCTTGAGTTCACCAAACTCGGATCCTGCGCTTGCCGGCGGGGCAAATACCGCACTTACTGGATCCGCTCCAGGCATCCATATTGACCAGTGGGGAAATCCGGTAGCATTAGCACCGTTCCACCAACCACGGCAACCAGAGCGACCAACTCTGGCTCCACGTTCGCCTCGCCGGGCAAACCCCGGGTCAGCTCCTGCGCCCCGATTCAAACATACTATACAGTAGCCGCGCCCCCGCCCGGTCATCGGTCCGGCGCCCCGAAAGCCCATTCCGTTAAAACCTGGCATAATACATTGTCCCCCTCGGTATGTTTATTATCTGCCGTCATCAGGTTGTTAACCCTGATAACGCCCGGGACCTCCGCCCTGACCCTGACCCATACCTTGACCTCTGTCCTGGTCTGGACCTGATCCCTGGCCTTTAACCATACCCTGGCCTTTACCCATTCCTTGACCTCTACCCTGACCGCATCCGGCGCCGCACTGACCCCTACCGCGTCCGCCACCGCACTGACCCCTGCCCCGTCCGCCACCCGGACCCTGGCCCGCCGGGTTGGTTCCATCTCCTCTGGGCATCAAACGCCCCCCCTTTCAATGTTATGTAAACGGGTAATGGCTAACTTGCTCACCCCTCCCGCTTAAAACGTAGTATTTCTTACTCTTGTTTATTATGAACATAATACCATAATTTATTATACCTCATTATGAACCTATGTCAATAACTCTGTGCCCATTTTTCCCGTTAAGACGTACAATATTTCAAAAAATATTTACGGGGGACAGAAGAATGGTACTGAATTTTTTAAGGGATTAGAATACCTTTCTGCTAAACTCTGCTATAAAGGCAGGCCCTGTCTAAGTGGACCTGCCTTTATAGCTATTAAAACTTGAGATTAGACCAAGAATACATTTTTAACGCTGCAATCTTTTACTTTTTAGGGGAGGGTTAGGCTGTGTTATAAAAACCTGGCTAAAAGATATTTATAACCTTTAAAGCCTCTTTTTCTGGAATATGCTTCATCATCAACCTTAGCTCTGACAGGTGTCCCCAAGCCAGCGGGGTGCTTTTTTGTTCTATATACGCCCCGGCTCTGGCCATAGTAAATTCAATGTTGTCAATTTCCTGGTGGTCCAGGATGGCCGGCCACCATTTTGATTTTCCCCCCCATATGTTTTCCAGTTCAAGGAATTCCAGATGGGCCTCATCCCACTGATTGCTCTGAAGCTTCTGCTCGATCTTATCAATATTTTGAAGCAATTCCTCAGTAGATGTTTTTAACGAGTGATTTGCCCAAATACCTGTTGCAATGATGACCACAAACACGAACGAAAGACCTATCAATAAACGCATTTTTCAAGTACCTCTGTTCATTTTTTATTTGGTCCTGTTTTTAGCTGGTAGAACAGTTTTCCTTCAGTATCAAGACTGGCAAAAAGCACTTCTTTTAAGTTAGTCACACCAAATTTCTTTAGTTCGAGCCTTAACCATTCTACGCTAAGGTTCATTTTCTGTAAATTCTGTTGAAATACACGCCCGTCGATTATCAGGGTCACCGGGAGTCCTTCGTAGGCTGTCTCAACCTTCAAGTCGGCAGGGACCAGGGGCCTTTTTTGAGACTTCGGAATGACACTCAACTGACCGCTGGTTTCCAGAATGGCAAACTCGACATCAGCGATATTGGGCATATCCTTGGCCCGCAGCTGTTCCAGTAAATCATTGATGTTATAGCGAATACGAGACAACTCCTGCTCAACTATTTTGCCGTTTTCAACCAAGACGCTGGGAGTACCGCAGATGATTCCCCTGGCTCGCTCACTTTTCAGAGATACATAGGATAAGACAACTTCCGCCAAAAGCAGGGTGATAATTGGAAAGAGGCCACTTAGGAGGGGTACCCCGGAGTTTTCCATGGGGATCGCCGCCAGAGCAGAGAGCATAATCACAATAACGAGCTGGTAGGGCTGTAGTTGGCCGATTTGCTTTTTGCCCATTAACCTCAAACCAATGACCACTACGGTAAACAAAATGATTGTACGTATTATTCCCAGTAACATCTAACCTGCTCCTTACGGTTATTGTAAAGCATATTATATTATTAACCAGACCTGGCAGTTTTATTTTGAACTTAACATTTTTACTGACCGTCGCCAGCAGGAAGATAAAAGATATCCTATGTAAAGCTTAAAAGAAGAAACCATTCAATTAAACTAAAAGACCGTGGCCTTTATCTTTGGTTCCACGGCGCGAGCATTTATTTTTAAAATTTAATGATTCAATTTGATCTCACTTCTTCATGAAAATGGAAGATCATGTGCAATATTACTAGCTTAAAAAAATTTCGGAGGGAAATGATAATAATGATTCCGAATACTATAGGAGGTGTTGTAGCACGTGACAATTGGAACTAAAATGCACCATACCCTCGCCAACCTTGAAGGAGCAGCATCGGATTTACAGACCTTTGCCCTGGACAGCCAGGACCAAACGGCCAAAAAAATGTTTAACGACTTAAACCGGCAATTGGAAGATATCGTTCAAGCACTAAAGGGCCGTGTTAATTATGTTGAAAAGCAGGAGCCCCAGTATAAGATGAACCAGAATCTTTAGTTTTACCAAGGGGATATGGTCAACTACCATATCCCCTTATGTAAGACGCATTAAAAAATTAATATTTTCTTTTCAGCCAGGCCAGGCTTAACGGGCGAACCTTAAAGATACTCGGCGTAATTTCTGAATAACAAAGGAGCTTGTTACATTTCTTACATAAATATATATCCCTGATTTCGTCCGGGACGCGGGTAGCCACTTCGCCGCACAGGCATTTCACTTCTTCAGACTCCGTATTGCTCTTTTTTCCTAATATTTTTCCAAGCATGTTTAACATAAAATCCTTCCCCCTCAAATCTCCTACAAATAATTTAACATAAAACTTCAACAATTCCTCCAATAAGTTTTGATCATGAAGATAAGGGACAGGCTATTATGATTTAGGACAACTGGTATCTATTATGTATGAAGAGGTTTAAAGATTTGGAAATTTTAATCTGATTCCCATTATAATTATTATAAGAAGGGTTTATTTATACATTAATTAAACCCAACAAAGGTAACCTAAAATGATAAATATTAGTCAGATTCAATATAAACATTTGACTACATCAAAATTATCATTTATAATTCTTTTAAAAATCATAAGGGGATGACAGGTAAATGGCTTTTGAAGTTTATAAACCACGCCTTGAGAAAGAAGCTACTATAGCTATTTCAAAGAACCACCTAACTCTTAATAAGAAGTTACTAGACAAGTTTAATACAAAATTTGTAGAACTGGCCTATGACCCAGAAACGAGAACCATCCTGATTAAAGCTTCAAACAAAGATAACGGGCTAATCCTTAATCGGAATAAGATTGGGGCTAGAGGTTTCTTTAAACATTTCAAGATCGAGCAAAAAGGCAAATATAGTGTTGTATTTAACGAAAAGGAAAAGGCCTTTTATATTCAAATCTGAAGATCAATTTATATAACAAGCCGGCTTATAAGACCGGCTTGTTATACTTGGATCTAATCATCCCCTTGATAACCCCACCCTATTCCTATGAATGCTTTTTTTAAGATTTATGAAATCCCCAATAAATTGAACCAGTGGTTTCCATAAAAACGAAAACAAATGAAAGCCTAGTATAACTTCGCTAAATTGAAACACAAATCCTATCCTTTTTTCAAATATTTTGCTTTTTTTAGATACTCTCTTTTCATTTAGACACTGGGGATTTATAATGATAACGGGGGTGTAAAAATATGGTAGATAAACGATGGGGTATTCTCGATGAAGTGGAAAAACTCACGGAAGAAAACGCAGCAAACTTTCTATCTCCTTCTGTGTACGGGCAAGTAAAAATTAAAGGGAAATATATTAGGGATGATCAAGGTAAGCTGGTCCCGGTCCTGGTCAAAGTACGGAGCGAAGTCCAACCTACCAGTGCAGGGCAGCACATCCGGCAAGAAATTCTAAAACCCGAAAAGCCCGGCGTGCTAAAAAGGTTCCAAAAATGGTTACACACACTTTTTTATAGAAAAGCGCGTTCTGGTTTTTAACCCAGGCCCTTTTTAATGTGGAGCACGACTTGTTCAGCTGCCCTGGCAAGAACCAGGTAGCCGCTCCGGTTTGGATGGGCTTCATCCCCATAATAATATGGGTTTGCCTTTCCAGTTTCCTGGTCCAATAGTGGTTGGTAAAAATCCAGCAGCGGTAGCATTTGGGCACATGCAAATTCTTGGAGCCAACGCCTCAAGGCTACCAGTTCAGCAGCGATTAACCTTACCAGCGGGCTGGGGGGAAAACCGCCCACCTGAGAAAAATTGCCCGGAGGGGGTGCGCCCAAGACCGGGCAAATTCCGTTATTCAGGGCTTCCCTTACCATATACTGCACATTCTCCTGAATGCCCCGCAGGGTAATTCCCATCCAAATGTCATTGGAACCGCCCAGAATAATCGCATAAGCCGGGTCCAGCTCCACCACATCGTCTTGGAAGCGGGTTAACATATCCCAGGTGGTGTCTCCGTTGATCCCCTTGTTCACCATATTCAGCGCAGACGCACCGGCACAGCTATCTACCCAGGACGCTTCCGGCCCGTAAGGATACCCGTAGGTGATGCTGTCGCCCAGACAGACAACCCGGTCCCGCCCGGCAATCCTGGAAAATGAGCGATACCCTTCCTCGTCCATAAGGGCAAAAACGATTTCCTCTAAGCCAGCGCCACGGGCCATGTGACTGCGCGCCTCACTAACCATTACCCTGGCAGCTAGATCCAGGCCCAATCCGCCTGCACCCGTGCCAAGAGCCGGGAAAGCGACGCTTTTAAAACCGAACTCTCCGGCCCTCAGCAGGGCGTTCCGGGTGGCAAGTCGAACTATTGCCGCGTCGGTGGCCAGGTCCTGGCCCATGACCGCAGCATGAATCACATGCCGTGCCTTGAGCGCGCCCGCTCCCGTAACGACCGCCTCACCCACGGGGATCGGACCCCTGGCCACGGCCTCCTCCTCGATGGCGGCACCCCCCTTGCGCTTGATCACACCTGCCACACCGGCCCCCATCCAGAGGTGATTATTGGCAGCGTTGACGATGGCATCGGTGGAAAGTTCGGTGAGATCACCTTTTACTACTTTAATCATCTTTCATACCCCGTTTACCATAATCATGATTATTTAATTTTCAGTATTCTCGCCGGGGCTCTGTTTCCCCTCCAGGAACCGCTAAAAATGTTATAGTCAACAGGCACTCACTCAGATATTCTTAATGCGTTTTTTAGACTTTTTATAGTACACATAAATCAGGTATGCGCCCAGCAGCCCGAACCCCACCAGGGGTAGGCCGGAGTTAAGATATCCTGAAATAAGCTGGTAATTATGGCCGAAAAACATTCCCAGCAGCAAGTAAAGCAAGCCCCACCCCAGGGTGAAGAGCGTGTTGTAGAAAAGAAAATACCCCGCCCCAATCCGGCTGATACCGGCCATGTATGGGGTCAAATTACTCACGCCTGGCAGAAATCGCCCAAAAATAATAAAAGCCGGCGCCGAACGGTCCAGCCAGGTCTGTGTTTGTTCAAATCGCTCAGGCGTAATCCGCAGGTATTTGCCGCACCATACAAAGAAGGGCTGGCCCAGGTTCCGACCTATGAGATAAGCCGTAAAAGACCCCGCTGTGTAACCGGACAGGGTGGCGGTCAAGGCACTTAAAAAGTCCAGTCTTCCCTGATTGACTAAAAACCCCGCCAAGACAACCATAATGCCTCCGGGAAACGGTAAGCCCATCGCTTCGATAAACAAGCCCACCAACAGCCCGCCAAGGCCAAGGGCAGTAAGGTAATTGACAATCAAATCGAGCAGAAAAATCCCCCCTCTGGACGTCTACAATTAGGATGCCCGGGGAAGGGAACTTTCATCAATGCTACAAAACCCTGGCCGCACCCTTGTAAATGAGTCCTCTAGACCCGTCAACAGTGACGGTTTCGCCGTCCGGCAGTATAGCCAACGCCCCTTCCACTCCTACAACAACCGGTATACCGAACTCCAGGCAGACAATAGCAGCATGGGAGGTCAGGCCGCCCATCTCCGTCACAACAGCACCCGCCTTTTGGATTGCGGGGATATAGTCAATGTCGGTTGCTGTAGCTACGAGGACGTCCCCTGATTCCACTTTTTCAAGTGCCTCCCGGGCGCTGCGGGCCAATCGCACGGAGCCCGTCACCGCTTTGTTGCCGATACCGGCCCCCCGAGCAAGAAGATCACTTACCGTTAAAACGCGGACCAGGTTTGTTGTGCCCCGCATGCCGACAGGCACGCCGGCGGTAAAAACAATAAGGTCACCGTCTTTAATCAGACCGGCTTCTAAAGAAACCTCGACGGCAGACGACATCATTTCGTCCGTGCTCTTTCTCGAAGCGGCCAGGAGCGGCTGGACACCCCAAGTCAGGGCTAACTTCCGCATCACGCCGGCATGCGGTGTAACCGCCACAACCAACGCCTGCGGCCGGTATTTGGAAACCATCTTGGCAGTATGACCCGATTCTGTTGAAGTTATAATGGCTGCAGCTCCAAGGTCCTGGGCGGTGGCGCAGCTGGCGTAGCTAATGGCATCTGTTACGGTCCGCTGGGGTAAAACATTCCTCTTTTTCCCCAGCATTTCCTCGTAGTGCAGCGCGGCCTCCGCCCTCTCAGCGATCCGGGCCATGGTCTTGACCGCCTCCAGCGGGTATTTACCCGCCGCAGTTTCACCAGAAAGCATCACCGCGTCTGTCCCGTCAAAGATGGCGTTAGCCACGTCGCTCGCCTCTGCCCGGGTGGGTCGAGGATTGTTGATCATCGACTCCAGCATCTGGGTGGCCGTCACCACGGGCTTGCCGACGCGGTTGCATAGCTTAATGATGGTTTTTTGTAACAATGGGACCTCTTCGACAGGTATCTCCACACCGAGGTCCCCCCTGGCAACCATGACTCCGTTTGAAACCTTAATGATTTCATCCAGGTTTTGAACCGCTTCCCTGTTTTCGATTTTGGAAATAAGATCAATCTCGGCGCCGCCCTCTTCCAGAACCTTGCGAATATCCAGAACATCAGCTGCCTTTCTGACAAAGGAAGCAGCGAGAAAATCAAAATTGTGTTCAATCCCAAACTTGATGTCTTGAATATCCCTTTTTGTTAAAGCAGGCAGGTTCAGCAAGACCCCGGGTACATTGACACCCTTCTGGCTGGTCATTTCACCGCCAACCACAACCAGGCAGAGGACTTTGCTATCCGTAGTGGAGAGCACCTTAAGCTCAATTAAGCCGTCGGCCACCAAGATCTTGTCCCCCTCCCGGACATCACGGGGCAGGCCGTTATAGGTTACGGGGATGAGCTTGCTGTCCCCCTTGATATCTTCAGTAGTTAGGGTCACCCGGTCGCCTTCCTTGAGACAGACCGGTTCCTCTTTGAAAAACCCCAGGCGGATTTCCGGTCCCTTGGTGTCCAGCATCAAGGCCACATTTTTTTTAGTTTCTTCCGCTGCCTGACGGATGATGACAATACGCCGGGCATGCTCTTCATGGGTTCCGTGGGAAAAATTAAGACGGGCCACATTCATCCCGGACAGAAGAAGCTCCTTGATAATTTCTACATCGTCGCTGGCGGGGCCAATGGTACAGACGATCTTGGTTCTGCGCAAAGTATAATCCCCCTTTAAATTGACAGGATGCCGGCTAGATTGTACATGTCCTGGTCAACGGACTTCGTTTCCGCCAAAACATCTTCGATATCCAGGGCTACAATCTGTCCTTCTTTTATCCCCACCATCTTCATCTTCTCACCGGCCATCAGCAGTTCTACCGCCCTCGCGCCCAAGCGGCTGGCCAGAATCCTGTCGGCAGCAGAGGGTGGGCCCCCCCGCTGGATATGACCCAAAATCGTAACCTTTGTGTCGAAGCCGGTGCGCTCCTTGATTCTACGCCCCATTTCCAGTGCGTTTGCCGCCCCCTCGGCCGCCACGATGATGCTGTGTAGCTTGCCACGCCGGTAACCCCGCATCAGCCGGTCGCAGATATCTTCAAAGTTGAAGGCTTGCTCTGGAATCAGGATGGACTCGGCGCCCCCGGCCAGCCCGGCGGCCAGCGCAATAAACCCGCAGTTCCTTCCCATGACTTCAATAATAAAAGTGCGCTCGTGGGAAGTGGCCGTATCCCTGATCTTATTGATGGCTTCAACCACGGTATTTACAGCGGTATCAAACCCGATTGACTGGTCGGTTCCCGGGATATCATTATCGATTGTACTTGGCACCCCAACCACCGGCAGGTCGTATTCCAGGTTAAATGCGCGCGCGCCGCGAAAGGACCCGTCGCCCCCTATGACTACGAGTCCCTGCACCCCAAATCGCTTTACATTTTCATAGGCCCGTGCCCGGCCCTCGGAGGCTAGAAACTGATCCGAACGGGCGGTGCGCAATACTGTGCCACCCCGTTGAATGATGTCCGCCACCGAACTGAGATTCATCGGTACCATGTCTGCCTCTATAAAACCGTTGAACCCGCGTTTGATCCCGATGACTTCCATCCCGTGGTAGATGGCCTTGCGTACCACAGCCCTGATACAGGCATTCATTCCCGGCGAATCCCCACCGCTGGTTAACAAGGCAATCCTCTGCATTCATTTTACCCCCCTACAGGCCTTTCCTTTAATGACCTGAATTTATGAAATTAGATCAGAGCAAACTTGCCCGGCCGATAGCCCGAAACTTATTGTACCTACCTTCTATCAGTATCTCCGGCGCAATTGACAGTAATTCATCCATATTCTCAGCCATTGCTTTACCCAGCTGCTCCGCTGCGGCTGCGGGGTCACGATGCGCGCCCCCCACGGGTTCGGGCACGATCATGTCAGCCACACCCAGGCTCAGGATATCCTGGGCGGTAATCTTGATGGTTTCCGCAGCCTCCTGGTTCCGGCCGGAATCTTTCCACAGGATACTGGCGTATCCCTCCGGTGAAATAACAGAGTAAACCGCGTGCTCCAGCATCAGAATCCGGTCTCCCACTCCAAAGGCAAGGGCGCCGCCGCTGCCACCCTCTCCAATCACCACGGTAATAATGGGTACTTTGAGGGTAGCCATGGTTAAAATGCTCCGGGCGATGGCTTCGGACTGCCCCCGCTCCTCCGCACCCATCCCACAGTAAGCGCCTGGTGTATCAATAAAACAAATCACAGGGCGCTTAAACTTTTCAGCCTGCTTCATCAGGCGTATGGCCTTGCGGTATCCCTCGGGATGGGCCATTCCAAAATTCCGGGCCAGGTTTTCTTTGGTGTCTTTCCCCTTTAAGTGACCCAGGATGGTCACCGCACGGCCACGGAAGCGGGCGATCCCGCCCACAATCGCAGGGTCGTCCCCGTATAATCGATCCCCAAACAGCTCGAAAAACCCCGTAAAAAGGTATCCTATGTAATCATAGGCATTAGGCCGTTCGGAATGCCTGGCAATGAGAACTTTTTGCCAGGAACTGAGATTTCCGTAGATGGACTCTCTGACCTCCCCGGCCCGATTCTCCAGGATGGCGATCTCATTTGTCAGATCAATGCCTTTTTCCTTGGAAAACTTCCGCAGTTCACTAATTTTTATTTCTAGTTCCTCGATCGGCTTTTCAAATTCTAAACTCGCCGCCATTTAAATTAATTCTCCCCCCGCAAATGTAAGTCCAGAAGTCCGGCCAGGGTAGCTCTCAGCTGCGGCCTAGGAACAATCATGTCCACAAAGCCGTGCTGTTTCATGAACTCTGCCCGCTGGAAGCCTTCCGGTAATTTCTGTCGAATGGTCTGCTCGATAACACGCTGCCCGGCAAAACCAATTAAAGCCCCCGGCTCGGCTATAATAATATCACCCAGGGCTGCGAAGCTGGCGCTGACACCGCCTGTGGTCGGATCGGTCAGGACCGTGATGTAGAGCTGTCCTGCCTCTTCCAGCCTGGCCAGGGCTGCGACGGTCTTGGCCATCTGCATCAAAGAAAGGATCCCCTCCTGCATTCGTGCGCCCCCGGACGCTGTGAAAATTATCAGGGGCTTGCGGCCGGCGGCGGCAGCCTCGACGGCTCTAGTGATCTTTTCACCAGCAA
>DHTR01000047.1:0-200 GCA_002408725.1 Pelotomaculum sp. UBA5255
AGCTTCGCCGCACCCTCCCCTTTCCCCGGTTGAGATACGCTTTCTCCGGGGGTGATTCCATTCCCGCGGAGCAACTACGGGAATTTGAAAAAAAATTTAATATCCCCGTGATTGAAGGATACGGCCTTTCCGAGGCCTCTCCACTGGTATCTTTAAACCCCATCGAAGGGCTTCGCAAGGTAAAATCAATCGGCATCCCC
>DHTR01000047.1:367-10415 GCA_002408725.1 Pelotomaculum sp. UBA5255
GGCATCCCCCTACCCGGTATTGAGGTCAGAACTGTTGATGAAAAAGACCTGGACGTGCCTCCGGGAGAGGTGGGAGAACTGATTGTTAAGGGGCCCAATGTTATGAAGGGTTATTTCAACAGAAAAGATGAAACCGAGGCCGCCTTAAAAGGCAACTGGCTGCACACCGGCGACTTGGCGCTCCGGGACCCGGAGAACTATATCTTTCTGGTGGGGCGTAAAAAAGAACTAATTATTACGGCAGGTTTGAATGTTTACCCCAGGGAAGTAGAAGAAGCGCTAGCGGAGCACCCGTCGGTGGCAGAAGCGGCCGTAATTGGCGTTTCCCACCCCGTTAAGGGTGAGGTGATTAAAGCATACCTTCGCCCCGAGGAAGGGCAAACACTGGATAAGCAGGATCTCCTGCGCTTTTTACGTAATCGCCTGGCAGGCTATAAGATTCCGGAGACCTTTGTGTTTACCGGCGACCTGCCGCGAGGCGCCAGCGGTAAGATTTTGAAGCGCCTGCTGGAGTAGAAACAAACTTTTCTCCCCTTAATCAGCACCGGATTCAGCCCCGGACCGGGGGTCACGCGGCTTTCGGCTGTTTACACTTTTGGCGCGATTTCTGGCCGGGGCATGCTCTGGTTGTCATGTGGGGGTATATTTTCCTCAACATGGCCTTCGTGGCTGCCCTTGATCCCGCCAAAATGAAAGCCGGGAAGCTTGCCCCGGGGCGTATAATAGGTATGCAGAAGATTTCTGGACACTTCGCCAAGGGGGCTACCCAGGAATTCCTTATAAATTTTCTGAACATCCGGGTTTTCATGGGATCTTCTCAATGCTTTAGACGCATCAATCCGGTCCAGGGCGTCGGCCCGGTTGTGCCGGTAATCAAGAGATATCTCCTTACGCCACCTGCTTCCGTAAATGGGCTGTCCTCCTCCCCCCACACAGCCGCCGGGACAGGCCATAATCTCCACGAAATCAAAGGGTTCACCCGATCTGAGCCGATCCAGCAGCACCCTGGCATTGCCCGTGCCATGGGCAATGGCAACTTTTATAATGCGGTCTTTTAAATGAACATCCGCTTCCTTAAGCCCACTGAAGCCACGCAGCTCCTCGTAGTCCGGAAGGTCCACTTCCTGTCCGGAAACCAGGTAGTAGGCCGTCCTTACCGCTGCCTCAAGAACTCCCCCTGTAGAGCCGAAGAGAACCCCCGCGCCGCTGGCAGTTCCCATTGGGGTGTTGTATTCTTCTTCCGGCAGGTCATGAAAAGGAATGTCTGCCTGCCTGAGCATCCGGGCAAGCTCACGGGTTGTCAGAACCCAGTCCACATCCTTAAAGTCCCCGGTACCCATCTCCGGGCGCGCGGCCTCAAATTTCTTTGCCGTACAGGGCATGATTGCCACTACCACAATCTTTTCCGGATCTATTCCCTCTTTACCAGCGAAGTACGTTTTGGTCAGGGCTCCGAACATCTCGTGAGGAGACTTGCAAGTGGATAGATTTTCCAGGCAATCCGGGTAAAAGTGCTCTGCAAACTTGACCCAGCCCGGGCAGCAGGAGGTCAGAAGAGGAAGCTTTCCCCTCCCTCCCAGCCGTTCCAGCAGCTCATGCGCCTCCTCCAAAACAGCCAGGTCTGCCGTGAAATCCGTTGCAAAAACCTTGTCAAACCCCAGTCGCCGCAAGGCAGCCGCTAGTTTCCCCGTAACCGCAGTGCCGGCTGGGAAACCGAATTCCTCGCCTAAAGTAACCTGGATGGAGGGCGCGGTCTGCACCACCACGTATTTATCCGGGTCCTCTAGGGCTTCCCAGACAGAGTCAATACATTCCTTCTCTGTGAGAGAGGCAGTTGGACAAGCTATCACGCATTGCCCACAAGCAATGCAGGCCACCTGGGAGAGATCCTGCATGAAAGCGGGAGCGATGACGGTGTCATAATTCCGGTTAATGGCGGAATACACGTTGATTTCCTGCACCTTGCTGCAGATCGCCTCGCAGCGCCTGCACTTGATGCACTTATTGTAGTCCCGGACGATGTAAGGGTTTTCATTTTGTACTTGCAGGGCTTTCATTTCGCCCGTCCATTTTATATTCCGGATCCCCAGGCTATCCGCTGTATTCTGCAGCTCACAGTTCAGGTTCCGGATGCAGGTGGTACACTCGCGGTGGTGGTCGGAAAGCAGCAACTCCACCATCGTCTTTCGGACCCGCCGTACCCGGGGTGAGGAGGTATGAACAACCAGTCCCGCCGTAGCAGGATAAACGCAGGAGGCCTGCAGTGTCCTTGCTCCCTTTACTTCCACCTCAACCAGGCAAACCCGGCAGGAGCCGGTCTCGTTAATGTGCCGGAGATAACACAGGCTGGGAATCTCAATCCCCACCCCTCGCGCCGCTTCCAGCACACTCATCCCTTTGTCCGCCTCTACCTCTCGGCCATCAATGGTGAGCCTGATTTTTTCAACATCTTTTTTGGGATTATCATAGAGTTGCCCTGTCTTCCGTACCACCGGGCCCGGCATATATTCCCGTTTTCCCATAATTACCCACATCCTTTTTGATGCCTTTTTGGATTGCTTTCTTCGGACACTTGGCCACACAGGCCGCACACCGGGTGCATTTTTCCGGGTCAATCCGGTATGGCTGTTTAGGCGCGCCGGTGATGGCCTGAGCTGCGCAAGTCCTGGCGCAAAGCCCACAAGCAATGCATTTTTCCTCATCCACAGTATACTCCAGGAGCGCCTTACACACTCCTGCCGGGCAGTGTTTATCCCGCACATGGGCGATATACTCGTCTTTGAAATAGCGCAGGGTCGACAGCACCGGGTTGGGCGCGCTCTGGCCCAGGCCGCACAGGGAAGCGTCGCGAATGTCGTAGGACAGTTCCTCCAACATCTCCAGATCCTCCATCTCTCCATGTCCCTCTGTAATCCGGATCAGGATTTCGAGGAGTCGCTTGGTGCCGACGCGACAGGGAGTACACCGCCCGCAGGACTCGTCCTGACTGAACTCCAGGTAAAAGCGCGCTATGTCAACCATGCAGTCTTCCTCGTCCATGACAATCATCCCGCCGGAACCCATCATGGAGCCAATTTCCTTCAGGGATTCGTAGTCAATCGGCAGGTCCAGGTATTTAGATGGGATGCAGCCGCCCGACGGTCCGCCTGTCTGCACCGCCTTGAACCGTTTGCCGCCTGGAATGCCCCCCCCGATATCAAATATGATCGTGCGCAGGGAAGTGCCCATGGGTACCTCGATCAGGCCGGTATTATGAATTTTTCCGGCCAGGGAAAACACCTTGCTTCCCTTGCTGGTGGCAGTCCCTTGACCCTCGTACCACTCCCATCCGTCTCTCAAAATAACCGTTATATTGGCATAGGTTTCTACGTTATTAATCAAGGTCGGCTTCCCCCAAAGGCCTTCCTGAGCAGGATAAGGGGGTCTCGGGCGAGGTTCACCCCGCTGTCCTATGATCGAGTGCAGGAGTGCGGTTTCCTCTCCGCAGACAAAGGCTCCGGCACCGAAGCGAAAACCTATGTCGAAGTCAAAAGCCGTACCGAAGAGTCCCTTTCCCAGCAGGCCCGCTTCCCTGGCCTGCCCAATGGCAAGCTCCAGCCTCTCCACGGCAATGGGATATTCAGCCCGAACGTAGATGTAGCCCTGATTTGCACCGATACAGTACCCGGCTATGGTCATGGCTTCCAAGATACTGTGGGGATCCCCTTCCAGGATGCTGCGGTCCATGAAAGCGCCGGGGTCGCCCTCATCCGCGTTGCAGACCACATATTTGGGGCGAAGATCCTGCGCAGCTGCGAGTTCCCATTTCTTACCGGTGGGGAAACCGGCACCACCCCTGCCCCGGAGGCCGGATTTTTTGATTATCTCAATGATTTCGTCTCTATTTTTATGAAGAAGCACATCTGCCAGCGCAAAATAACCGTCCCGGGCGATATACTCTCCAATCTTCTCCGGATTGATCACACCGCAGTTTCGCAGAACAATTCTCCTCTGGGCCTTGAAAAAGTGGATATCCTCTATACTCGGCGTTCTTTCTTTGGTGCTGTCGTTCTGATATAACAGCCTCTCTAAAACCTGTCCGCCGACCAGGTGCTTTTCGACCAGTTCCTGAACATCCTCCGGCCGGACCTGGCAGTAAAATATTTCACCCGGGTGGATCATGACAATCGGACCGTATTGGCAGAAGCCGAAGCAGCCGGTCTTAAACACCCTGGCACGATCCTGCAAACCTTTCCTTTCCAGTTCCTGCTCCAGTTCAAGCCGGACTTCCCTGCTTTCTGAAGAACTACAAGCCGTTCCGGAGCAGACCATGATCTGGGTCAGACCCAAGCCATTGCGATAACCTAGTCTCTGCTTGATCAGCGGTAAATGTCTTTCCTTAATCTTTTCGATGTCTTCAATGCTTTTGATTTTCAACACTTTCACCTTTCCGGAAGGTCTGGATAATTTTCTTGATCTCCCCAGAGCTGATTTTTCCGTGAACATTTTCATTGGCCACCAGGATCGGGGCAAGCCCGCAGGCGCCGACACAGCGTGTGCTTTTAATAGTAAAAAGTCCGTCCGGCGTGGTCTCTCCTTCGTCAATTTTAAGCTGCTCCTTTAGCGTATCCATCAGAACCTGGGCTCCTTTAACATAGCAGGCGGTACCCATGCAAATATTTAACATGTTTTTGCCTTTGGGCTCCGTTATGAAAAGGGAATAAAAAGTGACGACGCCGTTAACCTCACTGACGGGTATTTCAAGTTTTTCAGCAATATACGCCTGTACATCTTCCGGCAGGTAACCGAAGATATCCTGGGCTTTTTGCAGAATGCGAATCAACTGCCCCGCTTCCGTTGAGTAGCGCCTGATTACCCGCTCCAAATCATTAAACTTTTTTGCCCTTTCATCTTCTTGCGTTGGTTTTTTTCCCTCTTGATAATCTCTTACCGGTGCTTCCTGCTCCCTGAATGATTCTCCTGTTTCGGTATGATGAGCCACCCTAACACCTCCCGCCTCTTAATTACTATTGTTTATCTTTCTGCGTATTTTAATGCCAAAAAAAAAACGCCCCTTTAAGGGGTGTGTTTGTTACCAACCAAACCGTTCTGGATAACGGTGAGCATATAAAAACTTATTTAAATAAGGTATTGTTTAAGTAAAGACCTAGATTATTATTGACTACTTACAACCCCGTCTTTTCCTTCAAGCAGCGCCGAGTAGCAGCAAAGCAGCCGGTTCGTACAGTTGGTAGAAGAAAGCTCTTCCGCACTCAGCCTGGCCTTGCGGCCCAGATCCTCCCGAAGGTTGTCATTTTTCAGGACAAGGCATATTCTATCAGCAAACTGAACGGGCTCCGGCTCGGTCAGGTACCCATCTAGTCCGTTTTCTACCATCTCCGATACACCGTTGGCGCCGACAGCTACCACCGGGAGCCCCGCAGCCTTGGCCTCTGCAATTACAATGCCCTGGGTTTCGGTAACAGACGTGAACACAAATAAATCAGACCCCGCGTAGCAGTTAATAACTTCCGGAGGGGACAGTGTTCCGGTAAAAATGACCTTTCCGGCAAGGCCCAGCTTATTAGCCTTCGTGCGCAGTTCCTCGGCCTCCGGCCCGCCTCCGACAAGAACCAGAGTGGTATTGTTAATCTCATTGTTGACGAGCAAAAAGCTTTCAAGAAGCAGGCCGATGTTTTTCTCCTGACCTAATCGGCCCACAAAAAGGAGGATTTTGTCCCCGGGCGCGATTTGATACCGCTGCCGAAGCCAGGCCGGATCCCCGTTTTTGAAATCAGCTATCTTAATCCCGGTAGGGACCTTTTTTATCTGAGTTTGAACGCCGATCCTGCGCAGGTATTCCCCAATAATTCCGGTGGGTACAATAACCATGTCGCACTGGTTGCAAAAATCCCGACTGACCTTTTGAGCAAGCTCCCTGGTGAAGGACTGGGCAAAGGGCACGTAGTGCACATACTGGTCGTATAGTGTATGGTATGTAAAAACAAGCGGGATATCTACCCTCCGGGCGTACCTGGCGCCTAAGCGCCCCAGTAAAAAGGGTGAGTGCACATGGATCAAGTCGAGGTGAAGGCCCTTAATAACCGGTTTTAAGCGAAGCGAAAAAGGCACTGCGAGGCTAAAATCGCGGTTTGTAAAAGACGGTATGGAAGCAAATCGGAAGACACGGGATTCCTCATCGCAGTTTCTGTAACTTGGGGCAAAGATGTATACATCGTGCCCTTGATTTGTGAACTCTTCCTTAAAGGTTTGAATGGAGCGAACTACCCCGCTGGTATAGGGTTGATAGCTGTCAGTGAAGATGCCGATTTTCAAAAGATGCCCCTCCTGAAATTAACTTCTGGCCCATTTTAACACAATCAGGTAGATAAGTACAAGTTTGCCTCAATGTTAGGCGTTAACCAACCTCAGAGTAAGCGTTTTGAGGGGAAAGAATAATTTTTTAGTAACACTGTCTTTATGGGGCGCAGTTGACAGCTATAATCTTCCAGGCGCCGTTTTCTTTAATCAGGCGGTATTCCGCCCAGTGAACGTAGACAACACCGCTTAACACATTGGTTTCAAGGATCTCCACCTGGATGCTGGCCTGGTCTTCCGATTGGCTTAGTACGGTACATTGACCCGCTTGAGTTTCATAGTCCCAGTCCGTAGGCACGCTAATAAAGTTCCAGGCCGAATCGCTAAGATCCGAAAGGAACTGGCCGCTATAATAGGTGCTTAACAATTGCTGCACTTCCTGGCGGGAGGCTGCCTCCAGCCACCTTGTATCCTTAACCGCCCCTCTGACAACGCCTGTTATTTCCGCCTCGCCTTCCTGAGGTGAATGGTCAATAATAAAGGTTGTGGAGCCAGACATTTCATTAAAAAAACAGGATAAAAAGATAAGCATTAGCAAAACGTTTTTAAACAACGACGGCACCCCGCTTTCATCCTATAAATACGGTGCGCCGCCAGGTAAATCCTTCCTTATAATGGAAAAACTGTATCTTGTTTTAATCCCCAAAAGATATGCCGATCTGCCTCGACGTTCGAACCAGATCACTGTCTTTAGGAACCATTCGGAGCTCTCCTACGGCCTCCGCCAGGTCTACGGATTCGATGTTCGGTGTACGCAGACAAACCATTTTACCAAAGTGGCCGGCCATAACCAGGTTCACAGCACCGGCGCCATAGCGGGTTGAGAGGACACGGTCAAAAGCGGTGGGTGACCCGCCTCTCTGCAGGTGACCAAGAACGGTAACCCGTGATTCTATACCCGTTCCATCTTCAATTTGATTGACCAGCACGTTTCCGATACCGCCTAGACGGACAGGATCGAAGCTGTCAGGAACCACCCTCTTAACCACCATCTCGCCGCCCACCTGTGTGGCTCCCTCCGCAGCTACAACGATGCTGAATTTTTTACCGGAATCTTGCCTCTCCAAAATTTTCTCAATCACCTTTTCAATGGAATAGGGGATTTCAGGAATCAAAATTACATCGGCACCGCCGGCCAGACCCGACTGCAGGGCAATCCACCCGGCATAACGACCCATGACCTCCAAAACCATGACCCGGTGGTGTGACTCGGCCGTTGTATGGAGCTTGTCAAGTGCATCGGTTGCCGTACTCAGGGCGGTATCAAAGCCAAAGGTCTGGTCTGTTGCCGACAGATCGTTGTCAATTGTCTTGGGAACGCCTACAACCGGAAGTCCTTTTTCTTCAAAAAGTTTCTTAGCAATAATAAGGCTGCCGTCACCACCGATGACGATCAGTGCGTCGATGTCGTGAATGCTGATATTTTCGATAGCGCGGTCCGAGATGTCCCTGAATTCAACCTTCCCTTTTATCGTTATCGGGTAATGAAATGGGTTGTCCCGGTTTGTCGTGCCGAGAATGGTCCCTCCTCGTGGGAGTATTCCCGTCACGTCTTTTTCCGCCAACTCCCGAGCCCTATTTTGAATTAAGCCGCCGAACCCGTTTTCAAACCCAATAACAGAAAGACTGTATTCCCGGATAGCCGTTTTAACAATAGCGCGGATAACAGCATTTAAACCAGGACAATCGCCCCCACCGGTCAGCACACCAATCCGCCTGATTTTTTGAGTAGTCAAAATTCAACCTCCTTTTTCTACAAAGACAGACTCATAACACTCCGTTTATAAAAGAAAGCTACCGGCTCCAGAACCGATAGCTTTTTGCATGCTTCTTTATTTTCCTGCCTGCTCGGCCAGTTCAGTCAGGGTTTGCTTGAGTTTTGCCAAAGTATCTCCGTATCCGGACCAGTCTCCCACTTTCAGTTTATTTTGAGCCTCATCATAAAGCTGGTTCGCTCTCTGCGCCAGTTCGGTAACACTGGCGGCAGCCTGCGGCAGTTCACCAGCCTCCGGCGTTGTGAAAGGCTTCTGCTCACCTTCCCCGGCGCCTGCCCCAAAGATCTTTTCCAGAGCCTGCTCAAGGGTAGGCTCCATCACCACCCTGTCCCCGTGAGTTACGATTACCCTGCGCAACTCGGGCATCCTGCTCTGCTCGGCCTGCAGATAAAGCGGCTCGACATATAGGAGGGCATCTTTAATTGGGATGGCCAGGAGATTGCCCCGGATCACATTTGACCCTCTCTGGTCCCACAGGGAAAGCTGCTGGGATATGGTCGTATCCTGATTAATTCGCGCCTCCACTTGCATGGGCCCGTATACAAGTTCCTGTTTGGGGAAAGCGTAGGATAACAGCTTGCCGTAATCCTCCCCATCCGACCTGGCAGCCATCCAGGCAATCATATTTTTCTTGTTCTGTGGTGTAAAGGGCATAATTAGTACAAACTCGGGCTTGTTTTGACCGGGCAGCTTAATGATAGTATAGTAAGGTTCCAGTGGCTTTTCCACGCTGCCATAAATTTCAGTGGGAAGGTTCCACTTATCTTCCTTGTTATAAAACACCTGTGGATCTTCCATATGGTAAACCGCAAACATGTTCGCTTGCGCCATGAAATAATCCACCGGATAGCGCAGATGCTGCTTTAGGTCTTCGGACATTTCCTCCAGGGGCTTGAACATACCCGGGAAGATTTTGCTGTATGTTGCAATCAGGGGGTCGTCCGGGTCGCTGATGTAATAATCGACCGAGCCTGTGTAAGCGTCAACCACAACCTTTACCGCATTCCGGATGTAATTATCGACGTTATTATAGGGCTCGGAGTAAGGAAATTTATCTGTTGTCGTATAGGCGTCCCAGATCCAGAAAAGCCTGCCCTCGCTGAGAACAATATAGGGATCCTGATCGTAACTGAGAAACGGGGCAATCTTTGGTACCCTTTCTTGGATATTGCGGTAGTATAATACCCTGCTGTCGTTATCAATGTCAGGAGCCAGAAGCAGCTTGTAATCCCCCATGGCAAAGGCAAACAAAACCCGGCGCAGCAAACTGAATATTTGCACACCGCCATCCCCTTCGTAGGTGGCGTAGACATTTTCGTCCCCCTTGGGATAATCAAACTCATTGGCACTGGTTTTTACGATAACGTACTGGTCGGTCTTTTCGCCAAAGTATATTTCCGGTCGGTCGACCTTCAAGTCGGTACTGGTTATCGGGGGGATATCCTTCAAGAAAAAGTTGGGCAGTCCTTCGCCCGATAATTCATTGACTGGGCTCATTGCGATTCCGTAACCGTGGGTATAGCTGAGTTTTTGGTTCATCCAGGTTTTTGTCTGGGGCTGCAGTTGTTCCTGATTTAGCTCCCTGGCCGCCAGCATGACCTGGCGGTACCGGCCGTCCACAAGATAGCGGTCCACGTCAATATCATGAAACTGGTAATACAGGCGCATTTCCTGGAGTTGGCTGTAGGTTTGCTGAAGAGGCTCCCAGTCCCAAAGCCGGATGTTGTTGATTGTATCCTGGTTAGCGCGAATATCTTCCGCGGTAAGCACACGCCCGGCAGGAAAGCTTGTTTTTTCAATCGAGTCGAGTTTGTAAGCCATCCTGGTAAACTGAATATTCCGTTCCAGGTAAGGACTTTCCATAGCGACCTCATTGGGCTGTACCGCAAATTTCTGAACCATGGTCGGGTAAATGC
>DHTR01000047.1:10582-24283 GCA_002408725.1 Pelotomaculum sp. UBA5255
GTCGGGTAAATGCCTCCAAGCAGCACAGATGCCACCAACAGCACCCCGATGCTGTAGACCACGAGCCTGAAACGGCGCAGGAAAAGGTTGATGATAATCGCTATGGCACAGAGCAGGGCAATAACAGTTAGGGCGTTATAGGCCAGCAGTGTGGCGTGGGTTACCGTATATCCCGGTCCCCATACCGCACCGTGGTGGGCAAAGAGCAGGGCGTAGCGCTCAAGTTGGTAACCTAAAGCTTTTAAAATAAAAAATATTGCAGCCAGGGAGGAAAGGTGATAGCGCGCGGCTATGCTCTGGAAAAGCCCGCCCATGGTACCCTGGGTAACATTCACAAGGAGGTAGGCAACTGCGGTCCAGAAGGCAATAATCAGCAGCGCGGCGCTGGCAACCTTGTAAAGAAACAGGAAAAAAGGCAGCCGGAAAACAAAAAATCCAATGTCCAGATTAAAGACCGGATCACTGATCCCAAAGGAGGTGGGGTGTAAAAATTTTTGCAGCGTAACCCAGTCGCCTGACACCGAAAAGCTGAAAAGGAAGGCCATGATCAGGCTTAAGGCAGCAAACGCCAGCAGCAAGAGGCGGTTTGTCAGGAATTTGCTCCAGGGTGAAGTCTGAATGGTTAAAAGATCATCTTCCTTTAAAACTGAGGCCTTTTGTGAAGCCTTGAGCAAGGGGCCACGGGTAAATAAAAGGTTTGTAAATAACAAGATAAAGAATGCCACACCGACGCCAAGCCGGAGGCTCACATCAGAAAGAATGATGGTCATAAAGACGCGCTGGTATTGAAGAGATTGAAACCACAGCCAATCGGTGTAAAAGCGTGCTCCGGTAACGGAAAGCAAAATCAAAAGAACAAAGATGCCGACAAAAACGTAAAACACTCGCTGAAGATTATTCTGCAAGCAATTAACCTCCTAATTTATGCTATTTATAGTATTTGCTATATTACCGCTTATAATCTATATTAATTGCTGCTTTTGTTTAAATTGCAACTCCTTCTTTGCTTAAATGGGCCTGGGTACCTTCTGGGAACCGTCCGCCTCGTGCTTAAGCTTAGCCTCGCACATGGGACAAACCTGCAAGGGTTTCTTTTTGGGCATATCATCGTCATCTTCATCCATTGGATCGTTGCATACCAGTTCCTCTTCGATGGGCTTTCCGCAGAGCATGCAGCGCAATTTCATAAAAATCACCCCCAGCAACTAATTATTTACTTATTTATAGCCTAATTTCGATAAGACTTGCGTTGATTCCTGCCCCTATTAAAAATATCGGGCCTGTTCTGGAAAACACCTGGAGACCGGGGAGAAAAAGAACCCCAGTCTCCAGGTGAAAGGACTTCTACGCTCGTGAAGCTAGTCTATCTGATTTATAATGATGACTCCCGAACTAGTGCCCAACCGGTTCGCACCTGCCGCGACCATGTCCCGTGCCGTGCCTAAATCGCGAATTCCACCCGACGCCTTGACGCCCACACCCGGCCCCACTGTACGCCTTAAAAGTGCTACATCCTGCACAGTTGCGCCACTTTTCCCAAAGCCGGTGGAGGTCTTTACGAAACTTGCCCCCGCCGACACGGCCAGCCGGCAGGCCTCGATTTTCTCCCCATCAGTTAAAAGACAGGTTTCCAGGATGACCTTTATGACAGTGCCGGGGTTTTCCCTGCGGGCCGCCCGCACGACCCCTTCCAGGTCTTCTTGAACCTGTTCCCGCTGTCCTCCCAGGAATAAACCGGCATTCATCACCACATCCACTTCAGAGGCGCCCGCCCGAACAGACAAGGTTGCCTCCAGCGCTTTCACGGAGGGGTCATTGGCCCCCAGGGGAAATCCAACCACCGCGCAGACAGCGACGGGCGAGCCGGCCAGGGCCTTGAACGCAGTGGCAACATAGCACGAATGAACACAGACTGAGGCAAACCCGTATTCTTTTGCCTGGCCACAGAGCTCTACAATGTCGTCCGGCGTCGCCTCCGGTTTCAAGAGGGTATGGTCAATCAGGCGGGCCAGCCCGGATTTAGATAAATAAGCATTCTTAATGCTGCCGGCAGTCAATTTTCCAGAGCCAGCCTGACAAGTTGATCAACGAGCTGGGTGAACTCGATACCTGCCGCCCTGGCGGCATCCGGAAAGAGACTGGTAGCGGTCATCCCCGGGATAGTATTGACCTCGAGGATATAGGCGCTGCCCTCTTGGTCGACCAAAAAGTCAACCCTGGCCAACCCCCGGCAGTCAAGGGCTTTAAAGGTGCGGACAGCCAGTTCCTTCACAACTGCTTGCTGTTCCTCCGGAATCCGCGGCGGTATAATATGATCGCTCATTCCCACGGTGTATTTAGCCTCGTAATCGTACACCCCGGTCGCCGATACAATCTCAATCAGGGGCAGGGCTATCGGGTTGTCATTCCCCAGCACCGAGGCCGTCACTTCCACGCCCTCGACAAACTGTTCCACGAGGGCAACCCGGTCGTAACGATAGGCCAATTCCAGCGCCTGGACAAGATCATCTTTCCTGTGGACAAAGGCAATACCGATAGTAGAGCCCTGCTTAGGCGCCTTCACAACGAGAGGCAGGCCCATTTCCAGAAGCACCTTTTCTGCGATTTCCGGAAACCCTGCGCTTAAGGCATCTTTTTGCTTGACCTGCATAAAGCGCGGTGTCGGCAGACCTTCATAAAGAAGGATCTTTTTTGTTGCGATTTTATCAATCGCCAGGGCACTGGCCAGCACACCCGGGCCGGTATACGGGATATCCAGCATCTCAAGCATTCCCTGAATGGTCCCATCCTCCCCGAACCGGCCGTGCAGGGCCAGGAAAGCAACCTCGACGCCTTCTTCCTTGAGCCTTTCAACGATATCAAAACCTACGTCGATTTTCACCACCTCGTAACCTGCCTTCACCAGTGCCTGGTAAATTGCTTCCCCGGTCCTCAGGGACACCTCCCGCTCGGCCGAGCGCCCACCCATCAAAACACCAATTTTGGGTGCCATTGCCTTCACCTCAACTCTTCCTTTATTAGTCTTAATTATATTCAATTCACGACTTGAAAATCCTGCGTTAAAGTGTTTTCTCTTGACGGGAAGAGATATTTTTAATATAATATTCTTCACGGGAAAGAACATAGGGGTGTAGCTCAATTGGTAGAGCGCTGGTCTCCAAAACCAGGTGTTGCAGGTTCGAGTCCTGTCACCCCTGCCATAGAACAGATTTAGAGGCGCCTTGGGAAGATGGGGCGCCTCTAATATTTATGAAGCGCCACCAGCGCAGCGCTTCATTCCTGCCTGTATTCACCTTAAAAACGATCGATAATGTATTTCTTTTTTTACTATTTTTAGGCTTCTGGATCGGCTTTGGCCTTTTTAATAATATCATCTGCCAATCGACCGGGTACCTCTTCATAGCTGCTGAATTCCATCGTGAAGGAGCCGCGGCCCTGGGTCATGGATTTCAGGTCGATGGCGTAGCGATACATCTCGGAGAGCGGAACCGTGGCCTTAATCAGGGTTTGTTTTCCAATGGGCTCAGTGCCCAGCACGCGACCACGCTTGGTGTTAAAATCACTGATAATATCCCCCATATAGTTGTCGGGAATCATCACTTCCACGTTCATAATCGGTTCCAAGAGCGCGGGCTTGGCCTGCAGGGCGCCTTTCTTGAATGCTAGGGAGGCAGCAATTTTGAAAGCCAATTCAGAAGAGTCTACATTATGGTAAGAGCCGTCGTAAAGGGTTGCCTTGACCCCGGTGGTGGGGTAGCCGGCCAAAACCCCTTCAGCCATGACCTCCCGAAGACCCTTCTCTACGGCCGGAAAGTATTGCCTGGGAACAGAACCTCCAAAGACTTCCTCGGCAAAGACAAATTCATCATCAGAGTTTGGTTCAAAGCGAATCCAGACGTGACCGTACTGGCCCCGGCCGCCGGATTGCTTCTTGTGTTTCCCTTCCACTTCAACCTTGGCCCGAATGGTTTCCCTGTAGGGGACTTTGGGGTCGGTCATTACAACTTCCACGCCGTATTTCCGCTTCAGCTTTTCCACCATGATGTTCAGGTGCAGTTCACCCATACCGATAAGCAGGGTTTGCTTCGTTTCGGTATTCTTCTCAATACGCAGGGTCGGGTCTTCTTCCAGAACCTTAAAAACGGCGTCCCCTAATTTATCTTCATCATTTTTACTCTTAGGCGCAATGGCAACGGTTAGGGTGGGCGTCGGAAATTCAATTCCCTCCAAAACAACAGGCTTATCCTTATCACACAGGGTATCCCCCGTGGCGGTGTCCTGAAGTTTTACCACCACAGCCAGATCGCCGCAGGGAACAACATCGGTCTGAACCGAAGTTTTGCCGCGAACGTAAAGAACGTTTCCGATTTTTTCTGTCTTTTCTTTTTTACTGTTATATACAATGTTATCGCTCTTGAATTTGCCGCTGAATACGCGCAGGAAGTTCATTTTACCGACATAGGGGTCGGCAATGGTTTTAAACACCAGGGCCGCCATCGGTCCGCTTTCCTCTTTGGGGGCAGGCAAGTAATCATTCACCACATTCAGCAACTGGACGATACCGGTATTCTTCGTGGCAGAGCCAGCCAGCACCAGGACAACTTTCCCCATAGCAACTGTTTTCTTAAGGCCCTCTTTAATTTCATCCGGAGTTAATTCTTCTCCCTCCAGGTACTTCATAGTCAAGTCATCATCGCCCTCGGCTGCAGCCTCAATTAACTGTTCCCGATACGCGGCAACCTCGTCCGCTATGTCTCCGGGCACTTCTGATTCTTTCCCTTTACCTTCCCCGGTGTAGGCTTTTTCGTTAATAATGTCGACTACACCGGCAAATGTATTAAAAGATCCGATGGGAATTTGAATGGGAACAAAGCTCGCCTTAAACTTCGACTTGAGATTGTCGAGAACCTTATCAAAATTAGCGTTTTCACGATCCATCTTGTTAATATAAACAATCCTGGGGAGGTCATAAGCATCCGCGATGTCCCAGATTACTTCATGCTGCACCTCGACACCGTCAACGGCTGAAACAACAAACATTGCGGCATCAGAAACCCTCAGGGCACCCTTTACCTCACCAATAAAATCCGAAAAGCCGGGAGTATCCAGCAAGTTGATCTTTACGCCGTTCCATTCGCAAGGAACCAGGCTGGTATGAACGGTAATCTGCCTCGCCGTTTCCTCCGGATGATAATCGGAAGCCGTTGTGCCATCCTCTATCCTGCCCAGACGGGAAAGCACCCCGGTATTATAGAGCATCGCCTCTACCAGGGAGGTTTTACCAGCACCACCGTGTGCGACTACCCCCAGGTTGCGTATTTGCCCGGTTTGATAGTTTTTCAAAATATATGCCTCCTTTTGTAAATAATGGTTTCCCTAAATGTCTCTTTCTATACTTACACAAATTGAAATTGGACATTTCTGGGTTTAAAACAAAAAGAACCCCTGAGGGGGCCGCCTTGTTTGCTGCAACTAAACGCCTCAAGTATGTGCCGAATACAAATCATATTATTAAATTATTTCTACAGTGAAATATCAAAATCCTTGTTTCTCAAAAAATAAGTTTCTTTCCTAACCAGAAAACTATTTTCCCAACATAGGTAAATAGAGGATGCATAGACATAAACCGAAAGTATTTCTCCCGATCCTGCCACGATCCTGTGCGAATGGGCTATAACAGGTTTAAGTAAGCATAAAGATGAACAACCTCGCCGGGCTTTAACCTTCTAATCTCCGGAGCATTAGTTTCAGGCTTTCCAGGTACGGGTAGTCTGTCAGGTCAAAATGGACCGGCGTAATGGAGGCATAACCTTCCCTGATGGCATAAACATCGGTGTCAGGGTCGTCTTCATCCACATCAAAAGGTTCGCCAGCCATCCAAAAATAAACCCTTCCCCGGGGATCCGTCCTCTTGTCAAAAATATTCACATAGCGCCTGTGGCCGAGCCGGGTGACCCGGATGCCACGAAACGGTCCGGGGGGCACATTAATGTTTAATAGCGTATGGGGGGGGAGTTCCCCTCCCAGCTTGGCAACCAACCCCCGGACCAGCTTCCCTGCAAAGGAAAAGTCGTGGGACTCGTAGCTGGTTAGTGAAACCGCTATAGCCGGCAGCCCGTTGATAGTGCCCTCAATTGCCGCAGAGACAGTCCCGGAATACAGAACATCCGTCCCCAGGTTCGACCCTTGATTGATGCCTGAAATCACGATGTCCGGAGGACCCGGCAGCAAGGCTTCCAAACCAAGTTTGACACAGTCTGCCGGGGTTCCATCTACGGCCCAACCTTTCGTTCTACTGTCCGGGTAAGTCCACTCCTTTACTCTCAGGGGCCTGTGCATGGTAATTTTGTGGCCGGTTGCGCTTCTCTCCCGGTCCGGAGCTACGACATAGATCTCATTTTCTTGCTCAAGGTCCATCCTTAGCTGATTGATCCCTTCTGCCTGGATGCCGTCATCATTACTGATTAAAATGCGCATAAAATCTCTCCATTAAGTTTCATATATGGAAATGGTCATGGTTCCTTGTTGGGTGTCCTTGGTAAGGCCAAAGATAACTTTTCTGTCTTTCAGGTTTTTATTTAAAAAGTCCACTACCTTATACATCTCGTCATAAGATTTAAAGGTTTTAACGGAAATTAACTCTAGTTTACTGGGGTGGTTTTCCACGTACGTCCTCCTTAAACACGCGTGCTCACTTTAAAAGTAAAGTCTGAAGTCATTGAACTTCTCCAGCAACGTGTCAGTCCTTGATCAGCGAGAAGGCTTCCGCCCGGGTAGCCTCATTTTTTTGGAAATAGCCTCTTACTGCTGAGGTCACAGTCTTTGAGCCGGGTTTTTTAACACCCCGGAAAGTCATACACATATGCTCGGCCTCAATGACAACCAGGGCGCCAATTGCATTCAACCTGTGCATGATCGCATCGGCTACCTGGGAGGTCAGGCGTTCCTGCAGTTGAGGCCGCTTGGCAAATCCCTCAAGCACCCTGGCCAGCTTTGATAACCCGGTGACATTACCTTTCCTCGGAATATAGGCAACGTGGGCCTTACCGTAAAAAGGAAGAAGGTGATGCTCACACATCGAGTAAAGCGGAATGTCTTTCACAATGACCATTTCATCGTGTTCCTCGGAAAAAAACTTCTGCAGGTGTAGCTCCGGGTCCTCCCTCAAACCGGAGAAGATTTCCTCGTACATCCGGGCAACCCTGGGAGGCGTCTCCTTTAATCCCTCACGGTCAGGGTTCTCCCCAATAGCCTCGAGGATCATCCTGACGGCCTTTTCAATTTTTGCTTTGTCGAAGATTCTTCCACCTTCATCAAACCTGTCCGCGCACATTCACTCTCCCACTTTCTACTGCTAAATGCCACAGTTTATCTTTTAATTGCCCACTGATTTTTCCTTATAAGCAGCCCATAGTTCTATGCACCTGGGGAATAACCCGCACATCTTCCAATCTTTCTAAAGCCCGCTTCTGCAGACTTAGAGCGTGCTCAGCGGTAAGTCCCCCCGTGCCGGAAAATGTGACCGGCTGAAGAATCAGGGGAATATTTGACGAGGTTTCCCTGATTAATTCAGCTGCCTCGCCAATTTCATCAAGGGGGGTTTCATTTCCCACCACCATTTTAATAAAGGTTTTTTTCAAGACTGCGACTTTTAAAAAACTTTTGTGCTCTTTCCAACTAGGGGGTAGTCCGGTAACGCTGGGCAACTTAAAATCCATCGCCACCATGTCAACCAAGTCGATGACTTCTGCCAACGCGTCCGGCAGCGTTCCGTTTGTTTCCAGGTAAATACCCCTCCTGGTCCCTCTTAACAAGGGAATCAATGCTTTGAGCAGGGAGGGCCGGAGCAGCGGCTCTCCACCCGTCAGGCTCACCGAATGATGCAGAGAAAGGTCAAATGTAGCGGCTACCGAGGCGATCTCACGGACCTGCAAGGGCTTTTGCAGTAGCTTGAAATTCCTCTGCCCGGGTGAAACCTCAACCCGGCAGTGAGCGGGTTCCTCGCTTAAAACAGTATCGCAATATGCGCAGTGGAGATTGCACCCGTACAGCCTGATAAAAATTTGCCGGCATCCGACCAGAGGACCCTCTCCCTGGACGGAGGAAAAAATTTCGCAAACCGGGCAGTCCATTTATTTAACCCCCCGAACCTTACAGCGTGCCATCTGCATATCTCTGTACTCACCAGCGTAGGCGCTGCAAACAGAACGGCCCAGCCCGGCCACCTCCCCGCCTACCAGACCGAGATCAGCCAAACCCACCGCTGGAACCGGTGTGTCTTTGCTCGATACATTCAGGCCGGTATGGATCATCGTCGAGACCGGTGTCAGGGTCGCAATAGAAACTGACAACTTCAGCCCGCCCAGGTATAAATCGTCCCCACAGCGGCACAGGTTGGCGCCGGTTTCGTGCTCAACGACATCCTTTATTACGGCCATCAATAGGCGCTGCCTGATAATGGTCTTTTCTAAATCCAGGGAAAAATGCTCAATAATAAAATGGAGCATGTCGTTACTGTAAATCGGGGCATCTTTCCGCACGTCCTCGAGATCCACCATTTGAGGCAGTTCTACTCGGCACGGGCCGCGGAAGCACACAATACTGTCACCCTGAAAACCAAAGTTCCGAAAAGCCCAGAGTGAGGAAAGCTGGGTGCCGTCATATGGAATCGTTTGCTCTATGAAATGTTCAATCACAAATATCCTCCGCAGATCTGCTTTTCAAATAAAAACGACAGCCACCTCACGGCACATTTAGCCCGGCGGCTTCAGCAGCACGCCAAAAGCGCCTGCAACTTTCGCAGCGGCCACACATTCTTTCATCTCCCCTGTAGCAACTCCAAACATACTGGAAGGGCACGTTGAGCTTCATCCCAAGCCTCACGATCTCCACCTTGTCCAAGCGTTGAGTATAACTGACCACCTTGACTTTGTTAAGTGTGGAAAAACTTAAAGCTTCGTTCAAGGCTTCCACAAAACCAGGGCTGTTATCCGGAAAGGTAGCTGCTTCTTCCCGGTTAAAACCTGTTACCACCCTTTCGCACCCGAGCGCTTCGGCAAAAGCAGCGGCAATGTTAATAAAAACCCCGTTGCGGTTTGGAACCCAGACCTGGATCGCGCAGGCGCCCGAGGCTTCCGGATTGTCAAGCTCCCCGGGAGCAGGCTCAGGCAGGTTTTGCTCCCGGCAAACGAGTGCTGTCCGGGTAATCTCTTTTAAGAAGGAAAGTTCAATGACCCTGTGGCGCACACCGTAGTGTTCCGCTAGGCTTGCCGCGGCCTTCTTTTCGGGTTCCGCCGCCTGTTGCCCGTAATCAAAAGTAAGGGCTAGAACTACTTCCGTTTCACGGAGTGCATGGGCTAGTGAAACCGCTGAATCCAGGCCACCCGACAAAAGCACGATACTTTTCAGGTCAATCCACCTCCCGGTATGCGGCTGAAGCGTCGGGAGACTCCCAAACACGCACCAGGTCGATTTTTACACCCCGCCCCGAAACTTCAACCTGCTGTTTAAGCCGACGGAAAATATACCTCGCCAGGTTTTCGGCCGTCGGGCTCTCCTCCCCCCCCTGCTGAAAGGGCTCCAGGTCGTTAAGGGTCCGGTGGTCCAACTCCTCGATAACGCTATTCAGGTGGGCCTTGATCTCCTTAAAATCAATTAGCATTCCCATCCGGTCAAGCTGCAGGCCTATAACAACGACTTCTACCAGCCAGGTATGACCGTGTAGACTGGCGCAAGGCCCGTCGTAACCCTGAATTGAGTGCGCCGCAGCAAAATGCGTTTTGACTGTCAGTTCGTACATTTAAAGGGCCCCCTTTAACCGGCATTGGAATGACACATCAATATGCTTGCAGAAACCAGGTTATAGTAGTATAACTCGCAATTGCCTATTTTAAAAGACTTCGCTGTTAAATGGTCATCGTCCTGCAAAGAACTTCTTGTATTCATAATATTGCTCACACATAAAAAAATTACTATACATAATACTAAAGAAAAAGGAGGTTTTACGCGTGGAAAAAGGCAGTAAAGGTGACGCTTTTGTACGGGAAAAAACAGGTTCAGCCCCATTGGTTAATTTGGATGGTCAATGGGAACACGATTTTGTCGACGATAACACGCCGGCAGGTGAAAAAGCTTGCGATTCGTTAAAAAAGGAGGTTTTAGATCAAAAAAGTTCCGGGATAAAAAAATAAAATCTAACACACCGAAGGCATATCCTTCACTTCCTTCAACATAAAAATAATTAACAAACTTAAAGGGGGTGTCGCAGTGCCTTCCATAAACAAGGATAACTTCAAGAATGCCGTAAATGTCGCCGCAGTTATAAATGGTACTCTTCTCACGGTGGCAGTTTCCCTGCTTTTAAGTACAGGCGCCGGTGCTGTTTATTACTTTTCGTCAATCACGGAACAAACCCTCCCCTGGTCCGCAGTCGTTATCCTGGCAGTAAGCGCCTTCACCGGCTCCCTGGTCGCCGGCAGAAAGGCAGGAAACAAGGGGCTTTACCATGGCCTGTCCGTTGGCGTGCTTTTCTTCTTTTCAGTATGGCTTGCTTCTGGAGTGCTCATGCCTGGTCAGGCAGCGCTGGGGATTCTCTACAAACTGGTAATCTCCCTGTCGGCCGGGGCCGCCGGCGGTGTGATGGGCGTCGGGCTCTCCTAGCAAAAAGGACACCGTCGCGCCGGCTTTAAGTGCTATTCAATGGATCCTTCTGATCCCGCTCTTTAAAACTGCAGCAAGAAGCTTGTCTCTTCAAAACTCAATGGTAGCAATGCGTAAAAAAGCACCTGTAACCCAAGACTTGACGGGTTCCAGGTGCTTTTTTCATGATCTTATTCATGATTATACTTTTAGAACTCAGGCGGAAGCTGCTTCAACTGAGCCAGATTAAACACTGGTCCATCAACGCAAACGTACTTGCTGCCGATGTTGCAGCGACCGCACTTGCCGATGCCACACTTCATTTTCATTTCCAGAGTGGTGATAATCTGCTCATCGTTAAACTTCAGCTTTTCCATGGCCGCCAGCGTAAACTTAATCATGATCGGAGGTCCGCAGATAATGGCAACCTTATTTTTAGGTGAAGGGTTGACCTCTTCCACATAATTAGGGACAAAACCGACGTGCCCGTCCCACCCCTCTTCCGGGCGGTCAAGGGTGGTATAAACCTGCGTGTTGGGACATTTCGGCCAGCGCTCAAAAAGATCATGTTTAAAACATAGATCCATATACGAACGGGCGCCATAGAGTATTTCTACCTTACCGAAATCTTTACGGTACTGATCGGATAAAGCAAAGTCAATCAGGGAGCGGATGGGCGCCAGAGCAATCCCACCGCCGATGAAGAACAGGTCCTTCCCCTTCATCTTATCGTAGGGGAACCAGTTGCCGTACGGCCCGCGAACTCCGATCTTCTGTCCTACCTCGATCTGATGCAGGACGTTGGTCAGTCTACCAACTCTCCTCACACTGAATTCGAGAAACTTACCGCGGGTCGGAGCGGAAGTGATTGAGATGGTGGCTTCGCCCTCTCCAAAAACCGACAATTGGGCCACCTGTCCCGGTTTATTTCCAAAGTTTTCCATTACCTCAGGATCGTCAAATTCCACTGTAAATGTTTTAACATCACCAGTTTCGTCAACAATCTTAGTAACAGTAGCAGGGTAGGGCGTCAAAGGAGAAGGATTATGCATTTTGTCCCACCTCCTTCAAGTCTTTAATAATTTGTGTGATATCGATGTTCACCGGACACTTGGAAATACACCTTCCACAGCCGACACAGCCTTCCAGGTTATAGCGGTCCAAGTGATATTTCAGCTTGTGCATGAAGCGGTTGCGAACCCGCTCTTTCTTGGACGGGCGGGGATTGTGCCCCCCTGCCATGAGTGTAAAGTCCGGGAACATGCAGGAATCCCAGCAACGGAAACGGTCTCCGGAAACCTCTCCGGTTACGTAATCAAAGATATCAAAGCAGTGACAGGTCGGGCAGACAAAGGTGCAGATGCCGCAACCGAGACACTTCTTGAAGACCTTGTCCCAGTATGGCAGCTCAAAGTTCTCATCGAGAACTTGCTTTACCCCCTCCAGGTCCACCTTTCTCGTAAACTGACCCTCTAATTTTTTCGCCTGTTCTTCTTTTGCTTTCGCCAGCTGTTCTGTATCCTGCTTGCCAAAAAACTGGCTGTAGGCTTCTACCAGGCTGCTTCCCTTGTCCGTATTGACTTCTACGTAATACTTGTCGCCCAGTTCAGTAAACATCAGGTCGGCGCCACTCCCATCGCAGGGCCCGCTGTTAAAAGCGGTGCAAAAACAGGTGCTCAGGACTTTCGAACAACTCAGACCAATGATTACCGTGTTTTTCCTCTTGTCGAGATAATAGCTATCCAGGAATTTCCCCTCAAAAACAGGATCCAGGGCCAAAATGCTTTTAATGTCACACGGGCGGACACCAAAGAGGGCCGTTTTAGGTGGTTCTGCCGCTTCTTTCATATCGAGTGTGTCTCCCGTATACGTATAGGAAATAGTTTTTTCGGTTTGCGGAAATAAACAGCCCTTCGGCGAAACATCTGAATTGGTGTAATCCAGTTGGACTTCATTAGCGCCGGATACCTTTTTGAACAGCGTAACGGTTTCCTCTTCGTGAACCGGAGCGACCAAGATATAGTCCCGCGCCAATTTGTCCAGCAATTCAGGCAGTTGTGCTTTACTTACAACCCTCGAGTCCATCTCAGTACCACCTTTTTACATAAACTCCTCTGGGTCACCTGTTGCAAACTCACCCAGGGGTGATGTTAAATCTGCTTTGGATCCGGGCGTGGGAGTATCAAACAGGTCTCCAAGATCTTTTAGTATTTTTTGGTTCAATTTGCGTAGAGGTATATCAACCGGACAAACCCGGTCGCATTCACCACAGTCGACACAGCGCCCGGCTACGTGGAAAGCCCTGATCAAGTGGAACGAAGTGTTTTCGGAAAGGTTGTTCCTCTTCGATACCCACATAGGCTGCATCTGGTCGAAAACGCAGGTGCGGCAGGTACAAACAGTACACACGTTGCGACAGGCATAGCAGCGCAGGCAACGGCTGAATTGCTTGTCCCAGTATTTGCTTTTTTCCTCTGTCCCTAATTGTTCCAGCGCTGTTACTTCGGCAAACCGATTCTCGTAATTCTTCACTGGCTGTTCTTTTCCGACGGTCATGTCCGACACGATCGGATTGGGATTCTCGCAAACAAGGCACTTGTGTAACATGGATTCTTTTTTATCAAATTTGTAATCCCCGGCATCTGTCTTTACCGTAAAGCTTTCCCCGTCGTCACTGATTCCTTTTAGCTTCGCCGCCGGATTCACGGTAGCCGCCACTAGGTGCCAGTCCAGCTGACCGGGACAGGGCACTCCCAACACAACCACTTTGTCCCGGTCAATCTGGTTATCAGTCAACAGTCTGTTCACCGACCTGGAATCACATCCCTTGACGACAACCGCCACATTGCCTTGCAGGTTACGGTAATCAGTCAGATATTTAACCAGGTTATTGGCACAGAACGGTCCCCAGGTCAGAGCGGACACCTCTTCTGGACTTGTAATAAAAACAGGGGTTGTCCGGGCTAACTCCGTTCCTTCGCCAAAGCCGATTACCATTTCAACCTTTTTTTCCTCCAGGAGCTTTTTAGCCTGCTCCCTAAGTTGCTGAATAACGTCCATCAT
>DHTR01000047.1:24487-26649 GCA_002408725.1 Pelotomaculum sp. UBA5255
CATCTTTTTATTGGGACCCAGGGATTTTGTTTGTTCTGCTATATTCTTAATGGTCGTGGCGAACTTAGCTCCTTCCGAACCGGAAATCCAGCGGGCATGGAAGCGGCCTGGTTCAAAGCCGACATACTCCAGGAGCCGTTTAAAAACCAGGAAGCGCCTACGCGTAAAATAATTGCCACTAGCATAGTGACAGTCCCCCGGGTGTCACCCTGAAACCAGAACACTGTCCGCGCCCTTTTGAAAGGCCCTTAAAACAAACTGGGGATTCACCCTGCCGGAACAGGGAACACGGATGACGCGAATATTTGAAGGGTATTTCATCCGGCTGACCCCGGCCAGGTCTGCACCGGCGTAACTACACCAGTTGCAGGTAAAACCAACTACTTTGGGCTCAAAATTCTTTGTTTGTGCATCTGCTATCGACACAGGGCATCCACCTCCGCAAGCACTTGATCGTTCGTGAACCCCTTCAGGTTTGCCGCGCCCGACCGGCATGCCACCGTGCAATTGCCGCAGCCCTGGCATAGTCCGGTATTGACACTGGCAACCACCCGCTGTACGGGCTTGCCTCCGACCCGCTCGGTAATGGTCTTTTCTTCAATGGCTTTATAGGGGCAGACCCCTTTGCAAACCAGGCAACCTGAACACAAGGCTTCATTAACCTGACTGATCATCGGGTCAGTAGCAAGTTCGTCGTGGGATAAGAGCGCGCATACTTTGACGGCCGCGCCGCTGGCCTGGGACACCGTATCGGGGATATCCTTGGGACCCTGACAGGCCCCGGCAAGGAATAAGCCGGCGGTCATGGTTTCCACGGGCCTTAATTTGGGGTGCGCCTCCTGGAAGAATCCGTCTTTATCGGTGGGGCAACTTACTAACTGAGCAATCTTTTCATATCCAGCACTCGGAATCATGGCAGTGGCAAGCACGACCAGGTCGGCTTCAACTTCCACGGGCCTTCCCAGTAGGGTATCGGTACCCATTACAATGAGCTTATCACCGGATTGATAAATTTTAGAAACGCGACCCCGGATATACTGCGCGCCTTCCAGCACCGTGCGCCGGTAAAATTCGTCGTAAGCCTTGCCCGGTGTCCGGACATCCATATAGAAAATGTAGGCGCTGGAATCGGGTATCTTATCCAGGACCTGGTGCGCGTGCTTGGCGGTGTACATGCAGCAGGCGCGGGAACAGTACTCCTTGCCTTTAGCCTCGTCCCGGGAGCCGACGCACTTGATAAAGACAACCGATTTGGGCTCTTTTCCGTCAGAAGGACGGATGATCTTACCTCCGGTGAGGCCTGCAGCGTTGGACATGCGCTCAAAGTGAAGACCGGAAATGACATCTTTATAGCGGCCATAACCATACTCCCCGTAAGCTTCTTCCCAGTTAAAGAGGTCGAAGCCGGTGGCCATTACAATCGCGCCCACTTTTTCCTTAATCAATTCTTCCTTCTGCTCAAAATCAACGGCTCCCGTTGGGCAAATCTTCTTGCAGATTCCACACTTTCCTGTTTTAAAATAACGGCAATTATCCGCGTCAATCACCGGCTTGTTGGGTACTGCCGTTGGAAAGTCGATATAAATGCACTTTCTGTTACCCAATCCGAAATCATATTCACTCGGCACCTTGGTGGGGCACTTTTCAGAGCACGTGCCGCAGCCTGTACACTTAATGTGGTCAACATAGCGGGGCTTCTGCTTAATAGTGACTTCAAAGTTACCGATATAACCGCTGACATCAACTACTTCGCTGTAAGTCATTAGCTTAATATTGGGATGCTGCGCCGCAGCAACCATTTTAGGCGTGCTAATTCAGGCGGAGCAGTCAAGGGTGGGAAAGGTCTTGTCCAGCATGGCCATCTTCCCGCCGATGGTTGGCTCCCGCTCAACCAGGATGACTTCATGGCCGTTGTCCGCAATATCAATGGCAACCTGCATACCGGCAATCCCACCGCCGATTACAAGCGCCTTTTTGGTGACAGGGATATAAGATTCAAACAGGGGCTCCACCTTGGAAACCTTGGCAAGAGCCCGCTTAATCAGGGCAATTGCTTTCTTGGTAGCGTTTTCCTTCTCCTCCGAGTGAACCCAAGTACACTGTTCGCGGATATTGGCCATTTCAAACATGTACGGGTTCAGACCGGCCTTAGCAACTGTTTT
>DHTR01000092.1:0-3088 GCA_002408725.1 Pelotomaculum sp. UBA5255
GAGGTCTTCTCCAATATTACCAGCAATCCCAAGGACAATGAAGTTGCCGAAGGTGCTGCTCAGTATTTAAAATCGGGTTGCGATGCGATCATTTCAGTGGGGGGAGGGAGTCCGACCGATGTTGCCAAGGCGGTTGCCATCCTAGCCACAAATGGCGGGAGTATCCAGGACTACGAGGGGGTTAACAAGGTTAGTAAGCCCCTCCCACCGATGCTGGCCTTAACCACAACAGCCGGTTCCGGCTCGGAGCTCACCCAGTTTGCCATCGTGGTGGACAGGAAGCGGAAGTTGAAGATGACCATTATTTCAAAATCTCTTGTGCCCGACATCACAATTATTGACCCTGTGCTGCTTCAAACAAAAAGTGCCCGTCTCACGGCGGCGACCGGCATTGATGCCCTGTCCCACTCTATTGAATCCTTTGTTTCCCTGGCTGCCACACCCCTGACAGAAATCCATGCCCTCAACGCAATCAAGCTAATTTCCCAAAATTTGAGGCAATCTGTTGCCAGTCGGACCAATATGGAGGCAAAGACCAATATGTCCGTGGCCAGCCTTCAAGCTGCGCTTTCCTTTTCCAATGCCATTCTGGGCGCCACACACGCGATGGTTCACCAGATAGATGGTTTGCTGGACACGCACCACGGAGAAACCAATGCCCGTATTTTACCTTGCGTTATGGAATTCAACTTGATTTCCTGCCCCGGCAAATTCAAAAAGATTGCAGAAGCTCTAGGCGAGGGAGTCACGGGCCTGAGCATCCGGTCGGCTGCAGAAAAAGCAATCTGGGCGGTACGGCGACTGGTTAAAGACATCGGCATGGAAAAAGGGCTGGCCGAAGTCGGCATGAAGGAAGAACATATTCCTACTCTCAGCTGTAACGCTATGAAGGATGCATGTTTGATTACCAACCCCAGGGACACCGATGAGAACGACATTGCCGAAATGTTCCGCAAAGTCATGTAGCGTTTACAAAAAGGAAGATCTTAAGGTAGATAAAAAAGCATTGTACCCTTATGTGAATCCCTTTTGGGGCGTTATAGTTGAGAAAGGGATCGGGAAAGGGGTGAGAACTTGTTTAATGAAAAGGAAAAACTAATAGAAAACCTTACTGGGGTCAACTCTTCCAAGTTAAATTACTACATTGAACTGAAAAAGCGAAACAAGGAAATTGTTAAGCAGAATAACCGGCTGGAAATTATCTATCAACTGGTGCGCGATATTAATATTGATATGTCCATAGAAGATATAATAAAAAGAGTATTTGGGAAACTACCCCTGGCCGTACCCTGTGATTTTTTGGGACTGGCTTTACTTCGAGAAGATAAATTATGCTTGACCGCGATGATGCCCCAAATCTTATACGGCTATCCCCTCATTCCCCCGGATTCTGTACTGTGGCAATGTATTGGGAGCGGAGAGGCCCATGTTTATGATCCCGTTTCCAAGGACGACCCTTTTATCCTTGAAAATCCTGCCCTCTCCGACCAGATCAGCTCCATGGCCGTTGTCCCGCTCTTTGTCAGATCAGCCGTAAATGGTATTTTACTGGTTGGTAGCGAAATGTTATCCGCTTACTCCCGGGCGGAGCTGAATTTCATTCACCAACTAGCGGATCACCTTGCTATCTGCATTCAAAACGCCCGGCTTTACGAGCAGGTTTCCCAGGTCAAGAGGGAATGGGAGGCCACGTTTAAAGCGGTAACAGAACCCATTGTTTTGATTGACACCAACTACAACATTCTTCGCAACAACAACCGGCTCCCTCCGGAAATGAACGCAGTCGGGGATAATCCAGGCACTTTAAAATGTTACCAGGGGCTCTGGCGCCGGGAAAGCAAATGCGAAAATTGCCCTATGGACGAAATCGCCAGGACGGGAAAGATTGTTTACGAGCAGGTTCAGACAGATTCCGGGCTCATCCTCGACATTTGTTATTATCCAGTCTACAATGAGAAAAATGAGATCTTTGCGATCATTCACCACATGAAGGATATTACCGAGAAAGCTAAAATGGAAGTGCAGTTGGTGCAGTCTGCCAAGCTGGCCGCGATAGGAGAAATGGCGGCCGGGGTGGCGCACGAGCTGAACAACCCGATGACTGTGATCATAGGCACCGCCCAGCTCATGTTGAGAGAGGTGGAAGAAGGAAACGCCGAGAGCGAATTGCTGAATGATATCGTTAACTGCGGGCTGCGATGCAAGAAGATCATCCAGAATCTACTTACCTTTTCCAGGCAGGACCATTATCCGCTGGTCCCGACGGATCTAAATGAAGAGGTGGAGCGGGTCTTGAGCCTGATTCAATACCAGATTAACCGGAACAATATCGAGATTACACAGGACTTGTACCCGGAACTTCCCAGGATCGTTGCTAACGGCCACCACCTTCAGCAAGTTTTAATTAATCTTTTATTGAACGCCCGAGACGCCCTGGATGCGGTAGATCGGGAAAAGAGGATTGAAGTTCGTACTTCTTTAAGCAATAACAGCAGTGGGCAAGAACAGATTGTCGTCACCGTGAAGGACAACGGTATCGGGATTGCTCCTGAAAATCTGCCCAAGATTTTCAATCCCTTTTATACCAGCAAGGAGGCGATCAGGGGCACGGGACTGGGATTGTCCGTGAGCCTTGGAATTGCGGAGGCCCATGGTGGCACCATCGAGGTCGAAAGCGTGCCCGGAGGGGGCAGTGTCTTTTCTTTGGTGCTTCCTGCTGAAACCCACTAAGTTAAAATTAAGTTCTTATTTTTTTATGAACAGGTTTTTTCCAGGAGGTGAAGGATTGCCTGTAACAAAAGTTTTAATCATTGACGACGAGGTTGATGTGGGAACCTTTTTTCGACGCTTGCTGCAGAAAAAAGGCTATCAGCTGACCGTAGCCGTGAACGGGGTGGAGGCGGCGAGGGCTATCCAAGAAACGACTTTCAGCGTGGCCATGGTCGATTTAAAGCTTCCCGACACCGATGGCCTGACCCTTCTGCAACAGATTAAGGACCTGCAGCCCGGCTGTGAAGTTATTATCATGACGGGTTACAGCACTACCAGGACAGCTGTGAAAGCCATCCAGTTGGGCGCCTTTGACTAC
>DHTR01000092.1:3277-3643 GCA_002408725.1 Pelotomaculum sp. UBA5255
CGCCTTTGACTACCTTGAAAAGCCCTTCGAGGATATCAATGCAGTAGAAAAGTTAATCCAAAAAGCTTCAGAATATGGGGTTCGGGGATATGACGGCCAGCCAGTAGACACCGAGTGGGCGCATGTCGCCGACAAGATGGGCTTTCAGGTTGGGGTGTCCCAAATTATGCAAAAGCTTGTCTCCATAGCCTATAAAATCGCCAAAAAAAATATCAATATTTTAATCCAGGGAGAGACCGGTACAGGCAAGGAGGTGCTGGCCAGGTTTGTTCATGCTGCCAGCAACCGGGCTGATAAAATTTTCATTCCTGTGAACTGCGGGGCGCTGCCGGAGAATCTTCTTGAGAGCGAGCTGTTCGGCCACGA
>DHTR01000092.1:3839-5598 GCA_002408725.1 Pelotomaculum sp. UBA5255
GAGAGCGAGCTGTTCGGCCACGAGAAAGGATCTTTTACCGGCGCCGGGAACCTGCGCCGGGGCATCTTTGAAATGGCTAACAGGGGCTTTTTGTTCCTAGATGAGGTGGGGGAGTCCAGTCCCTCGATTCAGGTGAAGCTGCTGCGTGTTCTGGAAACGGGTGAATTTTTACGGGTTGGCGGTGAAAAGCCGATTAAAACTGATGTGCGCGTTATTGCTGCCACCAACGTCGACTTGGAACAGGCCTTGAAAGAGAAAACATTCCGCGAGGACCTGTTTTACCGGCTGGATGTGGTCCGGCTTGAGGTACCGCCGCTGAGGACCCGAACGGAAGATATTCCGCTGTTGGTAGAGCATTTTATTAACAAGCTAGATCCTGAGATGCTCGTTTCTGCGGAGGCTATGCACCTTCTCTGCAGTTATTCGTGGCCCGGTAATATCAGGGAGTTAGCCAATACCATCAGTCAGGCGGTGGCCCTCTGCGATGACAAGATCATCTTGCCTGAGCACCTGATCGGCAAATTAAATGCCGAGAATATGGAAGCGCCTACCGCAGAAAAGAAGGACTTAAGGACACTATCCGTCCAAAACCTGCAGGCGTCGCTGCAGCCAAAGTCCCTGCCGGATCTTCTGGAACAGTGTTCCGATGAGAATGCGCTGGAAGCAATAGGCGAGAGCAACCTGCCCCGCTTGCTGGAAGTCCTGCGCAGTCTGGAAAACAGGCTGGCAGAAACCATGGTCAAGAAGGGCATACCGACCCCGCCGCCGCCATCACTGGAAGAAACCGAGGCGGATGCTATCCGGTGCGCCCTGAATTATTACCGGGGGAATATCACCATGGCCGCCAAGGCCCTGGGTATTGGCAGGAATACCTTTTATCGTAAGATGAAAGACTACAAGATCAAATTCTAGCGTTGAATTTGATCTTTACTCCTGGCTGGCGGGGTATTCCCGCAGGTTTTACAAGGATGCGTATCATATTGGGACGAATGTTCCAATATGATTGAAAGAGTGTTTCTTATTCTAACACAGCAGGACTGATCGCCCTGAAACCTCCTCAAAACCCACCGTTCGTTAGAACGGTGGGTTTATCTAGATAGGATCATAGATATTGTATACTTTTTATAATAATTGTTTTCAATCAGGAAATATGAATATAAATCTCATACCCGAGCAGAGAGTAAAAGATTAGAAGAGGACATGCAACCAACTTTCCTGAATAAAGGTATTTGTAAGAACAAATATAATATATAGCAAGGAGCCTTAAAAGATGGTGAAAGATGAGCTGCGCCAATTGTTGGAGGATGTAAAAGACAATAGGGTTGACGTTGGAGATGCCTTGAACAAGCTAAAAAACTTACCATACGAGGAGCTCGGCTTCGCAGTTTTGGATCATCACCGTGCACTGCGCAAGGGTTTTCCAGAAGTCGTTTTTTGTCAGGGAAAAACGGTAAACCAGGTCGCCCAGATCTTTAAAGCCCTCTGTGCGGGCAAGAGAAGCATTCTTGGCACCAGGGCTTCAAAGGGAGTTTATGACGCGGTCCGGGAGGTTTACGCTGACGCTGTTTACCATGAGCTTGCCCGCCTTATCGTTGTGCATCGTGGTGAGCCGCCTGTAAAGAAAGGCAACATCCTGGTTATGAGCGCAGGGACGGCCGACATACCGATAGCCGAAGAGGCTGCCATCACCGCCGAGATTATGGGCAATAATGTGCGGCGGACGTATGATGTTGGTGTGGCGGGGGTTCACCGGCTCCTG
>DHTR01000092.1:5766-10481 GCA_002408725.1 Pelotomaculum sp. UBA5255
GGGGATTCACCGGCTCCTGGATAAGCTGGAAACTATTCGCTGGGCCCACGTCATTATTGTGGTGGCCGGGATGGAAGGGGCGCTGGCGAGCGTTGTGGGGGGCCTCTGCGACCAGCCTATGATTGCGGTGCCTACCAGCGTAGGATACGGCGCCGGCTTTAGCGGGCTATCTGCCCTTCTCGGCATGCTGAACAGCTGTGCCTCGGGCGTGGGCGTGGTCAACATTGACAATGGCTTTGGCGCTGCCACCATGGCTAACGCCATTACCCAGATGCTTGAAAAAGTCAGCTCGGTTGGCTCGAAGGCCGGGGAAGAACCTGCGACCGGCGCCAAGCCGTGCGTTAAGAGGGAAAGCGCATGAAAATCGCGTATTTTGATTGTTTCTCAGGAATCAGCGGGGATATGTGCCTGGGCGCCTTAGTCAGCGCCGGGGTTGATTTCGAGTGCTTAAAGGAAGCGTTAGCGAAGCTCCCGGTGGAGGGGTATACTCTTCGATGGGAAAAGGTCAAGCGGAACGGTATTTCAGCTGCTAATTTCTTTGTGGAGATGCTGGATGTTGAACAGCCCGATAGACGCCTGGAAGATATCCGCAAGGTTATTGATAACAGCGGGCTGCCGGAGAAAGTTAAGGAAAAGAGCAAGGCCGTTTTTAACCGACTGGCGGTAGCGGAGGCCTCTGTTCACAACACCACCCCGGAGCAGATCAACTTTCACGAGGTGGGAGCCGTAGATGCCATCGTAGACGTCGTGGGTACCGTACTGGGCCTGCACATGCTGGGCGTCCGGAAGGTTTATGCATCACCCCTGCCGATGGGAAGGGGTTTCATCAAGTGCATGCACGGGATTATTCCTTCTCCGGCGCCCGTTACCCTGGAAATTTTGCAAGGTGTCCCGATTTACGGGACGGGAATTGAAGGGGAACTGGTTACTCCAACCGGGGCTGCCCTGATTTCCACCCTGGCAGAAGTCTTTACCAGCCTACCTGAGCTGACTGTCAATAAGATTGGTTACGGTTCGGGCAAGATAGTGATGGGTCACCCCAATCTTTTAAGATTAATCCTGGGTGAAATCCATGAGCAGATGATAATCGGGTCGGATCACTGTTGTGGTAGCCATCAACATTATGAACATCGCCACGCTCACCCGCATGATCACGAGCAACAACATAATCATGGGCATAAGCATAAGCACGAAAAAGAATAGCTGCCTGCCGGTTGCCGCCGCGAGTTAGCCGAGTAGACAGGTAAGCCATAGGTAGAAATCCAGTTGAGAGCAACAGGGATTGACCAGTTATGTGCGGTTTTGCACAGGATAGGCCAGGTCTTTGCAGATGAGTGAATGGGTACAGAAATTAGATCGTCTCAAAGAAATCTTAAAAAGTTATGGGAGTGTGCTGGTTGCCTTCTCGGGGGGGGTCGACAGTACACTGCTCCTCAAAGTAGCCCGCAATGTCCTGGGTGACAAGGTTCTAGCCGTCACTGCCGCCTCGGAAATATTTCCACCCGGCGAAAGCGAAGGGGCAAGCGTACTGGCCCGGCTGATCGGCTGTGAGCATCTTGTTTTTCAGACCAGGGGTCTTAAAAGTCCCGCGTTTTCCGGGAATCCCCCCGACCGCTGCTACCACTGTAAAAAAGAAATATACGCAGGTCTTATTGAAATTGCCCGGGAGGGGGGACTCCATTGCGTGGTGGACGGCGCTAATGCTGATGATGCCGCCGATTATCGTCCCGGCCTCCGTGCAGGTGCAGAGATGGGCATAAAGACGCCCCTGATGGAGGCAGGCCTGACCAAGCAGGATATCCGCGTCGCCTCGAGGGAACTTGGTTTGCTCACGGCAGATAAACCGGCCACCCCCTGCTTGGCATCGCGCTTCCCTTACGGAACGGCGATTACCCGAGAGGCTCTGAAGCAGGTCGCGGACGCGGAGGAAGCTTTACGGGGGATGGGAATTGTAGAGGTGCGGGTAAGGCATCATGGAGACCTGGCCAGGATTGAGGCGCCGCCCAGATACTTGCTGACTATGGTGGAAAAATCCCAGCGCATTGTGCAGGAGCTCAGGGAGATCGGGTACACTTACGTGACTCTGGACATGCAGGGCTATCGCACCGGGAGCATGAATGAGGTGCTCAAGCTTTAAAAAGAAGATATGCTGTACTGCCTAAAGGTTGAATGGCATTATTGAAGACAACTGTTATGATCTAGCACACATCTGCCCCAAATTGGAACAGGTGTGTTTTTTTTATACATCGAAACAATTAATCTTAAGACCAGTTTGTCTATACGGGAAAGATGCTACTCCAGTTTTAATACAATGGCATGAGGGTTGCATATATACATCGATATGTATTAAAAAACATATATATTTTATCTTGTTGCTATGTTATATTGTTGGCATATAGATGCAAAAGCATGGTTTTATTCCCAGTAATGTAGTGAGTAGTGCTATACTTAAGGATGAACATGCTTGTGAATCATTGATACCACTGTGTAAAAACAAATAATATTTGCATTAAGACTTATTGCCAGGCTTGTTTTAAGCTATTTATTAGGTCCTCGTTATGCTGTGTCATGCCTAACGTGACAGCATTTTACCTGAGGCTTGTTTTGGATAGATCGAAGGGGGGGGATTAAAGGTTATAGGACTGCAGGATCCTTAATGAGTTGATTAGCTTAACCTATGCGTGCCCGGCTGTAAATGCTGATGCTGTTGGCGCAAAACATCTGGTGAAGTGTGTATTACTGCACAAGGTTTAGTAGCTTAATTAACCTGAATTTATTAGAAACAGGAGTGAAGAACTTGATCAAAAAATTTGTTAACATTAACGGTGCGAAAACCACTCTGGTTGTTGACCCGGAAACCATGTTAGTGGATGTCCTGCGCGGTCAACTGCATCTCACCGGCACTAAGGTCGGCTGCGGCAAGGCTCAGTGCGGCGCCTGCTCGGTTATTATGAACGGCAAGGTAATTATGTCCTGCGCCACCAGAATGAAGCGGGTGCCCGATGAGGCTATCATCACCACCATCGAAGGGATCGGAGCTCCAGGCAACCTGCATGCCCTGCAGCTTGCCTGGGTTAAATACGGAGCCGCCCAATGCGGGTTCTGTGCCCCCGGCTTCATTATATCGGCCAAAGCCCTTCTAGATGAAAACCTCAGCCCCACCCGGGAAGAAGTGCGCAACTGGTTCCAGAAGCACAAGAATGTCTGCCGTTGTAATGGCTATAAGCCGGCCATCGATGCGGTGATGGCTGCTGCCCAACTGTTGCGCGGCGAAATCACCGCAGCGGACCTGAGTTTCAAGATGCCGGCTGACGGTAAAATCTGGGGCACAGACTACCCGCGTCCCTCGGCTGTCGGCAAAGTCACCGGTACCATTGAATACGGCGCCGACCTCGGTCTAAAGATGCCGCCCGGCACGCTCCAGCTCAAGCTGGTCCAGGCCCAGGTTTCACATGCTAATATTCTTTCCATTGACACCTCGGAAGCGGAAAAAATGCCCGGTGTCTACAAGGTTGTCACATATAAGGACGTCAAAGGCAATAACCGCATCAACGGCCTGAATTTCCCGAGCAACAAGGGCGATAGCTGGGACAGGCCCATCCTGTGTGATGAAAAGGTCTTCCAGTTCGGCGACGCCATTGCCATCGTCTGTGCGGACACGGAAGCAAACGCCCAGGCTGCTGTGGAGAAGGTCAAGGTTGAGTTGGAGGTGCTCCCGGCTTACATGAGCGCTCCCGCTGCCATGGAACCCGACGCTATTGAGATTCACCCCGGTACGCCCAACGTATACTACAAGCAAGGAGTCGAAAAGGGCGAGGATACAGGACCTTTGATGGAAAAAGCAGATGTTGTTGTGGCCATTGAAGATTGTTTTGTCGGCCGCCAGCCCCACCTGCCCATTGAGCCGGATGTCGCTGCGGCTTATTATGACGAGGAAGGCCGCCTGACCATTATGTCCAAGAGTATCGGTCTGGACATTCATGCCCTCATGATTGGCACCGGTCTTGGACTTGAGCCTGGTAAAGAGCTGATCCTGGCCCAGTTCCCGGGTATAGGCGGCACCTTCGGTTATAAATTCAGCCCCACTAATGAAGCGCTGGTGGGCGTTGCAACCATGGCCACGGGCAAGCCCTGTTTCCTGAATTTCAACTATTTCCAGCAAATTACTTACACCGGTAAGCGGTCGCCATTCTTTGTAGACCTGAAATACGGAGCGAGGAAGGACGGCAAAATTATTGCCATGGAAGCCAACTGGGCTGTTGACCACGGTCCTTACTCCGAGTTCGGCGACCTTCTCACTCTCCGGGGCGCCCAGTTCATCGGCGCGGGTTATGGTATTCCGAACATCCGCAGCACCGGCTACACGGTCTGTACCAACCACGGCTGGGGCTCCGCCTTCCGCGCTTACGGATCACCACAAAGCCTCTTTGCTTCCGAGACTCTGATGGACATCCTGGCTGAGAAAATGGGCATGGACCCGCTGGAACTGCGCTACATTAACGTCTATCGCCCCGGCGATACCAACCCATCAGGCCAGGATCCTGAAGTGCACAGCTTGCCGGAATTGATCGACATGATCCGGCCGAAATACAAGGCTGCTCTGGCAGAGGCCAAAAAGCTCTCCACGCCGGAGAAAAAACGCGGTGTTGGCGTGGCTGTAGGCGTTTACGGCTGCGGCCTGGACGGTCCGGACGGGGCCGAAGTGTGGGTAGAGC
>DHTR01000092.1:10659-15952 GCA_002408725.1 Pelotomaculum sp. UBA5255
CCCGGACGGCAGGGTCCAGGTGAGCACCAACTGGCAAGATCACGGTCAGGGCGCAGACATGGGCCTGCTGGCCACTTCCCATGAAGCATTGCGGCCGATGGGTATTAAACCGGAGCAAATCAAACTGGTTATGAACGATATGGCCAAAGCGCCGGCCGGCGGCCCGGCCGGCGGCAGCCGCTCTCAGTTTGTCATCGGCAACAGCGCCGTAAACGGCTGCGAGCAACTGCTGAACGCCCTGAAGAAGGCCGACGGTACCTACATGACCTATGACGAGGCTGTAGCCAAAAAGATCCCGCTCAAATATTCCGGTCAGTGGAACACAGCTTCAGCTAACGCAACTGCCTGCGATGAAAAAGGTCAGGGCAGTCCCTTCCTTTCTTACATGTACGGCGTCTTCCTAGCGGAAGTGGAAGTAGATACCAAGACCGGCAAGGTCCAGGTCGTGAAGATGACCCTGGCTGCTGATATTGGCAGGATTGCCAATAAGATTGTTGTGGATGGCCAGATGTACGGCGGTCTAGCCCAGGGCATCGGTCTGGCGCTGACCGAAGATTTCGAAGACCTGAAGAAACATACCACCATGGCCGCCTGCGGCATCCCGTATCCTAAAGACATTCCCGACAATCTTGAGGCTATCTATGCTGACAGCCCGCGCAAACTGGGACCGCACGGCGCTTCCGGCTGCGGCGAAATGCCGCTGACCTCACCGCATGCGGCCATCGCCAACGCCATCTACAACGCCTGCGGCGTACGGATCATCCAGCTCCCGGCCTTACCGGAAAAAGTATTGGCCGGACTCCAGGGTCGTGAAATCCCGATCGTCAAACGGCCGATTAAAGACCCGGCGTTCTAGACAGGCAAGGGACGTTGAATTGAAATTCAGATGACATAATTTGTTTTACCTAAAACGAGCTAAATAGTACGCACTTTTAGTTCGTTTTAGGTTTACCTTGTTTAGATTAACTTTGAGCGGCTAATATGGGCTCTTGAAATGCCAGGCTCAATGTGAAATGGTGGGGTAATATGGATCATAAGCAATTGCTTTATTTGGAGGAAAAATGTATTCAAGGCTACTCCCCGGCCTGCACAACCACCTGTCCTGTTCATGTGGATGTGAAAAATTTTATGGCAAAAGTGAAGGCCGGGGACTTTGACGGGGCACTGAAGATTTTAAGAAAAGTCCTTCCCTTTCCAGGCATCATCGGTAGAATATGTGACCATCCCTGCCAGGATGTCTGTAAGCGGCGAGAGGTGGGAGACGCCGTTTCCATAGCCGCTCTGGAAAAGGCCTGCGTGCAAATGAGTTCAACCGCGCCTGATAAAATATTTATCCAGCCTAAAAAGGATAAACGTGTTGCCGTGGTAGGGGGAGGGCTGAGTGGTCTTACTGCAGCCTTTGATCTGTCTTCAAAAGGTTATAACGTGGTTCTTTTCGAATCAAAAGACCGCCTGGGTGGCAGCATCTGGGACACACCGGAGGAAATTCTCCCGCGGAAGGTTATCGCAGAAGAAACCGCCGTACTGGTAGATTTGGGCGTAGAGATCCGGTTCAACTCAACCGTAGGTGAGGTTGTTTCCCTCCCGGATTTGGGCCGCGATTTTGATGCCGTGTACCTGGGCCTTGGGAAGATTTCTGAGCATACTTTCGGCCTGCAGCTCGACCAAGAGGGAAGGCTGCAGATTGACCCGTTAACTTTTAGCACCGGCCGGGAAGGAGTTTTTGCCGGGGGTGGTCTGCGAACCAGTCCCGGGTATTCGCCGGTTGGCTCTCTATCCGATGGCAGGAGGGCCGCCAGATCCATTGACCGCTACCTGCAAAACGCTTCTCTGTTTGCTGCCCGGGAAAATGAGGGGTCCTACCGGACCAGACTTTTTACCAGTACGGAGGGGGTTGAGCTACTCCCTGCCGTCGTGCCGGATAATCCGATCCAGGGTTACACGCGGGAGGAAGCCATTCTGGAAGCCGGGCGCTGCCTCCAGTGCCAGTGTCTGGAGTGTGTGAAGGCCTGCAAATACCTCGCCCATTATAAAGGTTATCCTAGAAAATATCTTCGTGACATAAACCATAACCTGAAAATGGTCAAGGGAAACCACACGGCCAACAAAATGATTAACTCCTGCAGTTTATGCGGCCTCTGCCAGGAAGTTTGCCCCAATGATTTAAATATGGGTGAAGTATGTAAAAACTCCAGGGAGATCATGGTCATCAAGGGGAAAATGCCTCCCTCGCCCCATGACTTTCCGCTGCGAGATATGCAGTTCAGCAACGGCGACGGGTTTGCCCTGGCCCGGCATGAGCCTGGAAAAAATGGTAGTAGTCACCTCTTTTTTCCGGGCTGTCAGTTAAGTGCCTCCGCACCGGAATACGTGGATAAGGTATACGCTTATCTGAGAGAAAAGATGACCGGCGGGGTTGGGTTGATGCTGCGCTGCTGTGGAGCCCCTGCCGATTGGGCCGGCAGAAAAGATCTCTTTCGGGAGGGTCGGCAGGAAATTGTCCGATTATGGAGCGAAATGGGCAAGCCCGTCGTTATTCTGGCCTGCTCCTCCTGTTACCAGGTTTTTCAGAATTATCTGCCGGAGGTTGAAATCGTTTTACTGTGGGAAATTATTGATCGCTTGGGACTGCCGGTTGTTTCTGCTAAAGACAGTCCGGGCAAAGTAGCTGTGCTCGACGCTTGTACCACCCGGCATGTGAAGAGTGTTCATGAAAGCGTGCGGAGAATCCTGGAGCGGCTTGGTTATGAGGTGGAGGAACTAAAATATAGCCGGGAGAAAACTGAGTGCTGTGGATACGGCGGCCTCATGTCCTTTGCCAACCCGGAACTGGCTCACCAGGTCATAGACCGGCGGATCAAGGAGAGCGAGGCGGATTACGTGGCCTACTGCGCCATGTGTCGGGACAAATTCGCTTCCAGGGGCAAGCGTACTTTTCATCTCCTTGATTTGATTTACGGTGCCGATAATATGGACCTGGCTGACAGGGAAGACCCGGGCTATTCGCAAAGGCATGAAAACAGGGCGCGCCTGAAGGATAAGTTGCTCAGAGAGATCTGGGGTGAAAAAGTGGAAGAAGCTCAGGGTTTTGCAGCAATTCGCCTGGATCTCGCTGATGAACTGAAAGCTATTATGGAAAACCGGCTGATCCTGGTAGAGGATCTCCAAAAGGTGATTGATTATGCCGAAAAGTCCGGGAATAAATTATACAATCAGGCTACCGGACGTTATTTGGCCTACTACAGACCGGTCAGCGTTACTTACTGGGTGGAATATTCTCCTCGGGGAGAAAATTTTAAAATACACAACGCATACAGCCACAGGATGCAGATTGTCGGGGAAGTGAAAATATGAGCGGCCAAAAAGATCAAGCGTCGAAGCAGAGCTGGCAGTGTTGTAAATGTAAAATTCCAATGAAAACCGGTAAAGTAAGGATTACTTATATGGGCAACGATTTTACCATTGAATTATTAAAGTGTCCGGAATGCGGCCTCGTGCTGGTTCCAGAAGACATGGCCGTCCGTAAAATGCTTGAGGTTGAGAAAAGCCTGGAAGACAAATAAAAACATAATATTATTGGGTAGTAGGAGTATGGTCATGGATCTTGATTCTGAAGAACGCGGTCTGATTTACGAAAGGGAAGAAGTGCGCCGTGTAACCGGGGATACAGTCCGGCCCGGTGGTTTTACTTTAACAGATCGGGCACTTTCCCTTTGCTCTTTTTCTCCCGGAGACAGCATCCTGGATGTAGGTTGCGGTACGGGCGCTACCGTAGAGCATTTGATTAACAGCTATAAATTGAACGCAACCGGTGTGGATCCTTCCCGCTTGCTGCTGGAATGTGGGAGGCAAAGAAATCCTGACCTGCCACTAAGCCGGGCGCCGGGGGAAAACTTGCCTTTTCCTGACGGGAAGTTTGACGGTGTTTTTGCGGAGTGTAGTTTATCCGTGATGAAAGATGCAAAGCAAGCTTTGCGCGAGTTTTACAGGGTTATGAAATCAAGTGGGAGGCTGGTTGTATCCGATGTATACGCCCGCAACCCGGAGGAGATCGCCGATTTGCGCCGCCTGCCCCTGCATGGCTGCCTGGCAGGCGCCAAGACAATGCCCGAGTTAAAAGATATGGTCAATTCAAGTGGGTTTGAAATTATTTTGTGGGAGGATCATTCCAAACTCCTGGCGGCTTTTGCCGCCAAATTTATATTAGCTGATGGTTCACTGGATACTTTTTGGGGCAAGACGCCCTGCGGACAAGATAGTTGTATTGAGATCCGGAAAACAATCAAAAAAGTCAGGCCGGGATACTTTCTTTTAGTCGCCGGTAAGGCCGGCTCAAGGTAATGTCCAGGTGTCTTGTGCAAATAATTCGCGCCTGTAAATAATGTAGGTTGGCTAAAGGCAAGATCCATCTGAAAGGAGTTGTTCTGGAGGATGTCAGTTGATTTATTTAGAATGATGGAACTTAACCGCCAGGGCTTTAAATGCAGCCAGATCCTTTTAACCCTAGGGCTTGAGGCCCGGGGCAAAAAGAACCCTGACCTGGTCAGGGCCATGACCGGCCTTTGTGGAGGGATTGGTTTTTCCGGGAAAATCTGCGGGTCTTTAACCGGGGGAGTCTGTTTGTTGGGGTTATTTGCCGGCAAGGGGGCGCCGGAGGAAGAGGAACATGAGAAATTTCTTTTAATGGTTGAAGAGCTTCTGCACTGGTTTGAAAACGAAATAGCAGAATCCTACGGTGGAATCAACTGTGAAGAAATAATTGGAGAGGACCTGGCAAGTAGAACGCCTAATCCCAAATGCGGAAAAATTGTTGCCGGCACTTTTGAAAAAGTAAAAGAGATATTAGACGAAAACAATATTAAAATGACCGGTGAATAACGTGGATAACGAAAAGAAAACGATTCTATTCAATACTGAAAGCGTCTGTCCCCATTGCCTTCAAAGAATACCTGCGGCAAGGGTAGCACGGGGTGGACAGGTCTACCTCGAAAAAACCTGCCCGGAACACGGTTATTTTATTGTACCGGTATGGAGAGGACAGCCGTCATATGAATCCTGGGTCAAGCCCCGGGAACGCGTGAAACCGGTTGCTCCGTTAATTTCTGATGGTCAGGGCTGTCCCTTTGAGTGCGGCCTTTGCCCGGAACACCGGCAGTCCTCCTGCTGTGTCCTACTGGAGGTAACCAGTCGATGTAATTTAAAGTGCCCCGTCTGCTTTGCAGATGCCGGAGAGGAAAAGAGGCCGGACCCTGACCTGGAAACCATCAGGGGTTGGTACCGGCGGCTGCTGGAA
>DHTR01000008.1:0-448 GCA_002408725.1 Pelotomaculum sp. UBA5255
CCCTTTTAGACCTGGCGGAAAAGCACCTTGATACGTTTATGCCCGGCTATACCCACCTTCAACGGGCCCAGCCGGTGACCTGCGCGCATCACCTGCTGGCCTACTGCCAGATGTTCCGGCGGGACCAAGAGCGGCTGGCCGACTGCCGCAGGCGCGCCGATGTTATGCCCCTGGGAGCGGGCGCTCTGGCCGGTACGACCTTTCCACTTGACCGGGAGTACGTGGCGCGGCAGCTAAACTTTGCATCTATTACGGAAAACAGCCTGGACGCGGTGAGCGACCGTGACTTCGTGGTGGAGTTTGCAGCAGCGGCCTCTTTGATCATGGTTCACCTGAGCCGTTTCTGCGAGGAAATTATCCTTTGGTCCTCTGCGGAGTTTGCCTTTATCGAAATGGACGACGCATACAGCACCGGGAGCAGCATGATGCCCCAGAAAAAGAACCCGGA
>DHTR01000008.1:643-9414 GCA_002408725.1 Pelotomaculum sp. UBA5255
AGCAGCATCATGCCCCAGAAAAAGAACCCGGATGTGGCCGAGTTGATCCGGGGCAAGTCCGGCCGGGTTTTCGGTGACCTCCAGGCGCTTCTGACCATGCTCAAGGGGCTTCCCCTGGCCTATAACAAGGATCTGCAGGAAGACAAGGAAGCGCTTTTTGATGTGGCTGACACCGTTAAAAAATGCCTTTTGGTGTTTAAGCCCATGGTAGAAACCATGCGCTTTAAGGAGGAAAGGATGGCAGCGGCGGCCCGGGGCGGCTTCACCAACGCCACGGATCTAGCCGACTATCTGGTGCGCAGGGGTATGCCCTTTAGAGAGGCTCACGAGGTGGTAGGGAAAATTGTTTACCACTGCCTGGAAAAGGAACTGACCCTGGAAGGGCTGGGTCTGGATGAATACAAACGGTTCAGCGCCCTGGTGGAAGAAGACGTGTATGAGGCCATCAGCATCAGCCGTTGCGTGGAATCCAGGCGGGTTCCCGGGGGCCCGGCGCCGGAAGCGGTCCGGGAGGCGATTAAGAACGCCAGGCAGCTTCTGGCGGGGGATTAGTAAGATTAGTAACAAGGGTCTTGTTTTTTGCTGTTATTTCATTAGTCCATTAAAGAACTCCAGCAGTTTCATCGGCAACTTATAGCAGACCGGTGCTTAAATAAGCAAACCGCCCCTGGGGGGCGGCCGGATGTTTTTTAATTTACTTTTTGTCTTCTTTTTTCTCTGTTTCCGCAAGCGGGATTCCTGGTGGCACGCCGGGAAATAATCCCGGAAAGGTTCCGGGTCCGTGTACTGGAACCGAAGGGGCCAGAGTTGTTCCCGGCCCGGCAGGCTTCAGGTAACCGGGGGGAAAGCCCGGCTTATGGCAGGTATCCGGGTATGGGGGACAGGGCAGATCCGGTTGATAACCCATACCGGGAGCCGCTCCGGGGGGGCAGGGCACGCCCGGTTGAAAACCGATGCCGGGAGCCATTCCGGGAGGGCAGGGCAGACCCGGTTGATAGCCGGTGCCGGGAGCTGCAGGCATTTCTGTTTTACAGCAGGCGCATAAGATATGGTTATAGAATTTTGCTTCGTCCAGTTCATTGCTGAGCAGGCTTAAAACCATGTGCCTGGCAGTCTCGTTGGGAGCCAGCATGGCTAAATGAGCCATCATGTGAATCTGACGCAGCTCAATTAGAAGTAGTCTTTTTAATTTCCCCATCCAAGTATACATCATTATAGACCTCCTCTCGTTTTATTCTTTTTCCTGCTTCTCTGCCTCGGCATAAAAGTATGGCGGTCCAACCGGCGGGTCCATTGGCATACCCGGGTGTTTGGTTGCGGGGGCTAATCCGTAAGCGGCGGCAATTCTGCATAACCTCTCGGCCTTCCTAACATCCCCTGCGGCCTCGCGCAAAAAGATTTCCTTAAGGCAATTGCTGGGCGCGGTTGCGGCCAGTTCCCTGTATAGGCAAACCTCCATTTGCTCGCCTTTCATAAGCATGTCTATTAGAGAGCGGGCGTCATGGTGCATCATTCCGTCCATCATACCGCCCGTCATGTCGCAGGGCATACCGCTAACTGCGACGCTTTCCTTATTGGCATCCACAAAGATAACCTCCTTCTTCTAATTTTGCTATAGCATATGTAAAAGCGGCAGCTGTGGTTACTCTTTCCTCCACTGCCAAATATATAGTAAATAATAAAAAGTAATAGAACGCTTTTTGCAGCGGCAGGCCTTGCTGGAAGGCGAAAAGAGAGGCAAAGCTGAAGGCAGGATCGAAGGCAAGCTCGAAGGCAAAGCTGAAGTTGCAAGGACGGCTTTGGGGGAAGGATTGGACATTGACATGGTTTGCAAGATAACCGGGCTATCCAGGGAAACCATTATGAAATTGAAAAAAGCGCTGGAAAACTAAATAATTGCAGCCAATAACACTAAAAAAAACGGAATAAAACGAATAAATAATTTCCTTGACACCTGAGCAAGCTTTTTGTATACTGGATAACAAGTTATATCTGGAAAACGCTGTGAAGGGGACAAAAGCCTGGTAGTGGGCAGCAGAGAGCCGGGGTAGCTGAAAACCGGCGCCGATTATGCCAGACTGGACATCACCCCGGAGCTGCCGGCTGAAAGAATTGAGTAAGCCGGGCCGGGTCGGGCGCCCGTTATCAACGCCGTGCCCTCTTAGGAGGCGCACCGAGATGGCTTTCGCCTGTAGGCGGGAGCAAGCAGGGTGGTACCGCGCAAGGTTTTTACCTCTCGTCCCTGGCAGATTATACAACTGCCGGACGGGGGGTTGTTTTATTTCCAAATAAAATTTAAACTAAGTAGAGATGCAAAAACCGACAAAATTTTATGGGAGTTGAGACTGTGATTATTTACCTTAACGGCGAATTTTTGCCTAAGGAACGTGCGGTCGTATCGGTCTTCGACCATGGCTTGTTATACGGCGACGGTGTTTTTGAAGGTATCCGGGCCTATCACGGCAGGGTCTTTAAACTGAGTGAGCACCTGGACCGGCTTTATGATTCTGCCAGGACGGTTGCCATGGAGATGCCGTTATCCAAGGATGAAATGCAGGAGGTTGTACTGGAAACCTTGCGGCGCAACAACTTGCGCGACGCCTATATCCGGTTGGTGGTGACCCGCGGGGTGGGCGATCTGGGTCTGGACCCGAAAAAGTGCCCCAAACCTTTTGTTTTCTGTATTGCCGCTTCAATCGTTCTATACCCGGAAGAATTATACAAGAAAGGGCTTTCTGTGATCACCGTTTCCACCCGCAGGAATATTCCTACAGCCTGCATCCCCCGGGTGAAATCGTTGAACTATATGAATAACATATATGCTAAAATTGAATCCAACCTGGCCGGTGTGCCCGAAGCGATTATGCTTAACAACGAAGGTTACGTGGCCGAGGCCACCGGTGATAATATCTTCATTGTTAAAAAAGGCGTGCTGATAACACCTCCAGCCTACGTGGGGCTTTTGGAGGGTGTCACCCGCAACGCGGTGTTGGACATTGCCCGCGAGAAGGGTATTCCCGCGGTCGAGAAGGTATTTACGCTGTTTGATGTGTACAATGCCGACGAAGTGTTCCTGACCGGTACTGCCGCCGAAATTATACCTACCGTTATGGTGGACGGGCGCCTGATTGCCGATGGTAAGCCCGGCAAAATGACCTGGGAGCTGATAGCGGCTTTTAATGAGCTAACCAAGGTTGATGGCCCCCTGATTTATCCGGAACCATAGTAAGAAAATATTTATTTTTTAAACTAAAAATGTGCGCTGCAGGCCGGCCGTGCACCGGCCTTTTTTATGTCGGCATGACCCTGCGTTAACCCTCTCTTTACGGGGGCGCATTATAATATGGAGGGATAGAACTTGCATAGCAACGTGACGACGAAGGTCCTCCGACGCCAAAGGGGCAATGTACAAAAAAGAATAAGGGAGGTGAGTGGTGAGCAGTTATCCGGGGCTGAAATCCTGTTAAAGAGCCTGGAGAACGAAGGTGTGGATACAATTTTTGGCTATCCTGGCGGCCAGGCCCTTCCTATTTACGATGCTTTGTATGATTCCAAGATCAGGCACATTTTGTGCCGGCATGAACAGGGCGCAGCCCACGCGGCAGACGGCTATGCCCGTGCTACGGGCAGGCCGGGTGTCTGCCTGGCCACCTCAGGTCCAGGCGCCACCAACCTTGTCACGGGCATCGCCAATGCTTTCATGGACTCCGTACCCATGGTTGCCATTACCGGCCAGGTCCCCCAAGCCCTGCTTGGAAGGGATTCTTTTCAGGAGGCGGACATTACGGGGATCACCCTGCCCATCACAAAGCACAGCTACCTGGTCAAGGATCCTTCCGAAATGGCGCAGACCGTTAAAGAGGCCTTCCACATTGCCACTACGGGCAGGCCGGGGCCGGTTCTGATTGATATTCCCAGAGATGTTTCCTCCTCCAAAACGGAATACAGGCGTGCGGATAGAATGAACCTGCCGGGTTACAGGCCTGTAACGGACGGAGATCCGCTGCAGGTGCAGGAGGCAGCCAGGGCCATTATTCAGTCGGAGCGTCCCGTCATCTACGCCGGCGGTGGAGTGGTAATTTCCGGGGCCCACGAGGAATTGCTCCAGATGGCTGAACTGCTGATGGCGCCGGTATGCAACACCCTGCTGGGGCTGGGGGGCTTTCCGGGTGACCACCCGTTATCACTCGGTATGGTTGGGATGCATGGAACCAAATATGCCAACTACGCCATCTGCGAGTGCGACCTCTTGATTGCCGTGGGAGCGCGCTTTGATGATCGCGTGACCGGAAAGGTTGAAAGCTTTGCCCCGGAGGCCAGGATTATCCACATAGACATAGATCCCGCCGAAATTGGGAAAAATGTTCGGGTAGATATACCCATAGTGGGCGACGTTAAAAGGGTGCTTGGCCAGTTGCTGGAGATCCTCAAGCCCGGGCTGGGAGAGGCCTGGCGGGACAAAGTTCTGGCCTGGAAAAAAGAGTACCCGTTGACCTATTGTGAGAAGGATTGCTTAAAGCCCCAGGCTATTATCAGGGAAATTTGCAGGCAGACTGATGGCAAGGCCATGGTGACGACCGAGGTCGGCCAGCATCAGATGTGGGCCGCCCATTATTACACGTTTTCAAAGCCCCGCTCCTTTATTACCTCCGGCGGCCTGGGAACCATGGGATTCGGTTTGCCGGCGGCAATCGGGGTCCAGGTAGGCTGTCCGGACGACTTGGTCTTTGATATCGCCGGTGACGGCAGCATTCAAATGAATATCCAGGAGCTTTGCACAGCGGTCAATTATGAACTCCCGATTAACGTGGCTATCCTGGACAACGGCTTTTTGGGGATGGTCAGGCAGTGGCAGGAACTCTTTTATAACCGGAGGTACTCGCAGTCGGAACTGTTCAACCCTGACTTCATCAAGTTGGCTGAAGCATACGGCGCCGAGGGGATCAGGGTGAGCCGCCCGGCCGAGCTGGCTCCGGCCATTGAGCAGGCAATCAGCTCCAGCAAGCCTGTGATGCTTGATTTCATCGTGGATAGGGAAGAAAATGTACTGCCCATGGTTCCTCCCGGCGGCGCCCTGAACAAAATGCTGGGTTAAAAAAGCGGTCGCGTCTACGACCGAATGGGGGGATGATGATGAGGCACACCCTTACGGTGATGGTGGAAAATAACCCGGGGGTACTGGCCCGGGTAGCCGGCCTTTTCAGCCGGCGGGGTTTTAACATCGACAGCCTGGCCGTGGGTAGGACAGAAAATCCGCTTGTTTCACGAATGACGATTGTGGTAGAGGGTGACGACACCACTGTCGAACAGGTCAACAAGCAACTGCACAAGCTGGTGGATGTGATCAAAGTTAGCGACATAACCAAAGACGCCTACGTTGACCGGGAATTGGTTATGATTAAGGTCTACGCCGAGCCCTCGGCGAGGGCCGAAATCATGCAGCTTGTTGATATCTTCCGCGCTCGCATTGTGGACGTGGGGCCTAAAACCCTGACTGTCGAGGTTACCGGGAATGAGGGCAAAATTGACGCCTTCGAGCTTTCGCTACGGACCTTCGGGATTAAGGAACTGGTCCGGACAGGAAAAATTGCCATGCTCCGGGGCTTCAAAACCAGTTCAAAAAATAACAATCATAAAGAGGAGGAAGTTAGTTAATGGTACAGGTTTACTATGATCAAGACGCAGATTTTGGTTACTTAAAAGGGAAAAAGATTGCCATCATCGGGTACGGTAGCCAGGGGCACGCCCAGGCGCAAAACTTAAAAGACAGCGGGCTGGACGTAGTTGTCGGCTTGCGCAGGGACCTGCCCGACTGGGAGAAGGCGGAAAAAGACGGGCTGACGGTAACAACGGTACCCGAGGCTGCTGCTGCCGGTGACATTATCCAGATGCTGGTCCCCGATGAACTGCAGGCAAGGATCTACAAGGAGGAAATTGAGCCCCACCTCAGCGAAGGCAACACTTTGATGTTTTCCCACGGGTTCAATATTCATTTTGGGCAGATTGTACCCCCGGCTTTTATCGACGTTATCATGGTTGCTCCGAAGGGCCCCGGCCACATGGTGCGCCGGATGTACCAGGAGGGCAAAGGTGTCCCCAGTCTGGTTGCCGTCTACCAGGATTCCAGCGGTAAAGCCAAGGAAGTGGGCCTTGCTTACGCCAAGGGCATCGGGGGAACCCGGGCGGGCGTATTTGAGACCACCTTCAAGGAAGAAACCGAGACTGACCTTTTTGGCGAGCAGGCCGTGCTGTGCGGGGGCGTCACCGAGTTAATCAAGGCGGGTTTCGACACCCTGGTAGAAGCGGGCTATGCCCCGGAAATGGCGTATTTCGAGTGTCTCCATGAAATGAAGCTGATCATCGACCTGGTTATAGAGGGCGGACTGGGCTATATGCGCTACTCAATCAGTAATACAGCCGAGTATGGTGATTACATGACCGGCAAGCGGATTATCACCGAAGAAACCCGCAAGGAAATGAAAAAGATCCTGACCGAGATCCAAAACGGTGAATTTGCTAAGAAGTGGATCCTGGAAAACCAGGCCAACCGCCCGGTTTATAACGCTATAGCCAAACAAGAAAAAGAACTGCAGATTGAAAAAGTAGGCGCCAAACTGCGTCAGATGATGCCTTGGCTCAAAAAGTAAGAATTGTGATGATGCCGGGGCAATAGCGGCCGCGCTTGCGGCCGTGAATTCAAACTTGAATGATGAGCACCGTCAAAAAGCAAAAGATTGGTTGGCAGGTAGCAGCCAAAAAGCAGTAAGCTGATATTTGAAGCGGCATCCGGCGAAGGAACCGGATGCCTGGATTGGGGGAATTGGGCTGTGGACATCACCGTTGCGGAAGCCTTGGTTCGCTGCCTGGAGCAAGAAAACGTGGAGATTGTTTTCGGTTATCCGGGTGGGACAATCCTTCCCGTTTATGATGCCTTAAACGATACGACCATCCGTCATATTCTAGTCCGCCACGAGCAGGGTGCCGCGCATGCTGCCGACGGTTACGCCAGGGTTACGGGAAAGGTGGGGGTCTGCCTTGCAACTTCGGGCCCCGGCGCCACCAACCTGGTGACAGGCATCGCCAATGCTTATATGGATTCGATACCCATGGTAATCATTACTGGACAGGTGCCGACCAGCCAGGTGGGTACGGACGCCTTTCAGGAAGTAGATATTACCGGCATTACACTACCGATTACCAAACATAATTATCTCGTTAAAGATCCGGCAATGCTCCCGGCGATCATCAAGAAGGCGTTTTTGATCGCTTCCACAGGACGGCCCGGCCCGGTGCTGATCGACCTTCCCAAGGACATTGCCCAGACCAGGATTAAGTTCAAGTATCCAAAGAAAGTTGAACTGGCCGGTTACAAGCCGACCTACAAAGGGCACCCCTCGATGGTCCAGCAGGCCGGCAGGATTATTATGGATTCGCAGAGGCCGGTCATTTACGCCGGCGGGGGGGTCCGGCTTTCCAACGCTGCTCCGGAGTTGCTGCAGCTGGCGGAAACGATTTCTGCACCGGTGACGCACACTTTGATGGGACTGGGCAGTTTTCCCGGTGACCATCCCCTCTTTCTGGGGATGCTGGGTCTGCATGGTACGCGTTACGCAAACCAGGCGGTCACCGAGTGCGACTGTCTGATTGCCGTCGGCGCCCGCTTTGACGACCGGGTGGTATCCAAGGTCAGCGGGTTTGCGCCCTCGGCAAAGATTGTTCATATCGATATAGATCCCGCTGAAATCGGCAAGAACGTGCGCAGCAACCTGCCCATCGTGGGGGATGTGAAAAATGTTCTGGGGGCCATTCTGCCACTCCTGAAAAAGAAAGATAATGCCGCCTGGGTGGCGAGGGTGCAGCAGTTGAAAAAGGACTACCCCCTGCACTACCGGCGGGAAGGCATCATGAAGCCCCAGTTCGTTATTGAGAAGCTGAACGAGTTTAAGGATGACAACGCTATTGTTGTCACAGACGTGGGGCAGCACCAGATGTGGACGGCCCTGTACATGCGGTTTAAGGAACCCCGCAGTTTTTTATCTTCCGGAGGGCTGGGGGCCATGGGATTCTGCCTGCCGGCGGCAATCGGCGCCAAGCTGGGCGCGCCGGAACGAAATGTAATCGTGGTCGTCGGAGACGGCGGTCTTCAGATGACCATGCAGGAGTTGGGAACCGCGGCCGAGCAAAAGCTTCCGCTTAAAATATTTGTTCTGAACAACCAGCGCCTGGGTATGGTCCGCCAGTTGCAAGAATACTACTGCGACAAACGGTACATCGGCGTGGATTTACAGTTCGACCTGGACTTTGCCGCCCTGGGCCGGCTCTACGGGATGGAAGGGTACACCGTTGAAACAGAGGAGCAGTTGCTGGAAATTTTGCCCCGGGTACTCAACTCCAAAGAACCGGTGATAGTAAACTGCATCATTGACCGGGAAGAAAATGTTCTTCCCATGGTCTTAAACGGGTCACCTATCAATGAAGCAATCGATTAACAAAGGTTTTTTATGTGCCGGTGGATCTGAAATCAGCGGCGATGGTTCTCTCTAACCATTAAGATTGGAGGCATTATGAGCCTATGAGCCAGCGAGTCTACATTTTTGATACCACCCTGAGAGACGGGGAGCAGTCACCGGGCGTGAGCCTGAACATCAATGAAAAAGTCCAGATTGCAAAGCAACTGACCCGGCTCGGCGTGGACGTTATTGAGGCCGGCTTCCCGATCTCCTCCCCCGGTGACTTTGAGGGAGTCCGTGCCGTTGCCCGGGAAGTCAAGG
>DHTR01000008.1:9658-27036 GCA_002408725.1 Pelotomaculum sp. UBA5255
TCAAGGACATCGACCGGGCCTGGGAGGCGGTTCGCCAGGCCGAGCAGGCAAGGATCCATACCTTTATCGCAACCTCGGATATTCACCTGAAGTATAAGCTGCGCCTGAGCCGGGACCAGGTCCTGGAAGCTGCTGTGGCGGCTGTAAAACGTGCCAGGACCTATACGGAGGATGTGGAGTTCTCCGCAGAGGACGCCTCCCGCTCCGACCCTGAGTTTTTGTTTCAGGTACTGGCCGCGGCCATTAAAGCCGGGGCCACGGTTGTCAATATACCGGATACGGTGGGCTACGCCATCCCCGGTGAGTGGGGCGGCTTTATCAAGACTATCTGTGACCGGGTACCGGGAATTGAAAAGGTGGTTGTGAGCATCCACTGCCATAACGACCTGGGTCTGGCCGTTGCCAACTCTCTGGCTGCCGTGACAAACGGCGCCCGCCAGGTGGAGGGGGCCATTAACGGTATTGGCGAGCGGGCCGGCAACGCGGCCCTGGAGGAAGTGATTATGGCCTTACATACCCGGAAGGACCAGTTCGGCCTGTTTACCGCCGCGCACACCGAGGAGATTTACAGGACCAGCAGACTGGTCAGCACCCTGACCGGGATGAAGGTTCAAGCCAACAAGGCCGTCGTGGGGAACAACGCCTTTGCCCATGAGGCCGGCATTCACCAGGACGGTGTGCTAAAAGAGCGCACCACCTACGAGATTATGAATCCCGCCATGGTGGGACTCAGCAGAAGCAATCTGGTCATGGGCAAGCACTCCGGTCGTCATGCCTTTCGCCAGCGGCTGGAAGATATGGGCTTCAGCCTGAGTGATGAGGAATTAGACCATGCCTTTGAGCACTTTAAAAAACTGGCCGATAAGAAAAGTGATATCACCGACGAAGATATCGAGGCTATTGTCGAGGAAGAAATGCACCTCGTGCCGGATTCCTACACATTGGATTATTTGCATATCTCCAGCGGCACTACGGTGGTGCCCACTGCTACAATAGGTTTGCGGAAAGAAGGAAAGCTTCTGGAGGAGGCGGCCTGCGGAAACGGTCCGGTAGACGCTATCTGCAGGGCAGTGGACAAGAGTACCAAAATACAATGCACCTTGATCAGTTGGGGGATCAGCGCCATCACCGCCGGCAAGGACGCCCTGGGGGACGTAACCCTGAAAATTACCAGGGACGGCCAGAGAGTCTATACGGGCCGGGGGATCAGCACCGATATCCTGGAAGCCAGTGCCAAGGCCTATGTTAACGCTGTGAACAAACTGGTCTGGGAGGCAAGTCTGGAAGAGTCCCAAACCAGTGATGATAAAACATAAACTTACCCTTTAAAAATTTTGATTATAAATTGAACGGAGTGAAACAATGAAATGCCGATGACCCTTACCGAGAAGATTCTGGCGGCCCACGCCGGCAAAGAGCAGGTCGTTCCCGGTGAACTAATTAACGCCCGGGTCGATCTGGTGCTGGGCAATGATATTACAGCGCCGGTGGCGATCCGGGAATTTGAAAAAATCGGGGTCAAAGACGTTTTTGACCGAGATCGGGTAGCACTGGTCCCAGACCACTTTACCCCCAACAAGGACATCAAGTCTGCAGAGCAGTCCAGGCTCCTCCGGGAATTTGCCGAAAAGCACGACCTGCCCCACTATTTCGAGGTGGGCCGCATGGGGATTGAGCACTGCCTCCTGCCCGAGCAGGGATTGGTGGGGCCGGGAGACCTGGTCATCGGCGCCGATTCTCATACCTGCACCTATGGAGCGCTGGGCGCCTTTTCCACCGGTGTGGGAAGCACCGACCTGGCGGCGGCAATGGCTCTTGGAGAGACCTGGCTAAAGGTGCCGGAGTCCCTGAAATTCGAGTTTGGAGGGGAACTTGGCCCCTGGGTGGGCGGCAAGGACCTGATCCTGCACACCATTGGGGATATTGGGGTGGACGGGGCGCTGTACAGGGCCATGGAGTTCACCGGTTCCGCCATTGAAGGCCTGTCCATGGACGGGCGCCTGACCATGTGCAACATGGCCATTGAAGCCGGGGGTAAGAACGGCATCATTGCCCCGGACGGGATCACCCGGGAGTTTGTAGAGGGGCGCTGCCGCCGGCCATACCAGTTTTACGAGAGTGATGTTGATGCCAAATACCAAAAAACTTACTCCTACGATGCTTCCCAGATCGAGCCCCAGGTTGCCTTCCCGCACCTGCCGGAGAACAGCCGGCCGCTCAGCGATGTGGGAAACGTGGAAATAGACCAGGTTGTGATCGGTTCCTGCACAAACGGGCGCATGGATGACCTGAGAGCGGCCGCGAAGGTCCTCAAGGGCAAGAAGGTGCACAAAAACGTACGGCTGATTATCTTTCCGGGTACCCAGGAGATTTCTCTTCAGGCTATGCAAGAGGGTTTGCTTCAGATCTTCATTGAGGCCGGCGGGGCGGTCAGTACCCCCACCTGCGGCCCCTGCCTGGGCGGTCACATGGGCATCCTGGCCGGCGGGGAGCGCTGCGTTGCCACTACCAACCGCAATTTTGTAGGCAGGATGGGCCACCCGGAAAGTGAAGTCTATCTTTCCAACCCGGCGGTTGCAGCGGCTTCCGCCATCTTGGGCCGGATTGCCGGCCCCGGGGAGGTGGATTAAATGAAATTAGCAGGGAGAACCTGGAAGTTCGGTGCTGATATTGACACCGACGCTATTATTCCAGCCCGGTACCTCAATACTTCCGACCCGCAGGAACTGGCCGGACACTGCATGGAGGACGCCGATCCGTCTTTTCCTGCCAGGGTTAAGCCGGGTGACATCATCGTGGCCGGTAAGAATTTCGGCTGCGGCAGTTCCAGAGAGCATGCCCCTATCGCCATCAAGGCTGCGGGAGTCTCCTGCGTAATTGCCGGTACTTTCGCCAGGATTTTTTACCGGAATGCCTTTAATATCGGGCTGCCTATTTTTGAATCGTACGAGGCCGCCGCTGAAATCAGCGAAGGGGACGAGGTCGAAGTGGAAGCGGCTACCGGCCGGATTATTAACCGTACCACAGGGAAGACGTATACAGCCACGCCCGTGCCGCCTTTTATGCAGCAGATTATCGCAGCGGGAGGGCTGATCCGCTATGTGGCGGAAAAGGTGAGAAAAGATGTTTAAAATCGCGGTATTACCCGGAGATGGAATTGGCCCGGAAATCACCGTTCAGGCGGTCCGGGTGCTGGAGGCCATAGGCCGGCGCTTTAATCATCAGTTTGAATTTAAAGAAGGGCTGGTAGGAGGGGCCGCCTGTGACGCTGTGGGGTGCCCCCTGCCCGCTGAAACCCTGGAACTCTGCCATGAAAGCGACGCTATTCTCTTCGGTGCTGTGGGAGGCCCCAAATGGGACAGCCTGCCGCTGCACCTGCGCCCGGAGACCGGCGGGATTCTATCCCTGCGCAAGGAATTTGGCTTGTACGCCAACCTGCGCCCGGTCAAGGTCTACCCGGCGCTCGTCAATGCTACTCCTCTTAAGCCGGAATTAGTGACTGGGCTGGATCTTCTGGTCCTGCGGGAGCTCACGGGCGGACTTTACTTCGGAAAAAAATACAGGGAGCCCCTGCCGGGCGGCGGCGTCCGGGTTGTGGATACCCTGGAATACACCACTCCGGAAATTGAGCGGATCCTCCGCATGGCCTTTGAGTTGGCCCGGAAGCGGCGCCATAAGGTCATCTCGGTGGATAAGTCCAACATTCTGGAGAGCTCCCGTCACTGGCGGGAAGTTGCCTGCGCCGTCGGTGCGGAGTATCCTGATGTGGAACTGGACCACATGTATGTCGACAACTGCGCTATGCAGTTGATCAAAAACCCGAAGCAGTTTGATGTCCTGGTTACAGAGAACATGTTCGGCGACATCCTCAGCGATCAGGCCTCCGTCCTTGCGGGATCCCTGGGAATGCTCGCCTCAGCCAGCCTTGGCGGCGGGATCGGACTTTATGAGCCGGCCCACGGCACCGCGCCCGATATCGCCGGCTTGCAGCTGGCCAACCCCATCGCGGCGATTCTTTCGGCGGCCATGTTGCTGCGCTTCTCCTTAAACCTGGGCAGCGAAGCCGATTGTATCGAGCGGGCCGTGGCCGGTGCTTTAAAACAGGGCTTCCGCACCGCCGATCTAATGGAAGAAGGTAAAAAACAGGTCGGTACCACCGAGATGGGAGACCAGGTAATTATCCAGATTGAGGTATAAGATGCGGAAAGTAGGATTGGGCTTAGGCTTAGACTGAAATTAGAATTAAGATTAGGATTGGCAAACACTACTTTCAAGAGATACTTTTCAAGAGAGCCAATATCCAATATAAGGTAAAATACTGTTCTGTATATTTCCCGCGTCCAATAACGGAGGTATTTGCGATGCCCTCAGTACAGATTTATGACACGACTTTAAGAGACGGCACCCAGGCGGAGGGTATCTCTTTTTCCTGTGAAGACAAAATAAAAATCGCCCAGCGCCTGGATATAATGGGTTTCCATTATATTGAAGGGGGCTGGCCGGGGTCCAACCCCAAGGATGTTGATTTTTTCAACCGGATTCAGGGTTATAACCTAAAGAACGCCAGGATAGTGGCCTTCGGTTCGACCAGGAAGGCCGGGTTGCCGGCTGAAAATGACGCCAATGTTAAGGCCATTTTAGACTCCGGGGTTCGGGTCGCCACTATCTTTGGGAAGACATGGGACCTTCATGTAGCAAAGTCCCTGGGGACCACTCCGGAAGAAAACCTGGCCATGATCAGGGATACCATAGCCTACCTGAAAAGCCGGGGGCTTGAGGTTCACTATGATGCGGAGCACTTCTTCGACGGCTATAAAGCCAACCCGGCCTATGCCCTGGAAACAATCCGGGCAGCGGAAGCAGGGGGGGCTCACGCAGTGATCCTGTGCGACACCAATGGCGGCAGCCTGCCCTGGGAGATTAAAGAATTGGTGGAAATGGCGGCGGCGCAGCTGGCCCGGCCTGTCGGCATTCATGCCCACAACGACAGCGAGCTGGCCGTGGCCAACACGGTAACGGCCGTGCAGGCCGGCGCAACGCTGGTGCAGGGTACAGTAAACGGTTATGGCGAACGGTGCGGCAACGCCAACCTCTGCTCCATTATTCCCGTTCTAACCTTGAAGTGCGGAATTGATACGATTGTTCCGGAAAAGCTCGCCCACCTTACTGAAATGTCCCGCTTTGTCAGCGAAGTTGCCAACGTTAGCCCGGATTCCCGCCAGCCCTTCGTGGGCGCCAGCGCCTTTGCCCATAAAGGCGGGGTGCATGTCAGCGCCCTCTTAAAAGACCCCAAAACCTATGAACACATTGACCCGGAAGTGGTGGGCAACCGCCGGAGGGTGCTGGTATCGGAACTCTCCGGTATGTCCAACCTGTTTTACAAGTATAAGGAAATGAATCTCCAGGTGGACCGTGGCGGTCCCGAAGGAAGGCGTATCCTGGGGGAAATCAAGCAACTCGAAAACCAGGGCTTTCAGTTCGAGGGCTCCGAAGGTTCCTTTTCGCTTCTCCTGCGCAAGGCCTTTGACGGCTACCGCGAGCCCTTCACCCTGGAGGCCTGTCGTCTCCTGGTGGAAATCAAGGAAAACACCCCCGCCCATTCTGAAGCCATTATCAAGATGAGAGTGGGCGACCAGGTGGTGCATACCGCAGCCGAGGGCAACGGCCCGGTGAACGCCCTGGATAACGCCCTGCGCAAGGCCCTGAAAGGGTTTTATCCGAGCATCGGGGTCATGCATCTAAATGACTACAAGGTCCGGGTTCTAGATGAAAAAGACGGCACCGGGGCCTATGTGCGGGTGCATATAGATTCCGGAGACGGTCGTCATTCCTGGGGCACAGTCGGTGTCTCCCAGAACATCATCGAGGCCAGCTGGCAGGCGCTGGCAGACAGCATTGCCTATGGTTTGCTGAAGAGCGAAAACGCCGACCTCCAGAGCAGCGAAGAATAAACTTAGAACTAAGGGGACGGTTTTCTGTCGCGTTAGGTTGATAAAAATATTGTGTTTCTTCACCTGTATTGCAGGGAACCGCTTCTCCCATACGAAATAATGGGTTGAGCGGGTTTTTTTCCTTATTCCAGAGAGATACTATTTTGCAGGGTCAAAGGGGAGGAATATAAGTGGAGCAGTTCTGGCTCCCTAACCTGGAATATTTAAAAACGGTGCTCAAGCTGAACCTGAGCAGTGTAATCGACATTATTATTGTAGCCTTTATCATGTACAAGCTGATGCTGCTGATCAAGGGAACCAGAGCGGTTCAACTGCTAAAGGGACTGGCCGTCCTGTTGATTGCGACCTCCCTTTCCAACATCTTCAACTTGTATACCATGAACTGGCTCCTGAGGCAGGCCATGACTGCACTGGTGGTGGCGTTGCCGGTGGTGTTTCAGCCCGAGCTCAGGCGAGCCCTGGAAAAATTGGGCCGGGGAAAATTTTTAGCTCAAGGCGCCTTGTTCCCGGGAGAGATTGACCAGGCCAGGGTAATTGCCGAGATCACTCGTTCAGCCACTGTCCTGTCTAAGAACAAAATGGGAGCCCTCATTGTTCTGGAACGCGAGACCGGGCTGGAAGAGCACATCGGCACCGGTGTAAAGATTGACGGCATTGCTTCGGCTGAATTTATGGTCAACATCTTTCTGCCCAAAACACCCCTCCATGACGGGGCGATTATTATCCGGGGAGATCGGGTAGCTGCGGCGGCCTGTTTTCTGCCGCTGAGTGACAACCCTCACCTCACCACCGAACTGGGGACCAGACACCGGGCAGGTATAGGAATCACCGAGCAGTCCGACGCTGTCGCGGTGATTATTTCCGAAGAAACAGGCACCATTTCCCTGGCGGTTGAGGGCGTACTCAACCGCTACCTGGATGAGACCACCCTGCAGGATAAGCTTTCCTCACTTCTTAGTAATAAAAAGACCGGAAATTCGCTCTCACAAATGTGGTTCAGGAGGTAAAGTTTTGATTAAGCTGGACTGGCGAAATAATTCAATCCGGTTGCTCGCACTGCTGCTGGCCATCGTCATGTGGATTTATGTGAGCAATGAGCAGAATCCGGTTCGGGAAAAAATCTTAAACGTAAGCCTCGAACACAATGAGTTGGAGCAAAACTTTATGATCATGGGAGGCCTGCCCGAGAATGTCCGGCTGAGAATCCAGGGCAACCATAACCAGCTTGCCAACCTTGCTCCCGGGGACTTTAAGGCTGTGGTAAAAATCCCGGAGGGAAGAACGGGGGACCTTGCTCTGCCGGTCCAGGTGAGCGCCCCGGCCGGCCTGCGGATTGCGCAGGTCACCCCGGAAGAGGTAAGTGTTAAGGTGGACCGCATAGTAAGCAGGCAAATCCCTGTGGCCGTGAGCCTTCGAGGTTCGCCGGCCCAGGGTTTTACCGCCCTGGCCCCGCAGTACCAGCCCGATGTGGTCGTTGCCAGGGGACCCTCCCGGCTCGTTAATGAGATCAACCAGGCCACGGCGGTTGTGGACATCCAGCAGGCGGTAAGTGAGATTACCCAGACCCTTGCGGTCAACGTCGGGTCTCCGGATGTTTCCCTGAGCCCGGCAACGGTACAGGTTGTTGTTCCCATCGTCAGCGCCGTGGCCTCCAAGACGGTGCCTGTTATACCCCAGGTGACCGGAAGCCCGGCAGTTGGCTTTACCGTTAAGAGGAGTTTTACAGAGCCGGCATCGGTACAGGTTTTAGGACCGGCAGATCTAATCGGGGTCATTACCGAGATTAAAACCGGACCTGTCAGCATCCAGGGCGCCGACAAGAACCTGTCCAGGGAGGTTGATCTGGTTGTACCGCAGGGTGCCGCAGGTGTGCAGCCCGGCCGGGTGAATGTCCAGGTCGAAGTAAACAAGGTGGAGGCGCCTTCCCCGTCCCCACCGGCCATAGACACCGGCAGCGAGCCTCCCGGGCCAAATCCATAATTTATTTTACCGCTGGAATTGACCACAAGGCCGTCCGGCACATAGAATATTGTGAAATTGACAATGTTGTAGCGTAAAGTTATAATAAGTAAGTTGTAATTTCCCGGATGGAAGGAGAGCGGCCTCATGGGAGTTCTATTTGGAACGGACGGGGTCAGGGGGGTGGCCAACAGCGAACTCACCCCTGAGCTTGCTTTTAAGCTGGGTCGGGCGGGGGCCAGTATTCTGGCCAGGGACAGCGCCAATACCCGCCTGGTAATCGGTAGAGATACCCGCATTTCCGGGGATATGCTTGAAGCCGCCCTGGTGGCGGGTATCTGCTCGGTGGGGCTGAACGTATTAAAAGTGGGGATCTTGCCCACGCCCGCCATTGCCTATCTAACCAGGGAACTAAAAGCGGCGGCCGGGGTCGTGATCTCAGCATCTCACAACCCGGTGGAGGACAACGGGATCAAGTTTTTCGGTCCCAGCGGCTATAAGCTTCCCGACGAGGTCGAGGCGGAGATCGAGGCGCTGGTTCTGGATAATTGCGCTGGTGTACCCACTCCCGCGGGTGCGGGAATCGGCCGCGCCTACCCGGTGCAGGATGCCGCCGAACGTTACATCAATTTTGCCTGCGGCACGGTGAACACAGATTTAAAGGGCCTGAAAATCTTGGTGGACTGCGCCAACGGCGCTGCCTATCACGTGGCGCCCCGGATTTACGAAAAGCTGGGAGCAGAAGTGCTGCCTATCTTTAACAATCCGGATGGCGTGAACATCAACAACCGCTGCGGCTCGACTCATCCGGAAGCCCTGATGGAAGCCGTTGTTGCAAGTGGGGCTGACCTGGGCCTGGCCCACGACGGGGACTCCGACCGGGTCCTGGCGGTTGACGCCGCCGGCCGGCTGGTGGACGGCGACCAGATCATGGTGATTTGCGCGTGCCACCTAAAAGAAAAAGGGCTGCTGGAAAAGGATACCGTTGTGGTGACCGTGATGAGCAACCTGGGGCTGCACCTGTCAATGCGGGATGCTGAAATCCAGGTGGTCGAAACCAAAGTCGGAGATCGCTACGTTCTTGAGGAACTCCTGCGCACCGGCGCCCGGTTAGGCGGAGAGCAGTCCGGCCATGTCATTTTTCTCGACCACAACACTACCGGTGACGGAATCGTAACCGCGCTACAACTGCTTGCCGTAATGAAAGAAAGCGGGCAGTCCCTGGAAAAACTGGCCGGCCAGATGGAGCGCCTGCCCCAGTTACTGGAAAATATCCAGGTTGCCGACAAAAACCTGGTTATGAGCAGCCCCGTTTTAGCCAGGGCCATTGAAAACGAGGAAAAAATTCTGAGCGGAAGCGGACGCATCCTGGTGCGGCCGTCCGGTACGGAGCCTCTGGTGAGGGTTATGGCCGAGGGAAGAAATATGGATCAACTCAAGGTGATTGTTGGCAGGTTATCGAATATAATAAAGGAAATAAAATAGGGGGGTGGGAATCACAGGATAGTGATCTTGCAAAAAACATAAAATTAAATAATTTAGCGCCTGAACCCGTCTCAAGGTCAGAATTCGAACTTGAGCTACGGAAGGGTTTTCGGGAAACCGCTATTTAGTTGTCTGGATAGCTGGTTATCCCAGGATCCTTTAGGGTTGACGAGGAGGGGGTTTATCGAAATTTCGGCGGATGCCCCCCGGTCCGGCCGGACCGTCAGCGGCATAACAAAACCACCGGGTAACTGGTGGGACAAAAATGCCGGCGGCCGCAAAGAGGCATTGTGCACACAAGGGGTTAGTGTGCCCTCAATTTGGTATTCCATTTTAGGGATACCGGTAAATATGTAAAACCTGTGCCTGGCTTATGCCGGCATTTTTTCATTTTACCTTGATCTTTGAATACAGCTCCCCGGTGAAAAATTTTCTTCAGCTCTAATGCTTGTTTTAGCAAGAGGAAATACCGGGTTAAAGCATTAAGTGGTATTGTTGCATACTGGTTTAAAGAATGACTTAACAAGGAGGTTGTCCAAGTGAACAGGGATCTGAAGCAAGCCGAAAAGAACGGCTTCGAACACTTTATGCTAAAGGAAATTCATGAGCAGCCCCAGGTGCTGTGGGATACCCTGTGCGACCGGATTTCGGACAACGGTGCAGGGGTGTTATTTAACGAGGTTAATCTTACACCGGAAGAAATTAAGAAGATAAAGAAAATCCATATCACTGCCTGCGGCACAGCCTATCATGCCGGCCTGGCAGGCAAGCACTATATTGAAAGACTGGCGCGGCTTCCGGTAGAAGTTGAAATAGCTTCTGAGTTCCGCTACCGCCAGCCCATTATCGAACCGGGCACACTGGTAATGGTGATCAGCCAGTCCGGTGAGACAGCCGACACCCTGGCTGCGTTGCGGGAGGCCAAACGGCTGGGACCCCGGGTGATTGCCGTAACCAACGTAGCGGGGAGCACCATGTCCCGGGAGGCCGACGATATGATCTATACTGTGGCCGGTCCTGAAGTTGCCATAGCTTCCACCAAGGCCTATACCGCCCAGCTTATGCTCATGGCCCTTTTCGCCCTTTACCTGGCCGTCGGGCGTGGTACGATTGGGCCCTTGGAAATGCAGGAAATCCTATCGGCAATGAAAGAACTGCCCCCTAAGGCGCAGCGCGTCCTGGACAATACGAATGGATTAAAGGAACTTGCCGGGGAATTCGCCGGCCGCCCGGGCGTCTTTTTTACCGGGCGATGCCTGGACTACGCCGTGGCAATGGAGGGCACTTTAAAGCTCAAGGAAACAACCTATATTCATGCCGAGGCTATCGCCACCGGCGAGTTGAGGCACGGCCCCATGGCGCTGATCGAGGATAAAGTGCCGATTGTGGCTTTGGCCACCCAGAAAGATCTGCTGGAAAGAATGGTCATTAACATTCAAGAATTGGTCACCCGCGGCGCCAGGGCAGAAGTCGTAGCTATGGAAGGCTTCGAGGCATTGGAGAAAGTGGCGGGCAGGGTGTTCTACATCCCGAAAACCCACCCGTTTTTAGCCCCGATGCTGGCCGTAATCCCGTTGCAGTTACTGGCATACTACACCGCCGTGGCCAAGGGCTTAGAGGTGGACTCGCCACGGAATTTGACAAAGAGTGTTTCAACGGAATAACGTGGGATTAGTAAAGGTTTAAGTTGTTATTCAGATAAAATAAAGTTGTACTTTCCATAGCGTACCATTCGAGATGTACCTTCTCAGGACTTATCCACCCGTATTGCGGGTTGGAAGGCCGGGAGGGTACATTATTTTTATCTCAAGGAAGAAATCGATAAGTAAATTCCCTGATCGGCTAGACGAGGAACAATTTGACTTGGTGGTAAACTTTTGTATTCAGGTTGATTTGCCGTTTCTAGAATAGCTTGTCTTTCTTCCTGGCTAAGCTTATTCGCCGGTGCTGGACGTTTGGCGTGTTTTCGCTGGTCTTCTGTGGGTGATAGGTTACTTCTCCAACGTTGTAGGGTGCGCTGAGTAATTCCGAGTTCCCTGCAGGCTACCCAATTATGAATACGGCCTGTCCATTTAGGAAGGACATCCTGGGTGGCCATGTATAGCATCTTCAACAACGCGTCATCCGTTGGGAAAGTGCTTTTCCCCTTGGTTACTTTTCTCATTAATAGCTTTCAATAATATTGGTCGTGTAAATGATCTTCCGTATTTCTGGCGGATACTTGAAAAATGTAGAGATTTCAGCAAATTTTTTAAATACGTACCCGCAATACGCAATGTTTCCCTTGACACGCATCCCCAATGCGCATATAATAGGTGGGTAATAAGGAGGGTTGTTTTCATGGTTACCAGAAGTTACACCGCAAGAGAAGCAGAACAGATTTTGACCGACGACGGTTGGTATTTGGTCAGAACCAGGGGCAGTCACAAGCAATTTAAACACCCGACGAAGCCAGGATTGGTCACTCTCCCTGTACATCCTGGAAAAACACTGGGAATTAACACAGTAAAAAGTATCGAGAGGCAGTCGGGGATTAAGTTTTAATCCCCCGACTCCCTCGAAATAATATAAATATAATATATAGATTTAGTTTATACCAGAATAATTTAGTATCAGTTAAGAATTAGTTTAGCATTAGTTATGGTAAAGGAGAATTGATTATGCAGTACAAAAATTATTATGCATACCCTGGAGTATTTCATATCTGGGTAGACAAATTAAATCAGAAGCAGATCGACGTTACTTTTCCCGATCTCCCTGGCTGCTTTGCTGGCCCAGGCCCGGACGCTACCTTCGAGGAAGCCCTAGACGCAGCTAGAGAAGGTCTAGCGTTACACTTAGAAGGTATGATCGAGGATAACGAACCTATCCCAGAACCTACTTCGATTGAGTTTTTAAAATTCGACCAGGAGTTCCCTGAGGGAGGTCGAGTAATCGTAGCATTTGTAGATGTTATTTTGTCTGTTTATCGAAACAAGAAGACCGAATATACTAGGGTTAATGTTACAATCCCCTCCTGGCTTAAAGAGTTAGCAGAGAGTAAAAATGTTAACTATTCTAAGGTTCTTAGGGAGGGACTTCATGAAGTCCTAGACCTTAATAGGATTGGAGTAAAAGTAGAATAATCGGGATTTCCCCGGTTTTTTCTTTGTTAAAGTAATTGCGTTATTCGCGAATTATTACCATGCAAATAGTCATTTGGGTCAACAGGGCGAAACTGCCATCCGTATCTTCCTGTATGATATACCTCGATTAGAATGGCAACAGCAAGTCGATACAGTTTAAATCGCCATATCTTGAGTTTGCCTTCTTCCAACTGTCTAAAGCTATAGCCGCTGCTTCACCCTTACCAATTCTTCTTTCACCTTTAGGTGGTGAGATAGCTAATTCATAAAACAAAATATATTCATCAGTATCAGTCAATATTTCTTTTGTAGTAATATCACCATTTAAACATAACTCACTAACCTTGCGCTTAATATGGGTTATGCTTGGATTTGATAATTCAACAAAAACTTCTTGAGGCAAAACTATTCTTCTTGGATATAGTTTGAATAAAATACTTTCTTTCTTTACCCAAAGAAAAGAGGAGATGCAGTTCGTATCAAAAAATAACTTACTAGTCATAGTTCTCTTTTCCTTCTGTGTTCAAGCCATATACCATATCCCCTCCGCGGTTAGCAGGAAACAATAGAAATATGAATAAAATGTAACTATGATGTATAATTAGGGAGATGGCCATGGATAACATTTTGTTTAATTCTGTATCTGAAGTTACATATTTAACAACCGGCAGTACCTGGCGTTATCGGGCTATATTGCGGTATTTTTATCTGCAGCATGAGCAGCTTCGTTACTATCTGTTCCCCGAGGAAGTACTTGAATATCTTAAAGAGAGCCCGCATTTTGCTGATTATAATGAAGAATTACTTCAACAAGATTTGACCCAATTGGTCAACTGGAAGAATCTTATTCCCCGGCAGGATACCGGCAAGGTATATAGCATTGAGGATTTTAAGAAGAAAAGGTTTAGATATCAATGCACCCCCTACACCGTTGAAATTGAACGGATGGTGCAAAGGTTGGAGCAGATGGGGCAGTCCTTTGGAGGCTCCCTGGAAAAAACACTCTTTATTCGTATCCTAGAAGCCCTCACGAAACTGACGCCGCAGGCTGACGAGGAAATCGACTATAGGATCAATAAATTGTCCAATGAAGGGTTGTATATGGTTTGGGAAGATCTTCAGGGCAACTTTAAAAGCCTGACGGAAAACGCCGCAGACTACCTGGCCTACTTGCAGAGTGAAAAAATTGAAGAGATGATGATGACCGAAGCCTTTCTGGTCTACAAAGACGCTCTTACCGAGTACTTACGTAATTTTATGACCGTCCTGCAGCGAACCTCCTTTCGCATAGAAGCCATCCTGGAGTGTACCCCAACTGAATTAATGCAGCAGATTTCCAGCCGTTTGGCAGACCACGATCAAAATATCCCCCGATTGGAAGAGCAGCCGGCCAAGGAGCAACTGGTGCAAAACTATCTTCTACAGTGGAAGGGCTTTAAAAGCTGGTTTTTGGGTTATGAAGGCCGGGAAAGCGACCTGATCTTTTTGCAAAACGCTACCACCGAAACCATCCGGCGCATTACCCGCTTTGCTCAGCGGCTGGGGGAGCGGTACCATAATTTTAAAAGCCGCCGCCGAGATTATCTGCATCTGGCGGAATGGTTCCATAAATGTCGGGATTTAAGTGAAGCCCATAAACTTTCGGCCTGTGTTTTTGGGGTGTTCAACAGCCGCCATTTATATGCCGGAGTGAAAGAAACCGAGAATATTTACGCAGAAATATGGGACGAAAATCCCACCGAGCTAACCCTGAGGCCCAGGGTCAGAACCTATCGGGAAAAAACAAAGACTGGGGCGGTGGAGAGTCACCAGAAGGAAAAACAAAGGCTGTTGGAACAATACCTGCGGGAAAAGGAGGCGGAACAAAAGCTGGTGAACCAAATCATCCGGGGAAACCGCATTAGTCTGGCCGAACTACCCCAGGTGGACACATATATCAGGAAAACTCTGCTGAATTGGATCGGCAAGTGTATGACAAACCCGCGGCTAATTGGAAAGACGGAGAATGGACACCAAATTCGTCTGACCCTGGTGGATGACCAGGAAATCATTCTGAGCTCTCCGGATGGAGATTTATGTATGCCCAACTACGTGATTGAGTTTATAAACTAAACAATTAAAAATAATAGGTGAAGATCAGTGCAAATAGATAAAAGAAGCCATATTTTTGACGAAAAGGCTAAAGAAGCGGCGGAACACCTGCTGGAGCAATTTTGGATTCTCCGGGATCAAGAGCCGGAAAAATACCAACTTGTTCGGGAGCGGGAACAGGCGCTGCGCAACTACTTTTTGGATAAGATGGGTTTTCGCTTGATTTTACACAGGCATTTTGCCAAACTGGAAAAGGTGCCGGCTGAACCGGAATCCTGGATGGGCATACAATCCTTTAAGCATACTCGTGACTATGTGCTCCTGTGCTGCTTGATGGGGTATTTGGAGAATAAAACCGTGGACGAGCAGTTTTTACTATCCACCCTGTGCGAAGAGCTACAGGAGCTCTACCCCGGCGAGGAAGGGGTGGACTGGACCCATTACGAGCACCGCAAGTCCCTGGTGCGGGTGTTGCAGTTTGTCTCGGAAAAGGATATTTTAAAGGTGGTGGAGGGAGACGTAAGCGACTTCAGCTACATTGAGTCCCATGAGGTGCTTTATGAGGTACCCCTGACGGCCCGCTATTTTTTGCGCTCTTTCCCCAAGGATTTGTTTCAGTTTGAAACCATGGAGCAAATCCTGGCGGCGGAAACCATGGGGCGGGAGGAAACAACCGGGGTCACCCGGAGACACCGGGTCTATCGCTTGTTATTTTTATCCCCGGGAATGATGACCAGGGGCTCCGACGATGCCGATTTTTTGTATCTGCGCAATTACCGCCACCGCATTCGTGAGGATATTGAAAAACATACAGATTTTCAGTTTGAGCTTTATAAAAATACCGCCTTGCTCACACTAACGGAGCGCAAGCTTCGTTATAACTTATTTCCGGATAACCGGGTCATTTGTGACCTTGCCCTGCAATTTGCTGCTGTGGCGCGCCAAAATCAGGTTGATGAACAGATTCCCCTGCAGCAGGACGGCAGCATCTATCTAACTAAAGTGGACTTCCTGAACTGGCTGAAAATTTGCCGGGAGCGGTATGCAGCGGGTTGGAGCAAACAGTATCGGGAGATGAGCATTGCGGATACAGCCAGGGAGCTTTTGGAGCTTCTCATAGAATGGAAGATGGCTACGAGGGATGCTGCAACGGGTGTGATAAGTCTATATCCTTTGTTGGTGAGAACCATCGGAAACTACCCCGGCGACTTCAAGCCCCGGCCGGAGGAAGGAGTGGAATCCCTTGAAGAAGAATAAATGGCATTTGCACCGGGCCGGTGTTTTGAATTTTTGGTATTATGATGAAGAAGAGTTTGAGTTTTCCGGAGGGCGACTATTATTGCGGGGCGCCAATGGTTCCGGGAAATCCGTGACGATGCAAAGTTTTATTCCGCTACTGCTGGATGGGAATAAAAGTCCGGAAAGGCTTGATCCCTTTGGTTCCCGAGCCCGGAGGATCGAAAACTATTTGCTGGGGGAGGAAGATTCAGGGGAGAACGAACGGACCGGTTACCTTTATATGGAGTTTGCGCGCGAAGATTCGGATCAGTATTTGACTTTGGGGATGGGTCTGCATGCGCGACGGGGACGGGCCTTGGATTTTTGGGGATTTGCATTGACCGATGGTCGCCGGATCGGTCGGGATTTTTACCTATACAAGCAAATGGGAGAGAAAGTTCCTTTAACTAAACAGGAGTTAAAGAACAGGATTGGAGAGGGTGGCGAGGTTTACGAGCGACAAAAGGATTATATGGACATGGTCAACCGGTTGCTGTTTGGGTTTGAGCACCTTGAGGATTATGATGAGTTAATTAAACTGTTAATTCAGATTCGCACCCCCAAATTATCTAAGGATTTTAAGCCGACGGTGATTTATGAGATCCTTACCAATACACTGCAGCAACTTTCCGATGACGATCTGCGCCCGATGTCGGAAGCGATTGAAAACATGGATAATATCAAAAGTCGCCTTGACCAACTACAAGAAAATAGAAAAGCCGCCGACCGGCTTGGTCGGGAGTTTGATAAATATAATACTTTTCTCTTATGGGAAAAGGCGCAGAATTTTCTCCAAAGCCACAAGGAAGTAACGACCGGAGAAGAGGAAGAGCAGAGACTCCAAACCGCCATTCAGGACTTTGAACACATGAGCCAAGCGGCGGAAGAAGAGCTGCAAGGATTAAAGGCGGAACAAGAAGCCGTGCAATTAAAGCATCGTGAGCTGATGCAACATGATAGTTTCCGTCTGACAGAAGAGATCAACAAAAGAAGTAATGACCAAAAAGAATGGGAGCAAGAAAAGCAACAGAAAGAGAGCGTTTTAGAGCAAAAGCGGGAACGAGAGCATAAATTAGACACCGAGATTGCAGCGCTGAAAGCTGACTGCTCGCAACTGGAAACCACGATCTCCGCAATCTTAAAAGAGATGGCCTCGGTGGCAACCGAGTTATACTTTGACGAACACTTTTTTATGGAAGAGGAATTGCGGAAAGAGCTTGCTGCCGACTACGATTGGTTGTTGTTAAAAAAAGAATTCCAGCGTTACCGGGAGAAGATCCGAAAAGCCTTGGAGAAGTTACGAGTGGAAGCAGAGGAAAATAAAAGATATGATCGGGCTTACGGTGAATTGGAAGCGGCGAAACGGGTACGAGATAAAGCCCGCTTAGATGTGGAGCAAGCTGAAAAATTACTCTTTGAAATTAAAGAAGAATTTATTGAGCGGGTCTACTTTTGGCGTCAGCAGAATCAGCTCTTAAAGCCGGATGAC
>DHTR01000030.1 GCA_002408725.1 Pelotomaculum sp. UBA5255
ACGGCAAGGAGTTCAATTCGGGCGAGGTGAAAGATCCGGCATCGGTAGGGATCCGCGCCGAAGGGAAGGACAGACTGGTCGTGACCCTGAAGGATCCCGTGCCGTATTTTCTCTCGCTTACAGCCTTTCCGACGCTGTTTCCCGTACCGGAGAGTGCGGCTTCCCTGGATCCCGCCGGTTGGACCCAGACGCCTGCCGGGTTTGCCGGCAACGGCCCCTTTAAGCTGACGGCCTGGGAACACAATAAACAAATCCTCTTGGAAAAGAACGACCATTACTGGGACAGTGAAAACGTAAAGCTAAAAAATCTCGTGATTACACTGGTGGACGACTCAAATACGGAATTAGCTATGTTTGAAAGCGGTCAAATTGACATCGCGGAGACGCCTCCCTACCGTGAAGTGGAAAGGCTGGCTAAAAGCGGCCGGCTCAAGCTGAGCCCCGATTTATCAAATGAGTACTACATGTTTAACACCAAGCTAAAGCCCTTTGATAATGTCCAGGTCAGAAAGGCGCTATCCCTGGCCATTGACCGGGAGGCGCTGGTAACCAGCTTAACGAAAAGCGGCGAAAAGGCAGCTTATGCCTTCGTTCCCCCGGGCGTTAGCGGGCCTGCCCCCGGTCAAGATTTTAGAAACCTCGGTGAAAAAATAATTGAAGGCTTTAACCCTGCAGAGGCAAAGAAAATGCTGGCCGAGGCCGGTTTTCCGGAAGGCAGGGATTTTCCGAAAATTAAGCTTCTCCTGGACAACAACCAGAACCACAAAGCCGTGGCGGAGGCCATAACCGGTATGTGGTGCGACCACCTCGGCGTTCAAAGCGAAATAATTGAGCAGGAATACAAGGTTTACCTGAGTACAATGTTTGAAAAAGACTACCAGGTGGCACGGGTGGGTTGGATTGCCGACTATAATGACCCCATGACCTTTTTGGATATGTGGATTAAGGGCAGTGATAACAACCTGGCGGAATGGGAAAACGCGGACTACGACCGGCTGATTGGTATGGCTATGGGCACTGCGAAGGGGGCAACCCGGAGTGAAGCCCTGTTTGAAGCCGAAAAGATCCTGATGGATGAGCTTCCGGTTGTGCCTATTTATTACTACACAAATCCTTACCTGGAAAAGGAAACAATCAAGGACGTCATTCACCCGAGCTTTGCTTTCTATGCTGAATTTAAATGGGCCTACGTGGAGTGACGATGTTAGCCTATGTTTTAAAAAGGGCCGGTTTTAACCTGGGAGTCATGGCAGTTGTAGTGACTCTCACCTTTTTCTTGATGCGTCTGTTGCCCGGGGACCCATTTATGTCCCAGAGGGTAAATCCCGAGATAAAGGCCAACCTTTATTCAAAATACCATTTGGACCAGCCTGTTTCCAGGCAGTACGCGGAATACCTGTCCGCCCTGTCCAGGTTTGACCTGGGGGAATCCTTGAAATATCCGGGGCGGACGGTTAACCAGATCATCGCCGAGTCCTTTCCCGTATCGGCAGCCGTGGGCTCTTTAGCCCTGGTTCTTTCGGTTGTCCTGGGTGTGGCCATGGGAGTTCTGTCGGCTGTATGGCACAGCAGGTGGCCGGGCCGGCTGATCCTGGCTCTGACAACGCTGGGCCTGTCTATCCCTAATTTTGCCGTTGGGGCGGGGCTGATTTATATATTTGCTTTAAAGCTTAAAATGTTTCCAGTGGCGATGTACGAGAGGCCCCTTGATCTTATGCTGCCGGTACTCACGCTCTCGGCCTGGCCTGCGGCCGTTATAACCCGGCTGATCCGGACGGAAATGATTGAGGTCTTAAACAAAGACTATATTATTGCGGCCAGGGTCAGGGGTCTGGGGTCCGCCTCAGTCATCCTGCGGCACGCTCTGCCCAATGCCCTCCCCGCAGCCATTCATTATACCGGCCCCCTGGCCGCAGCGCTGCTGACTGGAAGCTTTATCGTGGAAAAAATTTTTGCGCTGCCGGGTCTGGGGCAATACTATATCACATCCATCGGCAACCGTGACTATAATCTGGTGGCCGGAATTACCATCTTTTATACGTTTATTTTACTGGTTTCCACCTTTTTGGCGGATATTCTAACATTTTTGATGAATCCCCAGTGCCGATACAGGAATGAGTCTTGAAATGGTTTACTTGAGAGTCTTTCAGAACCGGCTGGTTTTAGTCTGCGTGGCTTTAATCGTACTTTATATCTTGATTTCCTTCGGGGGCACGGTCTTTTTGCCGCACCATCCAAACGCTCAAAACCTGGATCAGGCTAATCTGACCCCCTGTCCCGCCCACTGGCTGGGGACCGATTACCTGGGCAGGGATTTGTTTTCCAGGATTCTATCCGGGGTTAGAATATCACTGATCATCGCCTTTTTTGCGACGCTCATTAATGTAACGGTGGGATTCCTGGTGGGAAGCGTTTCGGGTCTCCTTGGGGGTATTGTGGACCGGTTTTTAACGGGTCTAATTGACTTGTTCTGGTGCATTCCTCCTTTCCTGATCGTGGTGATGCTGACGGTGGTCCTGGAACCGGGCATTAAAAACATCTTTATCGCGCTGGGAGTGGTTTTCTGGGTTCCTACCGCCCGGATCATCCGGGGAGAGGTTTTTTTACTTAGAAATGCGCAGTTCATCCGGATTGCCAGAATGAACGGCGCCAGTTACGCCCAGATCATCTTTTTACATGTTCTTCCTAACTGCTTTCCCGTTTTGCTTACAACTGCCATATTTTCCGTCCCCGATGCGGTCCTGGCTGAAGCCTTCCTGAGCATCGTGGGACTGGGCGTAACGGCCCCCGATGCAAGCCTGGGCGTGTTGATTTCCGACGGCCTGCAGTCTTTTAGGGTTTATCCCTGGCAGTGGTTTTTCCCAATCCTGACCTTAAGCATGTTTGTGCTGTGTTTTAATATTCTGGGTGATCTGATCCACAGGTCTTTCAGAGGCCGTTCTAAAGGAATCTTAGGAAATGATTAAAGTCGAAGGCCTGTGTCTCAGCGTAAATAAGAAGAAAAGCACTTTTCGCCTGGTTAGAGACGTTAATTATAGTCTGGAACAGGGCGAGACGCTGGCCATTGTAGGTGAATCAGGCAGTGGGAAGAGCCTGATTACATACGCTCTGCTGGGGATGCTGAACCATCTGGAAGGCCTGGAGGGTACCGTCGAGGCCTTTGGTCAGAAAAACATTCTGAAGGCGTCCTCAAAAGAAATACGGCGCCTGAGAAGAAACAAGATTGGGTACATTCCTCAGAATCCCCGGGAATCCTTAACCCCCACGCTAAGGATTGGCAGCCAGTTGGCGGAAGTGGTTGCGGCCAAGACGGGAAAAAGCAGGCGAAGCTGCCGGCTAATATCTAGAAATCTTCTGCAGCCTCTGGGATTCTCCGAGCCGGAAAAAGTTTTGCAAATGTACCCGCACCAATTAAGCGGAGGCATGTGCCAGCGGGTTGCCGTTGCGATGGCAATCGCAAGCAGCCCCGCTGCAGTTGTTGCCGACGAGCCGACCTCCTCCCTGGATCTCTTGACAAAATACGAGATTATAAAGGTTATTAAGAGTGCCCAGGAGGAACAGCGTTTCACGCTGGTTCTGGTTACCCATGACCTTGATCTGGCTTTTAAATATTGCAATAAAATTGCCGTTGTATACGGCGGAAGGTTGTTTGAAATGGGGACGGCGAATGAGCTTTATGTCAGACCCAGGCACCCTTATACCAGGGGTCTGGTCAGGTGTTTCACCGGTGCCGGCATGGCTAATTCCGGTCTTCACTACATTCCCGGGGAACCCGTCAGCATCTATACGCAGTTTACAGGATGCCGCTATTTTAACCGTTGTCAGATGCGTCTTGAGATTTGTGAAGTAAAAGAACCGCCCTGTGTCCGCACGGATGGCCGCCGGGTAGCCTGCTGGCTTTACGGAAGGGATGAAGGCAAGTGAAAAAGGTGCCGCTCCTGTCCGGATCTAACCTGATGTTTTCCTATCCCGGTTCCAGGCAAAAAAAGAAAGCTCTGGAAGATATCGACCTGGATATCTTTGCGGGTGAGAAGGTAGGCATCTTAGGTGCAAGCGGTTCTGGAAAAACAACGTTATCCTTGATCTTGGCGGGGTTTGAAAAGCCCTCGTCAGGCCTTCTTTTATTTAACGGGAACCGGCTTCAAGGAAGAAAAGCATACCGTGACTACAGGCTCAGGATCCAATACCTGTTTCAAAACCCCATGGGTGCGGTAAATCGGTACAGAAAGATTTTTGAAATTGTTTCCGAGCCCCTGATCTACCGCAAATTTAAAAAAGAAGCAATTGAATCCATTGCTTCAGAGATGTTAAAGATGGTGGGAATGGACCCTTTGCGCTGGAATGACTACCCGGATCAACTGAGCCTGGGACAAATCCAAAGGGTGTGCCTGGCCCGCGCCATGTCAACCGGTCCGGAGATATTGATCTGCGACGAGCCTTTTTCTGCCCTTGACGTGTCAAATCGCGGTAAAATGGAGGAAATATTATTATTTTTAAATGTAAAACATGGTGTTACACTCATTATTATTAGTCATGAGCCAAAAACACTCTTACATCTATGTTATAAGGTATTAGTTTTACACGAGGGGAAGAAAGTTGACTTATTTGACATAACAAAAGAAAATGATCAGTTAAGTGAATATACCATGAAATTATTGAATCAGATTTGAGGTAAAGGCAAGCTTTAATTATTAATAATTAAAGTTTGCCTTTACCTGGTTAAAACTATATAATGAAAGTGAAAATGCCCATGAATACCTGTTAATTTCTGCAGGAAATGACGTTCAATGTAAATTTTCAAAATATAGTCGTATATTGTTGAAAGATGTTGAAAAGATATGGTGGACAAGTAGTAAATATTGATATATACTGAATACAGTAATAAGATGGAAAAGTCAGTTAGTTAATCTATAAGTAATCAACTAATTATTGAAGGGAGGAAGAAAAATGCGTTGGATTCCGTATAGTCTTCTCGTCATCATGTCTCTGGTTATCGCTTCAGGCGCAGGTCACAGGTGGTAGTGATTAGCTAAGTAAAAACTGAATTAAGTAACAATCTTGGTAAAAATTAAAGGTTTGTGAAGGGAGGAAGAAAAATGCGTTGGATTCCGTATAGTCTTCTCGTCATCATGTCTCTGGTTATTGCTTCAGGAGCAGGTCACAGGTGGTAAAAACCTTACATAATATACAGAAAATCCTGAGCGTCCTTCAAAATAAACAGAAGGACGCTTTTTTATTAATAAGCTTTTGTTGAGCTAACGCTCAGGCTTGCAGGGATTGAAGCAGCCGGTACAGGTTTTTCTTAAACCTGGTGTCATCTTCCGCTGTTCTTTTTTTAGGTCCCCTGGTTCTGCCCCCGCTCCTTCGGTGTTTCGCTTTCAGATTCCTTTCCTCAAGGAGAAAATCAATGGTCTCCTTCCGAAAAACCCGTCCGGTTGGGGATAGCGCAGCTGCGCCCTTGCCAAGGACCATTGCTGCCAGTCCCCAGTCCTGGGTAACCACGAGATCTCCCCTGGCCGAAAGGTTAACCACCTGTAAATCCGTCTCCTGGGAGGCATCACCTACAACCACATGAAGGTCTGATTCGATCCGGTGGTTAAAGCTGGCAACGGTGACCAGGGAAACGGAAAACTTCATTGCCGCCTTTCGGCAGATGCCCAGAGCATTTTTGGGTGTGGCGTCGGCATCGATGATAATCTTCATTTCCTTTTCGTTCCTCACCTAAAAGTTTTTGCATTGGCCCTACTATTCTATTATAATCCTTTTGAGCCGGGATTCAGAATTTTCCTGGTTGTTTATTTCTGGTGAAAGGTTTTTATTGCAGCTCGAGAGAATCTTAAAAATAGTTTAGCCTTAGAGCAATAATTTCTATTTACTTAGAAAGGGGGTATCTTTCTTGCCGGCAAACCTGACACCTCAATATTATGAGGCGGAAGAAACTTTTAAGAAGGCCGCTACGGTTGAGGAAAAGATTGTGGCGCTGGAGGAAATGCTGGCAGTCATTCCCAAGCATAAGGGCACGGAAAAGATGCAGGCGGAACTGAAGAGGCGCCTTTCCAAACTCCGGGGGGAAGGACAGAAAAAAACAAAAACCGGTCGTGCCGACCCCTTTTATGTAGAAAGACAGGGGGCTGGACAGGTCGCGATGCTCGGGTTTCCGAACACCGGCAAATCTTCCCTGCTGGCCGCCTTGACCAGAGCCAGACCCAGGGTAGCCGATTATCCTTTTACAACCACCCTGCCCCTGGCCGGCATGATGCCGTACCAGGATATCTTAATCCAGTTGGTGGACACCCCGCCGGTGACGGAAGACACGATTCCGCCCGGCCTCACCGGGACCCTCCGCAACGCAGACGCCTTGCTGGTGTTGATTGATGCCGGTTCGGACGACTGCCTGGAACAACTGCATTTTTGCCTGAACTATCTTTCGGAAAAGAAAACCATCCGGGGGGGAGGGAATCCCACTGCCGGGGGGATCTCGCCTGATCGCTTGCTGGTGCTTGCCACCAGAGCGGACAAGGACAACGACGGCGAAAAAACCCAAATCCTAAGAGAATTGGGCCCTCCCGGAATAAACATTTTTCCTGTATCGGCGCTGAGCGGAATAGGTCTGGAGGACCTGAAGGAGAAGATTTTTGAAATGCTGGGGATAATTCGCATCTACACCAAAGTTCCGGGCAAGGAGCCTGATTTGAAGACGCCTTTCATCCTCAAGAGGGGGAGTACCGTTGTAGACCTGGCCGGGGCGATTCACCGGGATCTGCCCCGATCTATGAAGAATGCCAGGATCTGGGGGTCGGCGCGATTTGAAGGGCAGTCTGTGATGAAAGACTATGAATTACAGGACCGGGATATCGCTGAAATCAGTTAAATAAGGAATCCTGCAAAATATGCGGGAACTGCTTGCTTTCATTTTAGGTTAAAATTATGTAATATTATTCCCAGGGTGGCATAGAAATGTTTAGGAGGTGGTCAAGCCTCTGTGCAAAGATAGATTGCATTATAAGTAAGCCGCCTTCCAAGGGAGGAAAGTATAAAAGCGGCAAATGCTGGTTAGCCTAAGGACATTGAAGGGGTGGGTGTAAAACCGCCCCTTGTATAAGTGTCTTAATGCTGGAAATTCATTTCCTTAAAAATATTCTGATGGGATCTGGATATAAAAAGCAGGACTTTTGCTCTTTTGGCAGAAGCTTCTTCTGATGTACTTTAATATGTTATTTTTGTGTAAAGGGGATGGCCATGGAAGTTATATTTTATGGTGTCCAGATTTTTTTGACTATATTTACCTTCTACTATTTTGTGGTTTCACTTTTTGGGTTCTACCGCAGGCAGGAAGATTATTCATTGCCCCCGGGATCAAGGTTTGCAGTAGTTGTAGCGGCCCACAACGAGTCAAGGGTGATCGGCGAATTAATCAGGAACCTTTACGAACTGAATTACCCGAAGGAATTGTATGACATTTACGTGGTTGCCGACAACTGCAGCGACAACACAGCCGAGATTTCCAGGGAAAAGGGCGCCTATGTCATTGAGCGCTTTAACAAGAAAGAAAAAGGAAAGGGCTATGCCCTGGAGTATGCTTTCAATCATATTTTTGCCATGGATATCCCCTATGACGCGGTCGTCGTTTTTGATGCCGACAACCTTGTATCCGCTGACTTTTTGAGAATTATGAATTGTCACCTGCATAAAGGGGAAAGAATTATCCAGGGTTACCTGGACACGAAAAACGCGGGTGATACCTGGATCACCAAGTCAATTTATATTGGCTACATACTTACAAATCGCTTCTGGCAGCTTTCCAAATACAACCTGGGTCTTACCTGTGCTTTGGGCGGGACCGGTATGTGTATCTCGGTGGATATGCTCAAGCAGTACGGATGGGGCATGACTTCACTCACCGAGGATCTGGAATTCCAAACCAAGGCGCTTTTGAATAACATCAAGGTATGTTGGGCGCATGACGCCAGGGTGTACGATGAGAAGCCGCTGAGTCTGACTCAGTCCTGGAACCAGCGTAAGCGCTGGATGCAGGGCCACACCAACGTAGCCGGCCGCTATATTGCCAGGCTATTGCGGGAAGGAATCCGGACCAAGAATTTTGCCATGATTGATGGAGCCTTGTATTTAATCCAGCCTTTCTTTCTAATGTTCACAGGTTTGGGGTTGCTTGTTAATATTCTTTATGTCGGACCGTTTCATGTGACGGAAAGACCGGAATGGACGGCTATCGCCTTCTTCGCCCAGTTCTTTTACTTCAGCCTGGGACTTATCCTGGAGAGAGTCAAGCCGAAAGTATTCTGGTGGCTGGCCTTTTATCCGATTTTTGCCCTGACCTGGATTCCGGTGGCCTATGTCGGGTTTGCCCTGCGCAAGAACAAAGAATGGTGCCATACCCTGCATATCAGGGATATCAAGCACGAGAACCTGCCCAACCTTTATCTTCCCGCCAAGGCCAACGGCAGACGAACCAGTTAACTCCCCCGCAAGGGGGTTTTTTATTATGCTCAATATTGCTTACCGGTTAGGCCGGGCCGGTCGGCTGTCCGACACACCCAGCAGACCGGCCACCATTTCGTTGGCCGGTCTGGAAAATACCTCTTGCTGGGTGCAGCTTTGAATAATTTTCCCCTTGTCCAGGACTGTTACCGAGTCAGCCAGGACCGGGATTTCGTGGTAATCATGGGTCACCAGTACCGTAGTGATTTTTGTTGCCTGCAGGATATCACGCAATTCTCCAATCAGCCCTTTTTTTGTAGGATAGTCCAGAGGCGAAAAGGGTTCGTCCAGGAAAAGCACCTCCGGTTCCAGCACAAAAGCCCTGGCCAGGCTTACCCTCTGGGACTCTCCGCCGGAGAGGACGCGGGCCGAGCGGTGGGCGAGGGAGCGGATTCCCAGGCGCTCCAGCCAGTCCCGGACCAGAGCGTCAATTTCATTTCTTTTGTGGCCCCTGATCTGAAGACCGGAGGCCACATTGTTGTATACGGTTGTATCCAGAAGAAGGGCTTCCTGAAAGACCACAGCCATCTTCCTGCGGAAGGCTAAGATATTTTTATTATTGACGTTTTCCCCGCGGAAAAGCAGTTCTCCTGATGAGGGCCGCTGCAATAGCGCCAGAACTTGTAGCAGGGTGCTTTTACCGGCGCCGTTCGGCCCGATAACAGCCATTACCTCGCCCTTTTGCAGCTGGAATTGCTCTACATCCAGAATCTGCTTTTTACTCTTCTGCAGCTTGATTTTGTTGGCTTCGATGATGCAATCTTTCATTTTTCAAGCCTCCGGTAGTTCTATGTGATCTGGGTTCAATAATTGCACATAAGCTGCCCTGAAAACAAATTTTGGCGTCTGCTCAAAACAATACCGGTCTAACCTCTACAAGAAAGGCTGGCCGGCTTAATCAAGACACGCTTTGGCCCTGGCTTAACACCTGTAGGTTAACGGACTCGGAGAGGTATGTTTAAAAGATATGTTTGGGGGATTTATTCTACAAAATAAGCGTCTTTCCTCCTTTCATTATCTCCGCAAAAAAGGACGGGCAGTATACTATTTTTCCCTTGACCGGAGGTAGGGTTACTGTTATCATAAAACATATAAGGAAATAACTTAAAAACGATGAAGGGGAAAAGTAGGCTGGATACAGCTTTTCCAGGGAGGTAGCGCCGCGACTGAAAGCGCTTCCACTGCCTGACCCGCTGAAGTTCTCCCCCAAGTTGCCGGACTGAAACCATCCCGGAAAGTAGGCCCGGTCGGAAGCTTCTACCGTTAAAAGGAAGGGGGTATAAGGATTTTATTCCCGTACCCTGCCGGAAGTGGGTTTTCATCTGGAAACCAACTAGGGTGGTAACGCGAAACAAACTTTTCGTCCCTAAGGACGAAAAGTTTTTTGTTTTGGAGCACCCCTGCAGGTAAGGGGATTCCCGTATCCTGTGCAAGGGGGTTAAATTAATTTTAACCAACCGGGGTGGTACCGCGGAAGTCCGCAGCTTTCGTCCCCGCGAAGGCTGCGGACTTTTTGTGTTCATTAGGACCTGCGGGAGGTGGTTGCTTTCTTTGGTTGCGTAATGCTTAGCCGTTATGACCAGTTCCGGACATTTCTATCCAAGCTGTGCTGCAGGGTATCCAGTGACAGTGGTGCAAATTGATAAAATAATCTTCGTTAAGGGGGAACCATACTTGAAAAAAGGAAGATTAATGATTTGGGTTGCCGTACTGACCGTGCTTGCAGTGACCGCGTTGCTCGCGGGCGGGTGCTCAGGAAACAAAGAAACTGGGAGCAAGGCCGGGGCCGGTAAGGAGCCCTACAAGATCGGCGCGGTTATTGATATCAGCGGCCCGTCCTCGTCCCTGGGGGTGCCTGAGCGCAATACCCTCCAGATGTTGGCCGATAAAGTTAATGCCGCCGGGGGAGTTAATGGACACCCGCTGGAGCTGACTATTCTGGATAACAAGAGCGATGAAACAGAAGCGGTGCTCGCCGTAAAAAAATTAATCAACCAGCAAAAGGTGCTGGCAGTCATTGGCTGCAGTTCGAGTGGCCCATCAATGGCCATGATCGACACCGTTCAAAAGGAACAGGTGCCCATGGTCTCCCTGGCAGCGGCCAGTAGTATTGTTGAGCCTGCCGGGGAACGCAAGTGGGTTTTTAAAACGGCCCAGAGTGACATGGTAACCGTCAGCAGGCTGGTTAGCTACCTCAAAGAAAAGGGGCTCACCCGAGTGGCGTTTTTGTACATGAACAACGCTTACGGTGACGGCGGCAAGAAGACTTTTTCCGGGGCGGCGAGAGCTGCCGGGATCCAGATCGCGGCCGAGGAAAAGTTTGAAGCCACCGATAAGGATATGTCGCCGCAGTTGACCCGCGTCAAGGCTGCCGGAGCACAAGCCGTGGTAATCTGGGCCATTCCGCCTTCAGCCTCCATCGTAACAAAAAATTTCAGGGACATGGGTCTGTCTATACCGCTTTTGCATAGTCACGGTGTTGGCAACCAGAATTTTATTGACCTGGCCCAGGGGGCGGCAGACGGTGTAATCCTGCCCATCGGCAAACTGGCCGTAAGCACGCAAATCCCCGACAGCGACCCTCAGAAGAAAGTGCTCGCCGGGTATATTGATGAGTATGGCAAAAAGTACAATTCGCCGCCAAACTCCTTTGGCGGTTATGCCTGGGATGCCTTTTACATGCTTGTCGGCGCAATTGAAAAGGCCGGTGCGGACCAGGCCGGAATCCGCGACCAACTAGAAAAGACACAGGGCTTCACCGGTGTTTCCGGGGTTTTCAATATGTCGACACAAGACCACAACGGCCTGAAGGGGGAGTCCATGGTCCTGGTCCAAATCCAAAACGGCCGGTGGAAACTGTTGAATTAACCGTCCCCGTAATAAATAAGCGCTGCTTATAAGAAGAGGTGAATACATTGGATTTGACCGAGCAGCTTCTCCAGCTTTTATTCTCGGGGCTCACCCTTGGCGGAATCTATTCCCTGATCGCCCTGGCCCTGGTTACAACATTTAACATTACGGGGGTGCTCAACATGGCCCAGGGTGAATTTCTGGCACTGGGCGCACTGCTGGCCGCAAGCCTTTGCGCGGCCGGTGCGCCCCTGCCGGTTGCCTTCGTCATTTCGGTGGCGGCCATAGCCCTCCTGGGCGGTTTGCTGGAGCGTTCGGTGATACACCCTGCACGCCATGCCCCCGGGCTGATCCTGATTATCATCACCATTGGCCTTTCCATTTCCCTGCGGGGTTTGGCCCTGCTCGTCTGGGGTACGGAACCGGCGTCGTTGCCCGCTTTTTCAGGGGGTGGCCCGCTGTTCGTAAAAGGGGCCGCGATCAGTCCCCAGAGCCTGTGGATATTGAGCCTGGTCGCCGTAGCCGTTGTAGGGTTATCTGCTTTTTTTGAGCTGACCTACATCGGAAAGGCGGTTCGGGCCTGCGTCATTAACCGGACGGGAGCAAGGCTGGTAGGGATTAACCCGGCGGCCATGTCCTTCCTGGCTTTTGCCGGAAGCGGCGCCCTGGGAGCGGCGGCCGGGATTTTTATCGCCCCGATTACCCTGGCAACTTATGACATGGGTTTTTTGCTCGGGGTGAAAGGGTGTGTTGCGGCTATTATCGGCGGTATGAACAGCGTCGGGGGAGCAGTGCTGGGGGGGTTGATCCTGGGCGTATTGGAAGCTTACGGCGCGGGACTGGTGTCATCGGGTCTGAAGGATGCCCTGTCTCTGATGGTTCTGCTGGCGGTGCTGCTGTGGAGGCCGGAAGGTTTGCTCAGCGCAGTCACAGGACGCAAAGTGTAAATTGGGAAATGTAAATTCATTTGCACAAGTCACCCAAACAAAGATTTTAGGGATTAATTTTGGGGAGGATCAGGATATGTGTAAAAACATTATGATTTTGATTGCTTTGATCTTTTTTCTGGTCCTGCCCTTGTTGACCAGGAGTAATTACCTGCTGGGGATTTTTATCATTATCGGGCTTTATTCCATCATCGTGATCGGGTTGGGCATTCTAATGGGTTATGCCGGCCAGGTTTCCTTCGGGCATGCCGCTTTTTTTGGACTGGGGGGCTACACGGCGGCTATTTTGACCACAGCCTACGGTTGGCCCACTCCGGCCGCCCTTTTGGCCGCCATGGCGCTGCCGGGCCTGGTGGCAGCCTTGATTGGCCGCCCCACGCTGAAACTAAAAGAGCTGTACCTGGCTCTGGCTACCCTGGCTTTTGGCATCCTGGTTCACATCCTCTTCAGCGAGGGCGGGGAAATTACCGGAGGTCCCTCCGGACTGATTGGTATTCCCTATCTTTCTCTGGGCGGACTGGTATTTGACCGGGACATCAAGTTTTACTACCTGGTCCTGGTTGTGGTTCTGCTTGTTTCCCTGGGCGTTAATAACCTGATCCACTCCCGTGTCGGCAGAGCCCTGAGAGCCATCCGGGAGAGCGAGCATGCTGCCGAAACATCGGGCATGGACACCGTCCTTTTGAAGCTTCAGGCCTTTGTCTTCAGCGCTGTGCTGGCTGGTCTTGCAGGCGGCTTATATGCCTTTTACGTTACATTTATCAGTCCGTCGCCCTTCGGCTTTCACACTTCTGTCCAGTTTGTCCTGATGGCTGTCGTGGGCGGCCTGGGCACATTCTGGGGGCCGCTGCTGGGGTCAGGGCTGGTGGTAGCCCTGGGTGAGGTGTTGCGCTGGGCGGTGCCCCTGGTGATTCCCGGAGCAGGTGGGGAATATCAGATTATATTTTTCGGAATGATCCTGGTACTTGTGGTGGTTTTCCGACCCAAGGGACTGGGGTCACTGCCGGGTCCCGGCAGGAAGTCAATGAAGACGGAGGATACTCGTGAGGAAGGGGGCGCCTTGAATGTTGATGGAGGTTAAGGGTCTTACCAAACACTTCGGCGGTGTTGCAGCCGTAAAAGAAATTAGTTTTCAGCTGAAGAAGTCTGAAATATTTGCCCTCATTGGGCCTAACGGCGCCGGTAAAACAACCGTTTTCAACCTGGTTACCGGTATGCTGGAGCCTGACGGAGGTTCAATGGTTTTTGAGGGAAAGTCCTTATTCGGCTTAAAGCCCCACCAGATCGCTGCTGCGGGCATAACCAGAACTTTTCAGAACCTTCAGCTCTTCGGGGGAATGACGGTGCTGGAGAACATCATGGCGGGCGCCCACTTGAAGGGAAAGACAGGGTTTTTAAAAGCTCTGACCACCTGGCCGGGCTCGGCGGCGGAAGAAAAGAAGATCCGTCGGGACGCTTTTGCTCTTTTAGGCGATGTGGGGTTGACCGGCCTGGAGAATTTGCCCGCCTCCACCCTTTCTTTTGGCCGCCAGCGTCTCCTGGAAATTGCACGGGCGCTGGCCTCTGAGCCGCGGCTGGTTTTGCTGGATGAGCCGGCTGCCGGCCTGAACAGCGCCGAAACAAAGGAAATGGCTGATTACCTGAAGCGGCTAAGAAAACAGGGCAAGTCGATGGTGCTGGTGGAACATGACATGGAAACTGTGATGGAAGTGGCCGACCGGATTATAGTTTTAAATTTCGGTGAGGTCATTGCTGTGGGAACGCCGGCGGAAATCCAGGCCAACCCGGAAGTCATTAAAGCTTACCTGGGGGAGGATGAGCAGGTTGCTTGAAATTAAAGGACTGGAAGTCAACCACGGCTGGGTAAGGGCGCTGCAAGACCTTTCCCTGCAGATCCATAAAGGCGAAATGGTCGCCGTGATCGGCGCCAACGGGGCCGGCAAAAGCACTCTTTTGGGTACGCTGGCGGGGCTTTACAAACCGGCCGGGGGCAATATATTATTAAACGGCAGGTCTGTGACCGGCAGACCTACCGAGTATATGGTCAGGCAGGGTATCTCCCTGGTGCCTGAGCGAAGGGAAATATTCAACTCCCTGACCGTGTTGGATAACCTTCTCCTGGGAGCTTACCACCGCTACCGCTCCGTTAAGCAAACGGTTATGGAGGAAGCAAAAAAAATTTTGGAACTGTTTCCCGCATTGCGGGGCAGGGAAGATGATCCGGCAGGTGCGCTGAGCGGCGGCCTCCAGCAGATGCTGGCTATAGGGCGCGGGCTGATGGCCCGGCCTTCGCTGCTCCTGCTGGATGAGCCTTCGTCGGGTTTGGCCCCGCTGGTGGTGCGGGAGATTATGTCTGCGTTATCGGATCTGAAGAAAACCGGGATGACGGTGATCCTGGTGGAGCAGAACACGGCTGCCGCGCTGAAGGCAACGGACCGTGCCCTGGTCATGGAAAGAGGTCGGATTGTCCTCAGCGGCGGTTCGGGAGAAATGATCAGGAACGCCAGGGTGCAGCAGGCATACCTGGGTCGCGTGCGGGCGGCGCAGCCGGCGGTGGCGCTCTGAAATTAAGCTGAACGGGGGCCGGGCGAAGTGCAACCGCAGGAGTTACGCGGCTATGCCTACGTCCGGATCTTATAAAACTATCCGGAAAGTGGTGTTTGGTTATGAATATCAATCAGATGGATTCAAAAGTTTCATACTGGGATAGGGAAAAGGAAACCATGTCCAGGGAGAGTCTTGAAGAGCTGCAGCTTGAGCGGCTCAAGGAGACAGTGCAAAGGGTTTACCAAAGGGTGCCGTTTTACAAGAAGGCTTTTAAGGAAAGGGGTATCGAGCCGGGAGACATCAAGTCGCTGGCGGATCTTGGTAAATTGCCGTTCACCGTCAAGCAGGACCTCAGGGATAATTACCCCTATGGCCTTTTTGCCGTACCGATGAGCGATATTGTGCGCATTCATGCCTCCTCGGGTACAACCGGCAAACCGTCTGTGGTAGGCTATACCAGACAGGATCTTGGAAACTGGGCGGACCTTGTGGCCCGCTGCCTGGTAATGGCCGGAGGGACCAGGGATGACGTGGTCCATGTCTCCTATGGATACGGACTTTTTACCGGAGGCCTGGGGGTGCACTACGGAGTTGAGCGAATGGGAGCCTCCGTTGTGCCCGTTTCGGGTGGCAACACAGCCCGCCAGTTGATGCTGCTGCAGGATTTTGGAGCAACTATTCTCACCTGCACTCCTTCCTACGCCCTGTATCTAATCGAAGAAGGGGAAGCAGCCGGTATTGATTTTAAAAAGCTTCCGCTCAGGATCGGCATTTTTGGCGCCGAGCCGTGGACGGAAAACATGCGGGCTCAGCTTGAGGCAAAGCTATCCATTACGGCTCTGGACATTTACGGGCTCAGCGAGGTGATGGGTCCGGGAGTTTCAATGGAATGCCCGGCCAAGTGTGGCAGCCATATCTTTGAGGATTACTTTATAGCGGAGGTTATCGACCCTGAGACCGGTGAATCCCTGCCTTACGGGCAGCAGGGAGAGCTGGTTCTGACCACTATTAAAAAGGAAGGAATTCCGGTAATTCGCTACCGTACCCGTGATATCTCGACGCTTCATCCTGAAAAGTGCGCCTGCGGGCGCACCCACATGCGGATGAAGCGGGTTGCAGGCCGTAACGATGATATGCTGATTATCAGGGGCGTTAATGTTTTCCCGTCCCAGGTCGAGAGCGTGCTGCTGGAATTCGGCGAGACCGAGCCCCATTATCTGTTAGTGGTGGACCGCCGGGGCGAACTGGATGACCTGGAGGTATGGGTTGAACTGTCCGATCAGATGTTTTCAGATAAGATTAAGCAGATTGAGAGCCTGGAGGTAAGGATCCGCAACAGAATTTTAAGTGTCCTCAATATCAACGTCAGGATCAAGTTCGTAGAACCCAGGACTATTCCCAGGAGCGAAGGCAAGGCCAAGCGGGTCATGGATCGCCGGGATTTATAGTGGGGTCGGGGAATTACAGCGCACTGTTTACACCGTTCTTCAGGCAGGATACCCACCTTTTTTTAAGGTGGGTATCCTTTTGGAAAATTAGTGACCATACCCACCTGAAGGTATGGTTGGAAACTTTATTCCTGAAAGGAATTGGGGCCAGTTTTGTCGAATAATATCCAGGAATAAGAAAAGTACAAGCCGTCAATCCTAGAAATAAATGAGCTCAAAACCATACGCATGTTGCCGGGAGGAAAATAATGAAAAAGCTGAACAATAAAAAAGTGTATCTGGCTCTACTGGTCTTTTTTGTCCTGGGTCTGTCCGGCTATGCCATCAAGGCCCTTTCCAGCGAACACGGGCTGGAACCGCCGGGAGTGAATGACCCGCAAAAACCGCTAATCGAGACCACGGTCGATGATGAATCCGCCACTCAAGCTCCGGGTTCCGTAACCGCCACGGTTGATAGCAGTGAAAAAGGGGCAGAGGTGAAAAAGAACGGTGAAGCCAGGCCTGAAAATACGGGCGGCCCTTCCACTTCTCCTTCAAACGCAGGCGGTTTATCCAGTACAATTCCTTCAAACACAGGCGGCTTGTCCAACGCAAAAAACGGTTGGGGATTGAAGCGAAACGACAGCCACCTGCAGCCCGAAATGTCCTCCTCCACCATTAAAAGGCTTGGACAACACGGCGCTTACTGGATCGGCAAATCAGACGAAAAAGTGATTTACCTGACTTTCGATGAGGGCTATGAAAACGGCTATACACCCGTAATCCTGGACTCGCTTAAAGCCAATGATGTTAAAGCGGCCTTTTTTGTCACGGGCCATTATCTGAAAACACAGCCTGACCTGGTCAGGCGGATGGTAGAAGAAGGACATATCGTGGGCAACCATACCGACACCCACCCCAGCCTGCCCGATATTTCAGATGAGGAAATTAAGAAAGAGCTGCAGGTTGTGGAAGAAAGCTACGAAAGCGTATCCGGCAAAAAGGGCATGAAGTATCTTCGGCCGCCGAAAGGTGAATACAGCGAGCGAACCCTGGCGCTGACACGCGAATTGGGCTATCACAATATCTTCTGGAGTATGGCCTTTGTTGACTGGGTGCCCATGCCCGGCGGGCCGGACGAGGCCTACCGGTCAGTGATGGACAACCTGCATAACGGCGCCCTGGTCCTGCTGCACGCGGTTTCCAAGGATAACACCGAGGCTATGGACAGGATTTTAAAAGATATTAAAGCCCGGGGGTATTCATTTAAGACCCTGGATGATCTGGTCAGGAATTAAAAATCTCTCCCAGAGGCAGGCGGATTATTTTTAATTTCAGAAATCTCCATTCATCAGACTTGATTAGCCCGTTGCCTAAACGGGTTTCTTTTATGACGCTACTTTTTCTTGATTTTCTAATCTGACGGTAGTAACCTACTAATTAGCGGTCGCAGATCATGATTTTTTAGTTAAGCGCATTTGGGGGTTGTATAATTATACATTCATTTGTATAATTATAAGTATTGATCACCCGGCAGTTTTCCTGAATGAATCCATTCCTTATCCAAGATAATGTTATTGACACGGCCGCAGGCCGAGATCGTTTACGGAGGTGACCCTTGTGACAATCAGGGTTGGTATCATCGGCGCCACGGGCTATACCGGGGCCGAACTGGTAAGAATTTTGTCCCGTCACCCGGAGGTTGAGCTTGTGGCGCTGACAACAAAGAGCTACATCGGCAAACCATTTTGGGAGGTTTACCCGCACCTTTATAAGCACAATGATCTAGCCGGTGAGGAGATGAATCTGCCTTACCTGCTGGAATCATGCGACGCGATTTTTGTAGCTCTGCCCCACGGTCACGCCATGCCGATAGCCCTTGAGGCGGCAGGCCGGGGTGTGAAGCTGATTGACCTGGGGGCGGACTTCCGCCTTTTTGACTACCGGGTCTACGAGAAGTGGTATAAGGTTGAGCACAAGGCCAGGGAACTGCTGCCCACCGCCGTTTACGGGCTGCCGGAACTGCACCGCGAAAAGATTAAAGACGCCTGGCTGGTCGCAAATCCGGGCTGTTATCCCACTAGCGCCATCCTGGCCCTGGCGCCCCTGCTGGAGAAAAAGCTGATAGATCCCGGCACGATCATTATCGATTCCAAGTCCGGCGTTTCCGGGTCCGGGAGGGGGCTTTCCCTGGGTGCTCACTTTAGTGAGGTAAATGAAAACTTCAAAGCATACAATGTTGCGGTTCACCGCCACACACCTGAAATTGAACAGGAACTGGGGAGGGTTCTCGGGGAGGAAATTACGGTTTCCTTTACTCCGCACCTGTTACCCGTAACCCGGGGCATCCTCAGCACTGTTTACGCCAGGCTCAAAAGCCCAATTGAACAGGAGCAAGTCCGTTCTTTGTACCTTGATTATTACCGAAATGAGCTTTTTGTGCGGGTAATGCCCGAAGGTTTCCTGCCCCAGACCAAATGGGTAGCGGGGACCAACCATTGTGATCTTGGTGTTACGGTGGATCCCCGGACCGGACGTGTGATTGTTGTCTCGGCCATTGATAATGTTGTAAAGGGGGCTTCCGGGCAGGCGGTGCAGAATCTGAACATTCTCTTTGGTCTGCCTGAGGATACCGCCCTGGCCGGGCCGGGACTTTACCCGTAGATGCATGCTTGCGGTAAAAGAGTGATAGATTAGTATAAAATCCCCTGGTTCGGAGGGATGTCATTGTGGATTTAAAGGGTAAAATGGAATTTGTGAATGGAGGTGTTACGGCAGCGGCGGGCTTTTTAGCCGGGACTGCCGCAGCCTCCATTAAGACGCAGAATAAAAGAGATGTTGCCGTGTTATACTCCACCGTTCCGGCTACTGCAGCCGGGGTTTTTACCTTGAATAAGGTCAAGGCGGCCCCGGTCCAGCTCAGCATAAGCCATTTGGCGGGGGGCGCCGCCCGGGCGGTTGTTGTAAATAGCGGAAACGCCAATGCTTGTAACGGCGAACAGGGCTTCAAAGATGCCCGGGACATGGCTAAAGCAGCGGCGGATGCACTGGGTCTTTCGGAGCAGGCCGTCCTGGTGGCGTCCACCGGGGTGATTGGCCGGAAGATGCCCATGGAAAAGATCTTGCCCGGCATCCGGGCTGCCTGCGATGCGCTTTCTGCCACCGGTGGGGCGCCGGCCGCCCAGGCCATCATGACTACAGACACCTTTCCCAAGGAAGTTGCCGTGCGGCTGCAACTGGGGGGCAAGACGGTGACGGTCGGGGGCATGGCCAAGGGGTCGGGGATGATTCACCCCAATCTGGCCACTATGCTCTGTTTTTTAACGACAGACGCTGAGATCACGTCCGGGGCACTAAAACAGGCGCTGCAATACGCCGTTGACCAGAGCTTTAATCTGGTTACGGTAGACGGCGATACCAGCACCAACGATATGGTTTCGATAATGGCCAACGGCCTTGCCCAAAACGAGAAAATTGAGGGGGTTGGCCCGGATTACGAACATTTCCGGGACGCCCTCACGAAAATCTGCATTAAGCTTGCGATGGACGTTGCCCGGGACGGTGAGGGTGCAACAAAACTGCTCGAAGTGGTAGTGCTTAACGCCGCCACCGAGCGGGACGCCCGCCTTGCAGCCAGGACCGTGGCAGGCTCGAGCCTGGTCAAGGCGGCGGTCTTCGGGCGCGATGCAAACTGGGGAAGGGTCATCTGTGCAGCAGGGTATTCAGGCGCCGAATTCGACCCCGAAAGGGTAGATATCTTCCTGGGGGACGAAAAGGTGGCCGAAAATGGCGGTTCTTTAGACTTTAGCGAGGAGCGTGCCCTGGAAATTCTGAAAAAGGATACGGTCGTAATAACCCTGGATTTCAAGGCAGGTCCTTTTAGTGCCACCTCCTGGGGCTGTGACCTCTCCTACGACTATGTAAAAATAAACGCCGACTACAGGACGTAATGGTCGAAGGTTTAAGATAACTAAAACTACGTAAATTGGGGTTTAAACATACGGCTTAGGCCTGACGACTTTTTTTGGGGGGGAAAAAATTATTTTGTCGACGGCTATGGAAAAAGCAGCGATCCTGGTGGAGGCACTGCCTTACATAAAGAAGTTTTACGGCAAAACAGTTGTGATCAAGTACGGCGGGCATGCCATGCTGAGCCAAGAGCTGAAGGAAGCGGTTCTAACCGATGTGGTGTTGATGAAGTATGTGGGTATGCACCCGGTCATTGTTCACGGCGGCGGGCCTGATATTACCGGGATGCTGAAAAGGGTGGGCATTGAATCCAGCTTTGTCGGTGGACTGAGGGTTACGGACGCCAAGACGATGGAAATTGTCGAGATGGTCCTGGTGGGGAAAATTAACAAGGAAATCGTGGCCCAGATCAATCGCATCGGAGGCCGGGCGGTGGGGCTGTCCGGCAAGGACGCAAGTCTTTTCGAGGCGGTGAAAAAATACCGCAAGGTTCAGACCCCGGAGGGCGAGGTAATGGCAGACATCGGATTTGTAGGTGAGATCAGCAGGGTCAACCCCGGTATTGTGACGACAATTATTGCCGAGGGATACATCCCGGTGGTTGCTCCGGTTGCCGTAGGCAGCGAGGGGGAAAGTTACAATATCAACGCGGACTATGCCGCGGGGCGGCTGGCCGCCGCACTTGGGGCCGATAAGCTGATTATTCTTACCGACGTGGAAGGTATCCTGACCGATCGGGGCGACCCCGGATCGCTGATGTCAGTGCTGCGGGTGGCAGAAGTTCCTTCGCTGATTGAGCGGGGCATTATTGATGGTGGGATGATCCCCAAAGTGGAATGCTGCCTTGACGCCCTGTCCTATGGCGTCAAGACCACCCATATCTTGGACGGCAGGGTTCCTCACTCAATTTTGCTGGAAATCTTTACGGATCAGGGAGTCGGGACGATGGTGGAAAAGATTTCCAGCAAAATTGAGT
>DHTR01000044.1 GCA_002408725.1 Pelotomaculum sp. UBA5255
CCCTGTCAGGTGAATGTCAGTATCTTAAAGCAGGGGTGGAAAACAATATTACCCTAAACCAGGAGGTTTTTAATTTGGAAGAACATCAAACAGGTCTAAAAAGCAGGAAAGTGCATTTTAGCTACCCAACGGATGACGTGAAATACTACCTTTTAACCGGTGGCTCGGGGTATCCGCTGGCGGAATTCAATTTTCCCAGTATCCCTGTAAAAAACAGAACCAGCTTTGTGGTTCCAGAAAGGATTACAAAAACGGCCCATCCCATCCAGGCGCCCTAATAAAGCTCATAATTCCCGGAAGGGAATTATGAAGGTAATGACAATCCACAGAATTTATAAAATATTAAAGGAATATGCCGCTGCGGTGCAGTATAGTTTATTCCAGGGATATATCACAAAATGTTTACATAGTCTACGTGGAAAAGGAGTTGAATAAATCAATTACAAAAAGCAAGCCCCTGGCTCCCGGGGGCTATTATTGCGCCGACTAACCTTACCTCCATTTAGTGGACACATGGGCTAGCTGGTACAATAAAACCAGTGAGGATGTACCCAAGCTCATCGTTTAACACGGTTAAGGCGGGAATAGCCCGGTAATTTTTCTGTTAAACTACCACTAGTTCTTAAGTAAAGGAATTACTAAGGTAAAAAATATCATTAAAAAAAACAGAAGGGACAAGAAGATACTATCTGGAGTCGAAAAGGACTCCGTAATCGAATGGATATTGACAGATTTAGTTTGTTATAAGAAAATTAACTATAAAAGTTGCATAGCTTTCTTTTAAGCACATGTCATTGCATTGTATTTTTTAGGGGGTGTAAGGTTGATCAGAGTTGTTGTTACCGGCGCTCACGGAAAAATGGGACGTGAGACTGTTAAGACTGTCTGGAACGCCGATGACATGGAGCTGGTTGGCGCCGTCGATGGTTACGGTGAGGGCACCGATGTCGGTCTGCTCATAGAAGCGGGACAGGTAGGAATTAAGCTTGAAAAAGACATTGAAGAGGTGTTGAGGCGGGTCCGCCCGGACGTCGCCGTAGACTTTACCGGCCCTGAGGCAGTATATAATAACGCGCTGACTTATCTTCGGAACAGGGTGCGCCCTGTGATTGGCACCACCGGGATGAGCCAACAGCAGATCAAAGAAATCGTTGACCAGTCCGAAAGAGCATGTCTCGGTGGGTTGATTGCACCCAATTTTGCGATCGGAGCTTTATTAATGATAAAATTTGCGGCTGAGGCAGTTCGTCACCTCCCTCACGTCGAAATCATCGAGATGCACCATGACCAAAAAATTGATGCCCCTTCAGGCACGGCTATTAAAACCGCCGAGGCTATTCTGGAGCGAAGAGGAAGCGAATTTCACCAGGGTCTGGCAGCCGAACTGGAAAAGATCCGGGGCGCCCGCGGCGGTGATTTTGCAAATGGTATCCGCATTCACAGTGTAAGACTGCCAGGTCTGGTGGCTCACCAAGAAGTGCTTTTTGGCGGCCTGGGTCAGACCCTTACAATCAGGCACGACTCCATAACCCGGGAATCCTTTATGCCCGGGGTCCTTTTGGGTATTCGCAAGGCAATGCACCTTGAAAGGGTGGTCTATGGCTTAGATAAGTTGCTGTTTGAATCTTGACAACTGAATAGGACAAGCACCTCCATTTCCGAAAAATCATATACTGTTTATATCAGACAAAGGTTTAGGGGGGATCAAGGCCATGCAGCCGAACCTGAGAGGCGTCAAGGTTGCCGTAATGGGAGGCGATGCAAGGGAACTGATTGTCGTTGAGGAACTGGCATCGCTAGGAGCCTGTGTCATAGTATTGGGCCTACCCGTAAAAAGCAGGCCCGGCACTGTGGTCATCCAGGATCCAGAAGAAGGCCTCTCAGAGATTCAGGCGCTGGTTCTACCGCTACCCGGAATAGATGAAAAAGGCTTTCTTTATTCTCCCCTTGCGGAAAGGCCCCTGACCCTTACCGGAGGATGGTTGGCCAGGATTCCGCCGAACATTCCTGTTTTTGTCGGGCTAGCTAAGCCAACGCTGGTTCAAATTGCTTCCCAAAAAAACCTTCGTCTTATTGAATTGATGAAGCTGAATGAAGTAGCAATACTCAATTCTATCCCCACGGCAGAAGGTGCCCTCCAGATGGCAATGGAAATGCTGCCGATTACGATTCACGGCTGTACAGCTTTGGTTTTGGGTTTCGGCCGGACCGGCGCAACACTATCCCGACTTCTTGGCGCAATGGGGGCCCGAACCATGGTTGCAGCAAGAAGACCCGAGTACCTGGCCCGGATAACCGAAATGAATTTAATCCCCATTCCTTTTCACGAACTAGATGAAGCCCTTGATGATGCTGATCTTATCTTTAACACCGTCCCGGTACAGGTCCTTTCGGAAAAGATGCTGCGGAAGGTAGCTCCCGAAACCGTAATCATAGACCTGGCCTCAGCGCCAGGGGGCACAGACTTCCGGGCAGCGAAGGTTTTGGGGATAAATGCAGTCCTGGCGCCGGGACTTCCCGGCAAGGTTGCGCCGAAGACAGCCGGTTTGATCCTGGCACGCGTTATCACCAGGCTTCTACTTGAGGAAATGGGTAGATAGTTAATGGCTTTCGGTTACGGAGGTGCTTTTTATGCGCTTGAAAGGAGTACGGGTCGGCTTCGCTTTGACAGGTTCTCACTGCTGCTTGGATCAAGTTATGCCACAGTTGCGTAAGCTAGTTAGCGAGGGGGCCGATGTTTTTCCGATTATCAGCCAGACCATTGATACAACGGATACCAGATATGGGACGAGCGGCAAATGGAAAAACCAATTAAAAGATATTACCGGCAGGGAACCAATGACAACCATGGTGGAAACCGAACCCATCGGGCCCCAAAAGCTGCTGGATGTGATGGTCGTAGCCCCTTGTACCGGGAATACCCTGGCTAAATTGGCCAATGGGATTACAGATACATCGGTATTGTTTTCTGTTAAAGCTCATTTACGAAATCAGCGACCCGTTGTGCTGGCGGTATCAACGAATGACGGCCTCAGTATGAACGCTAAAAATATTGGCCTTCTACTGAATGTCAAAAATCTGTTTATGGTTCCATTCGGGCAGGATAACCCGGCCAATAAGCCGAATTCCTTAATGGCCAAGTGGGACTTGATTACGGGTACAATCCTTGAAGCCTTAAATGGTAAACAGTATCAACCAATTCTCGTTGCATACTAGACAAAAAAACAGCATCTTCACTTTAAGGGCCGCCCGGATGACGATAACGGCATTGCGGCCCTGCCTTGCGTGATCCCGCCTGAATTTTGGATATATTTAAAACTGACCTAAAAACATTCACGAAATAGGAGGGATACCTTTGGAAAAGTACAATATTGCAGTTGTGGGCGCTTCCGGGGCGGTTGGTCAGGAACTTTTAAAAATACTGGGCGAACGTAATTTCCCGGTGGGAGAACTAAAGCTTTGCGCAACTTCCCGTTCCGCAGGAAAGAAATTTTATTTCCGGGGGCAACCGTATACTGTAGAGGTAACGACACCGGACTCATTTACCGGGATGGATCTTGCACTTTTTGCCGGTGGCGCTGCCGTCAAGGAGTTTGGCCCTTCCGCTGTGGAGCGGGGAGCGGTTGTCATTGACAACAGTAGCAATTTTAGGATGGACCCTGCGGTTCCCCTCATCGTGCCGGAGGTCAACCCGGAGGACGTTCAGTGGCACAAGGGTATAATTGCTAATCCGAACTGTTCCACCATTCAGATGGTGGTCGCCCTAAAGCCCATCCATGATGCCGCAAAAATAAAAAGGGTGGTGGTGTCAACTTATCAGGCTGTTTCGGGTGCGGGCCGTGAAGGTATTGGAGAACTTACGGAACAAACCAAAGCGGCCCTGGGGCAGGGGGAGGCCACCCCTAAGGTATTCCCTTACCCGATTGCATTTAATTTAATCCCACATATTGATCAATTTATGGACATGGACTATACCAAAGAAGAGTGGAAAATGGTCAAGGAAACGCAGAAGATTTTACACGATGACTCTATTGCGGTGACCGCCACAACTGTGCGGGTACCCGTTTACCGCAGCCACTCGGAGGCCATAAACATTGAGACGGAGAAAAAAATAACCGCCCGGCAAGCAAAAGAATTGTTTGAAAAGTTTCCCGGGATCGTGGTTGTGGATGATCCGGCTCTCAAGAAGTATCCAATGCCCCTATACTCCCTCGAACGGGATGAAGTTTTTATCGGCCGGATCAGGGAGGATAACTCGATCCCAAACGGTCTGAACATCTGGGTGGTAGCAGACCAAATCCGCAAAGGAGCCGCAACCAATACCATTCAAATTGCTGAGCTCGTGATTAAATATGGCTGCTTAATGAAAAAATAAGATCATTTGAGTTTAACCTTCTCTTCTGCGCTTGATCAAAAGGAGAGTATGACATGAGGTACTTGGTACAAAAGTTTGGGGGCACCTCCCTTGTCGACGATGCAAAACGTGAAAAAGTTGCGTCCCTTGTATTAGAGGCCAAACAGAACGGTCTTCTGCCGGTGGTGGTCGTATCCGCTATTGGCCGGATGGGGGATCCATACGCCACCGACACACTTCTGTCATACGCAAGAGAATGCCAGAGAGAGCTATTGCCCAGAGAGGCTGATCTTTTAATGTCCTGCGGTGAAATCATCTCAGGGGTGGTAATGTCTACGACACTTCAAAAAGCCGGTTGTCCTTCCATTTTCCTGACGGGTACACAGGCGGGTATCATTACCGACGGCGCCCATAACAATGCAAGGATTCTAAAGGTCGATCCGGAGCAGATCATCGGCCACGGCCGGGAGGGCAAAGTTGTTGTTGTTGCCGGCTTTCAGGGAGTCACTGAAGAAGGCGAGGTGACAACCCTGGGGAGAGGGGGCAGCGACACAACGGCAGCTGCGCTGGGTGTTGCCCTGAACGCTGAACGGGTGGACTTTTACACTGACGTGGAGGGAATCATGACGGCAGACCCAAGAATAGTTGCGGACGCCAGACCGATTGAGGCCGTGACCTACAATGAAATTTGCCAGCTGGCACGCGAAGGAGCTAAGGTGATCCATCCCCGCGCGGTCGAGATTGCCATGCAGAAAGGCATCCCACTTAGAATTAAATGCACTTTCAGCGAGGCGCCGGGCACGCTTGTTACTTCGCAGGGCGAGCTCAATAAAGGAGCCATTGATATCACCAGGGACCGTACGATTACCGGTATTACCCATATTCCAGATATTACCCGGATAAAAATACGCACGGGGGATGCTGCGGATATCCCTGATTTCCAGGGAAGGATTTTTAAGGCACTGGCCCTGGCAGGGATCAGCGTTGATTTTATCAATGTACATCCTGAGATTGTTCTTTTTACCGTGAAAAACACCGATTCCTCAAAAGCTGTAAAGATTCTAGAAAACATGAAAATAAAACCGGAGGTTTCACCGGACTGCGCAAAAGTTGCAGCTGTGGGCGCGGGTATGACAGGCGTGCCGGGCGTTATGGCTAAAATCGTGGAAGCACTTGCGACCGAAAAAATTCAAATCCTGCAATCGGCTGATTCCTATACAACCATTTGGGTGCTGGTTAAAAAAGAGGACATGGAAAACAGCATCCGGGCCCTGCACCGGCAGTTCGGTTCCTGTCATTAAATTTAGGGTAGTTGTTCATGCCGCTGCCGGCGCCACATCATAAAAATCTGTAGATTCGATTTCAATCGAACACGGCGCGTTTGCACAATTTGAAGAACGGCTCCAAAGGTGCATTTGGGCGAATGAATTGGCGCCCTTGCATTTAGCCGGGGCACAAGCAATAATCTCTATTTTCGGGACAGATCAATCATTTTGGCAGCTCATTATTTTGGTTGATTATTATTTTAAATTGAGGTGAAAGACTTGAACATCGACTTCGGACATGTTCTGACTGCTATGGTAACGCCTTTTCATAAAGACTTAACCGTGAATTTCAGCCAGGCCAGAAAACTGGCCCGTTACCTGGTTGAGTCCGGGTCAGACGGATTGGTAGTCGCCGGAACCACCGGGGAATCGCCAACCCTCTCCAAGGAGGAAAAGGTCGAGCTTTGCAGGGCGGTGGTTGAGGAGGTGGGCGGGAAGGCCGTGGTCCTAGCCGGAACAGGTGGGAACTCCACCACGGAAAGTATCGAGCTGACCCAGGCTGCTCAAAAAGTCGGCGTTGACGGAGTCATGCTGGTCGCTCCTTACTATAACAAGCCCTCCCAGGAAGGACTTTTTCAGCACTTCAGGGCAATTGCCGAAAGCACCGGCCTGCCCATCCTACTTTACAACATCCCGGGCCGGACTTCAGTAAATATGCAGCCCCGGACAGTGGCACGGCTTGCGCAAATTGAAAATATTGTGGCCATTAAGGAGGCCGGCGGGAGCATGGATCAGGTTAGTGAATTGCGCCGGTTGCTCCCGGATCGTTTTGAAATCTACAGCGGGGACGATTCACTAACCTTACCGATTCTGTCCATCGGAGGAAAAGGTATTGTCAGTGTGGTATCGCACCTGGTGGGCATACGCATGAAAGAGATGGTAAACGCTTTTATTTCCGGCAACATTACCCTGGCAACTGAGATTCACCTGGAACTTTTCCCGCTTTTTAAAGGAATATTTGTCACGACTAACCCGGTTCCAGTGAAGGCAGCCCTCAACATGAGGGGCTGGCAGGTTGGTGTTCCCCGCCTGCCGCTGGTCGAGGCCACGCCGGCTGAAAAAGAATCGATTCAGCGGATTATGGAAAGCCTGAAGTTGGTTTAAACAATGAATTGCTGGAATCATAAGAGAGCCTGCTTCAAACAAGGCTCTCTTATGATTCCAGCAGGGGTGAGCAACAATAAAGCAGGCTTTTTAAGCTTTGAGAATGTTATCCCTGGCTTTCTAAATCAATTAATAAACTCCTGACCGGGGCCGGGTCGTAGATCCGGTCACCAATGGATTGTTTTAAATGAGTTGTTTGGGGTTATAAAATAAGGTATAATGTAATTTAAGTGTTTAGAGCGGCTTTCCTAATAACTTCAGTCAATCGAATATTTTCCCACCTTCTCCTGAAACGATCTCACCAGATTATTAATGATTAACAAATATTTTGGTTGGAAAGGTTAGGAGGTGCGGATTTGGCAAAAGAACCCAAATTGTCCCTTATCCCCCTTGGGGGTTTAGGGGAAATCGGCAAGAACATGATGGCGGTGAGATTTGGGGAAAATATTTTGGTTGTTGACTGTGGTTTAATGTTCCCGGAAGAGGGAATGCTGGGAATTGATATAGTGATTCCGGACATTACCTACCTGCTGGAAAACAGGGAATATGTACATGGTATCGTGCTCACACACGGGCATGAGGACCATATCGGGGCGCTACCGTACGTACTGCGCCGGCTCAATGTTCCAGTTTACGGAACGAAACTCACGCTTGGACTTCTTCAGGGAAAGCTGAAGGAGCAGAACATTGCCGGTGATGCTATTTTGCACACGGTCAGACCCAGGGACAGCGTTCAGATCGGCCCTTTTAAAGTTGACTTTATCAAGGTCTCACACAGCATTCCCGACGCTGTGGCCATAGCTATTCAAACACCAATAGGTGTGGTGCTTCATACCGGCGATTTTAAAATCGATCACACGCCCGTTGACGGTCAAGTTACAGATTTCCAGCGACTGAGCCAGTTAGGTGAAAAGGGTGTACTAGTATTGCTGTCCGACAGCACTAACGCAGAACGTCCCGGTTACACCATGTCCGAGCGGTTTGTGGGAAACACATTTGATGATACCTTCCGACAGGCAACTGAAGAGAGACTGATCATCGCCACTTTTGCATCCAATGTACACCGGCTTCAGCAGGCTATCGATGCGGCGTACAAACACAATCGTAAGGTTGCAGTGGTTGGCAGGAGCATGGTAAATGTGGTCAGTATTGCCTCTGAGTTGGGATATATAGATATCCCGGAAGGTACGTTGATTGAACTCGAAGAGGCCAACCGCCTGCCGAGGAACCGGGTTGTAATTTTGACCACCGGGAGCCAGGGAGAGCCAATGTCGGCATTGACCAGGATGGCTTTATCCGATCATCGACAGGTGGAGATCCTTCCCGGTGATAAAGTCATTATCTCGGCCACACCCATACCTGGTAATGAAAAACTGGTAGCACGCATTATTGATCAACTCTTTAAACTGGGGGCACAGGTTATTTACGAGTCTGTTTCCGGTACGCACGTTTCAGGCCATCCCAGCCAGGAAGAGTTGAAACTTATGATTAATCTCACGCGACCCAAGTTTTTTGTGCCGATTCATGGCGAATTCAGGATGATGATCAAGCACGCCGAACTGGCCAGGGATGTTGGTGTTTCACCGGAAAATATATTTGTCGCTGAAAACGGGCAGGTGTTAGAATTTACCCGACGCTCCGGGCGCGTTGCCGGTAAGGTAACGGCGGGGAAAGTACTGGTGGACGGACTGGGTGTAGGGGACGTGGGCAACATCGTCCTTAGGGACCGTAGAATGCTGTCCCAGGATGGCATTCTCATCGTGGTCGTCACCATTAACCGTGAAACAGGTCTTGTAATGGCAGGGCCGGATATCGTCTCCAGGGGATTTGTGTACGTACGTGAATCCGAGGAACTCATCGAGGAGGCCAAAACGAAGGTTAAGAGCGCCCTGGATAAATGCAACTATCGGGGTGTATGCGAGTGGTCCTCGATCAAGTCACAAGTTAGAGATACATTAGGGAAGTTTTTGTATGAAAAAACCAGGAGAAGGCCGATGATTTTACCGATCATCATGGAAATATAAGGTTTTCGAAGTTAACAGGAACTGCAATATCACTTAAACAAAAGGCTCCGGAATTCCGGAGCCTTTTTGTCTGCTTAGCGGTGTATTTTTTATGTTATTTCATACATACTAAGTGTTATAAACTAGAGAAGATCTTTAATCACAGTCAGGGAGTGAAACCTGTGAAAATGTTTAGTTTTGATCCTGAGCCTGGTGTTTTCCCCTACACCCCGGCCCCGGGACCGGATATCTCACCGGACCCCAGTCGGCGGGCAGAACCGGGCAGAGAGAATGAACCCGACCAGGAGGAGCCGCGGCACAACCGGAAAGTTACCGGGAAAAGCAAAGGAACCCTGGAAGCCGTAAAAGAAATAGGTGCAATGCCCATTCCGGAGATTAAATCGAACATCCACTGCCTGACTATTGTTGGTCAGATTGAAGGCCACCTGGTGCTCCCGCCTCAGAACAAAACAACTAAATACGAGCATATTATTCCACAATTGGTGGCCTTGGAACAGGCTCCCGAGATAGAGGGAATCTTAATTATCTTGAATACCGTCGGCGGAGACGTTGAGGCGGGGCTGGCTATCGCTGAAATGATTGCAAGTATATCGAAACCGACCGTTTCGATTGTGTTGGGCGGTGGGCATTCAATTGGCGTTCCCATAGCTGTTGGGGCTAAATACTCTTTTATCGCCAACACAGCCAGTATGACCATCCATCCGATCCGTTTAAACGGCCTCGTCATCGGGGTGCCCCAAACATACGAATATCTAGATAAAATGCAGGACAGGGTGGTTCGTTTTACGACAGAACATTCCAGGGTTACCGAACAAAAATTTCGTGAGTTGATGTTCAGAACAGGAGATCTGGCCAGGGATATTGGCACAGTTTTAATCGGCAAGGAGGCCGTGGAGATCGGACTGATTGATGCTGTAGGAGGGATTGGCAACGCTGTTCAAAAGATCAAGATAATGATAGAAGAGTGGAAACAACAGCGAAAAGAGGTGCAACTCCAGTGATTTTATATACACCGATGCAGTTGGAGTTAGTGCTGGAAGGTTTTGACACGACGAAATACCCAGAATATAAAGAAGTAGTATACAAGGGGGTTCCCATCCTGGTGGAAGAAACCGGCTTTGGCGCTAAAAAGATCATCAAGCTTCTGAGCACCCAACCCTCCGACTTCCTCAAACCGGAGCTGCTGCCGGGAAGCCTAATTGAATGTTAATGCAACAACTTTTACAATATTTCCCCTGATTTTGTTTTTTCGGACGGGCCGGGCGTGCTATAATGAGAAAGTGCGTTAAATCCTGTGCTCATCCGGGGGTGTTTCTGTGACAATATTTCAGGCGCTTATCCTGGGAATCATTCAGGGTCTGGGTGAATTTCTTCCGATCTCCAGCTCAGCCCACCTTGTCCTTGTACCGTGGGTGCTCGACTGGCCCTACGCAGGACTAACTTTTGACGTAGCCCTGCACATCGGAACTCTAATCTCCGTGGTCGCATTCTTTTGGCGAGACTGGTTCTCTCTGATCAACAGCGCCCTTCGCCGGGATGGAACACAGGAAGCAAGAATGTTCTGGTATCTGTTAGCTGCAACTGTTCCCGGGGCCGCAGTGGGTTATCTGTTTGAGGAACAGGCCGAGACCATCTTTCGCACCCCGCTTTTAATCGGTGTCCTGCTGATTATGATGGGCATCGTTCTTTACTGGGTGGACCGCAGCGCCGCTAAGATTAAGAGCATTCGGGGAGTGTCGCTTTCCGACAGTCTGCTCATTGGTCTTTCCCAGGCTTTTGCCATTCTCCCCGGCGTATCCCGCTCCGGGGTAACCATGACGGTGGGACGCGCGCTCGGCCTGACCCGCGAGGCGGCGGCAAGGTTTTCCTTTTTGCTTTCCACCCCCATCATTGTTGGGGCAGGGCTCTTTAAGCTAAAAGACATCACGCCGGGGGACATTAATGCAGCATTTGTGGCCGGGGTTATTTCCTCCGCAGTGGTTGGATTCATCTCCATAGGCTTTCTGCTGAGGTACCTTGCCCGGCGCAGTTTCGCGGTTTTCGCCTGGTACCGCTTCGCTGTTGGCTCAGCGGTGATTGTTATTGCCCTGGTCAGGTTTTAAAGCGGCACCTGGCCCTTAACCTATTAACTTCCATGACCGGGTGGATCCAAGGTACGTTTGTACGAACAAATTCACACCTGCATTCCACCCGCACAGCAGGCGCCGAATTTTATTTTCCGAGTGCCGGCTAAAACCTTCGCCTTTAGGCGAATAGCAGGCTTTAGCTTTGTTCGGACTTTCAGTCCGTTTAAAACCTACCGGCTTTTAGCCGGTAGTTGTTTAGTTTCACGATAGGAGAACAGCACGTCTTGGACCTGGCCGGCAGCGATAGCAATATAAGACAGTCCGCTCTTACTAAGTGGAATGCCCCCGAATTTGCGCGGTGGGCTATTATTATGTGTATTTTCAAGGAAATTTGATCCTAACTGTGGTATATTATTTTTGGAGGGTACAAATATGGGAACGCCGGGACGGCTTAAGGAAGAACTAAAGTTTGAAATCCTGGGGATCGCCCTGGTAGCGCTGGGCGTACTTGGCATTGTCTGCCTTCTGTCCCCTTCTTCAGGACTGATTAGTCAATTTGTTGATAGGGTTTTAAAAGGCATTGCCGGGGAAGGAAGATATCTCTTCCCGCTGCTTTTGGTTCTGGCCGGGATCAGACTGGTAAGTAAACGCAGCAGGACCCAGGCATCCGAAAGAATATACGGAGCTGCTCTGCTATATCTGGTTGCGCTGACTTTTTTCCATCTCATGATCCCCCTGGAGGACTCCTTCAAGGCGGGTGTCGCAGGTGATGGCGGAGGGGTTATGGGTGCGCTGTTAAGCTATAGTTTCAGAAAATCATTCGGCATTGTTGGGACCTACATAATCTTAATTTCAGCTGGGATAATTTCCCTTTTACTGCTTACAAATCTTTCCCTTGGACATTGTCAGCAGGGAAAGATTTGTAAGCAGTAA
>DHTR01000068.1:0-3903 GCA_002408725.1 Pelotomaculum sp. UBA5255
AACATATGTTTACCCACTCAAAACAGCGAGGAGCCTACTTTTTTAATAACTACATTTGTTTTTTCTTTATCATTAATATCCCATAATACAGCCATAGCCTCTCTGCTGCTGCACCAAAAGCTTTTCAATTTGATCTCAGAGTCTTCACCGTCTCCCAAACAAAGAACGCGTGCAATATGTTGATTCGTATCATATACGGCCATTTTTCAAATATCCTATTTCCTGCACAGGTTTATCCCTGGGAATAGCATAAATGCCAATATCCTGGCTTGCCTCTGACGTTGCTTTCACATACAATGTATCACCAATTTCACCCAATACCTTATATCTATCGAATTCCTGCGTATATCACAGCATACGAAGGGGGACAGTCCCTCGTACCAAGGACCGAGGGACTGTCCCCCAGTTTAGCGGCCTCTCATTTTCTGCAACATCTGCCGGTACTCTTCGTCCAGGCGGCTTCTTTCCTGTTCATCTCTGCACTCGGCTATCTTGCCGGCCAGTTCGGAAAGCCTGAGCCGGACAACCATGTCCTCCATTTCTTTTTCCCGGTCAATAGAGCAGGCTTTTGCATCATTGATATAGTCTTCCAGGTGTCCCTCATAAGTTATGATCGCGCCATTTTCGATCAGCAGCACCCGGTCGGTCACGTTGTTCAGAAACTTCCTGTCATGAGATATAACCAGCATCGTTCCCTCATAATCACGCAGCACTGACTCCAGGGCTTCCATTGAGATTATGTCCAGGTAGTTGGTCGGCTCGTCCAGGATGATAAGGTTGGCGCCGCCAGTCAATATTTTAGCCAGCGCAAGTTTCACCTTCTCCCCGCCGCTGAGCATGGCCACTTTTTTAAAAACGTCCCCGCCCCTGAAAAGGAAGCGCGCCAGTACAGTCCTGACCAGTGATTCCGGCTGGGCGCTGTTTTTCATCACGCTTTCTAAAACCGTGTCCCGGTAATCAAGATTACCCGCCATTTCCTGGTTGTAATAGCCGGTTATAGTACCGGGGGCAAGCCTGATTCCCGCAGCGCCGCTGACGATCATGTTCGCCAGGGTGGTCTTGCCGCTGCCGTTGGCGCCCACCAGCGCCGTCTTCCTGCCCCGGGGAATTTCAAAACATGCCTTCTTGAAGAGGCGCCTGCTGCCGAAATACAGGTCTATATTCTCCCCCGCCGCCACGGTTCTGGCCACAGGGTCGCCAGCCTGGTTGATGTTAATCTTTATTTGTGGAAGAGCCTGCGGCTTTTCTTTGCTCTCGAGCTTTTCCAGCCTGGTTTCCAGGGCCTTGACTTTCTTGTTCAGCTTCTTCTGGATTTCCGTAGATTCCCTCTTGTGCAGGCGCGCTTCGGAGTTACCCATCCTTTTGGGCGTCTTTCTGACATTCTTAACACTGCCACGCCGTTCGGCCAGCGTCTCCTGCAGCCTTTTCTTCTCCGACACGTACTGCCGGTATTCAAACAGCTGCCGCTCGAACGCGGCTTCCCGCTGCCGCAAGTATTCCGAGTAGTTGCCCTGGAAAACCTGCAGCCTGGCGCCCCGGATCTCAATAATCTTGGTACACAGGCAGTCTAGAAACTCCCGGTCGTGGGAAACCAGCAGCATGGCCCCCCTGAAAACCGCCAGCTTTTCTTCCAGCAGCCTGACACCACCCAGGTCGAGGTTGGCGGTAGGCTCGTCGGCAAACAGGATGCCGGCGCTTTCATCAAAGCCGGCGGCGATCTTCAGCCGTGTTTTTTCGCCGCCGCTGGCCGCGCTGCCGGGAACACCGCTGACCTGGAACTCCCTGGCCAGTCTTCGGTCCGGGTCGATACCAGGAGCTCCCTCCTGCGTAATGTAGGAAAGGCCGGCCCGCAGGTCCAGGAACCCCTCGTCAGGACTCAGACGTCCGGATAGGAGGTCCAGCAGCGTCGTCTTGCCGGTGCCGTTGGCTCCGACTACGCCGATCCTCTCACCATAATATATTTTCAGATCGTCAAACTGGACTATTACCCTGTCCCCGTAAGACTTTTTAATATTGCACGCTTGCAGTACCAACAATAAAATCCCCCCGAACATATATTTTTCGGGAGGATTATCCTCGTCAAACCAGCCAAAATAAATGGAAAACCGTATTAAAAGGCATACGTTTTTCAGGAAACTTATTTAATACGGACATACTTAATAGAAGGCGAGGATAACCCCATCCCGGAACAGAATTGCTCCCGGCAATTCGCATGAAATTTGTTTGTTCCAGAACTATCTGTTCCTCATTCCTACTCTGTCCGTTCCTTTCTTCAGTGTTCAAAAATATATTATCAGAACCACACTTAAAATTCAATAAACCTGTTGCCGGGCGCTGTAGTTTTCAATTTATATGTTTCCCCGAGTAGCTTTTTTGTGGTAACTATATTGCTATGAAAAAGGAACCGGTTAGTGATTTCAAGCCTTATACAGTCCCCGGCGATATGCTTTTCGTCATGGTCGACAACCGCAATCGTAGTAATGACAGCAGGTACTGGGGACCGGTGCCGCTGCAAAACATAATCGGCAAAGCGGAATTCCGCTATTTTCCCTTTAATCAGACAGGGGGAGACAGGGGGACGTTCTTTTTGTCTCCCTTCAGGAAAATATTTAACAATATAAATAAAACAAGAGACTTTATTGCATAATAAAAACAATCTCAAAATGGAGGTTGATAAAATGATAACGGCCGAAGTGTCTCTCTATCCCCAGAAAACAACAAACGCCAGCCAAATCATCAGCAGTTCCCTTAATTCTCTTGGCCAGTTAAACTTAAAGACCAATGTGGGCTCAATTTCGACGAAACTGCAGGGAAGAGGAGGTTTGGAGCGGCTTAAAAAATCTGTTTGATCAAGCCAAGAATCAGAGTGAAGTAAACATGGTAGTCACCATTTCAAACTCAGCAAATTAATATCAGACATCAACAACAACCTCAGTTTTTCAAGGATAAATTTCCTAACCCCCATGAAAGCACGGGGGTACTTTTATTACGCAGGCTTCTCAGGCTTATTGGGAGACAGAGACAAAGGGACGTTCTTTTTGTTTCCTTTATTGCTATTTTGTGTTATTATTGGTAAAAATGTTTGAGGATTGATGATATTGGCAAGACATGCGCGGGAAAGATGCGAAAGTGGAATTTACCATGTCTTGATGAGGGGAATCAACCAGCAGGACATATTTTGTGACGAATATGACTATCAACAATTCATGACAACAATTAAACGAGTAAAAGCCGACCGATTTGAATTATATGGCTATTGCCTGATGAGTAACCATATCCACCTGCTCATTCATGAGAAAAGCGAAGAAATCTCCCAGGCCATGAAACGCATCGGCACTAGTTATGCTTGGTGGTATAACCAGAAATACTACAGAATCGGCCATTTATTCCAGGGCCGTTATAAAAGTGAATGCGTTGAAAATGATAAATACTTATTGACTGTTATTAGATACATCCATAATAACCCGGTAAAAGCGGGAATAGTAAACAAACCGGAAGAATATCGCTGGAGCAGCATCCATGCATATTATGGAGAGAATGAATATATAAACGGACTTACCAACAGCGGCTTAATATTAAGCATTTTTGAAGGAGAGCAAACTGAAGCCATACAAAAATTCCGTAAGCATATGAAGGTGGAAACTAAAGATAATTGCCTGGATGATGAGATAAAGCCAAGGAAAACCGATGAAGAAGTGAGAGCAGAAATTGAAGTTATTATAAATGGAACTTCGGTAACAGCATTGCAAAATATTGAAAAGCAAAGGCGAAATGAACTACTCAGGCGAATAAAGTCTATTGAAGGGACTACCATACGGCAGATTGCACGAGTGACTGGATTAAATCGAAATATAGTATTCAAAGCCTGAATGAAGGAGACAAAAAGAACGTCCCCTTGTCTCC
>DHTR01000068.1:4165-7194 GCA_002408725.1 Pelotomaculum sp. UBA5255
CACGGCCGCCAGTTGCCGGCCCTCTCCGGCCAGGCTGATCCGGCTGACCACTGACTGCCCGTAAAAATCGGCCGCCGGCTGTCCCGTTACGGCGTCTATGGGCATATAGACCGAAGGAACATACATCAAGACCGGCCGGGTCTCCACCTCCCCGCTGCCAGGCTTTGGATACCGCAGGGGCTGCTGCCCGACGTAGCTCAGTTTCATCTCCAGCAGTCCGGCCGCCGTTTCTTTCGGCATGGCCAGGGAAGGAGCGGGGAATACCGTCGGATCCAGTTTAACGACTTTTGGGCTTTCCTGGAGCCTGTAAAAATCCTCCGCATGATATTCAGTGACTCGGCCGGCGGCGTCGACACCCACCCGAATGCCGCTGTTCAGAAAGGGTATGCCGTTGATCAGGCGCTCAAACTGCACAGTGGCCTTAGCCCACTCGATCCTGTTGCCCTTGTCGTCCTGCGTGACTGATCTGCCGTAGCCTATTCCCCCGCTCATCCGGTAGTCCTGGCTCCTGTCTCCCAGAACCCGCCGGACGAATTCAGCCGCTTTTTCTCTGGCCAGTTCGGAAGCCGGCAGCTCCGCAGACGCCCAGTGGGGGTTCCGGATATTGAGCCCGATCAGTTCTCCCGTATCGTTTTCAAAGGTAAGGCTGGCATGAACATACCCAATACCGGACGCCGGTTCCCCGGCACGGTCGCTCAGGATTGCCCTCCAGGCGTCTTCACCTTCTTCATGCACGCCTTCCAGGAAGAGTTCCTCCAGTTCGGGCACGATTTGATAGATCCTTTCCAAAGCCTGCCGCCGGGACTCACTCAACTCTACCTCGGCAACCAGTATGGCGGTCCAGCCTTTTAACTGCACGGTTCCCACACCGCCCCGCACTTCCCGTACGCTGGAAGACTCCTTTTCCGCCGCCCCGGCGGTGGCGGAAAACAGCACACCCGCAACCAGCGCGACTGCGGCCGCGCCCTTAATCCTTTTCAAGGCACTCTCCTCCTGTCTTTTTCTTTCTATAATAATTTAGTACCATTATCCAGCCTTCTGTTACAGGCCGATATTTTGAATTTATAAGGTTGTTTAAACTTTATTTCACCATATTTTAGCATGTTTTTCTGCCAAAATCGGCGGAGCGGGTACGCCTGCCCTGTATGCGCTCTGTTATGGCTTCCATTGTAGTTGTAAAAGTATGTGTTTGAGTTCATGTTGAGGTGTTGGATTTTTAAGCCTTTTCAGTCGCTGCCACCATGTCCTTGCGCCGGTAGACGCTTAACACCAGGCCCACGGCAGCCATTTGGATGATTAGTTGAGAACCGCCATAGCTGATAAACGGAAGGCTGAGGCTGAAGACCGGGGACAACCCCAGCGACATGAGGATGTTCCAGAAAAACTGGACCGCAAAAATGCCGGCTAGTCCGGTTACCAACAATCGGCCATACGGATCTCCGGCCTGTCCGGCCACATGGTTCATCCGGATGATCAAGGTGATGGCCAAGGCCAAAACCGCCAGACCGCAAATCCAGCCAAAGGTATAAACAACATAGGCTAAAATAAAATCGGTATGAACTTCAGGAATCATCCCGGCGGGCAAAGTAAAACCCTGCCCCCAAAGGCCGGCGGCATGGATTGCCTCTTTTAAACGTATGTACAAAAAGCCGGCCCCTTGGGGATCTCTGTACGGGTGCATAAACGCGGTAAATCGCTCAAAGCGATAAGGGGTTGCAAACAAAGCAAAAAAAGTATAACCTATCAGGGGCATTGATACCAGCAAAACCAGGAAAACACGCCACAGCTTCGCGCCGGATGCCCGCATGAGGAGCAAAAATACAGCCGCATATAAAACAGCGCCTGAGATAACAGCGCTTTCGAGATAAAAAACACAAGGAATAACCAGAAGGACAAACGCTTTTAATAACGAACCGGCCCGGCACTTGAACTTCCGCCTTCTTTTCCCGGGGGCAAGTAGAAATAAAACTTTTAACGATCCTTTCTCCTGGCGCCAGTCCCATTTGGAAAAAATGCCGGCCAGGGCTATTGTCAATAAAAACGGGGTAATCATTACAAAATCAATTCCAAACAGGTTCAACATATGCCTGCTGCTGACTTCGGGTCCAAAGAGAAGGACGGTTAGCCAGACCAGGAGTATCCCCCAAAATAAATACCAGGAACAGGACTTAATTTTTCGATAATCAAAAAAATACATTCCGGCCGCGATAATCAGGCCAAGCGAAAACCAAAAGAGGCTGTTCGTGAATACCGATACTGATCTTACTAAACCACCTTTTTCAATCGCATACAAACTCAGCAAGCCAAAGCCGATAAATGTGCCGACCAGAGCCAATAGACTCCATTCTGTCCCCGGCTTGTGGGCCTGGTGCAGTTGTTTTCCCAGGCTCAGGGCATCCCCCATTTTTTCTATTGCCTGGTCAATGGATTCCTCTTCAGGAACATTTTCCTGCCTGAGTTCTTCAACAATTTCTTCAATATGTCCCAGCAACTCCAGCCTGATTTGACCGTGTACTTCACGGCACTTTACTTGTGAACACACGGCGTCTAAATACTGTTGGACTTTCTGATTCTGTTCCGGTCTCACCCCAATCCCTCCCCCAAAACCTGATTAACCGCTTTGCAGAAAATAGTCCATTCACTTCGTCTTTTCTCCAGGTGCAACCTTCCCTTGCCGGTGATTCTATAGTATTTTCTGCGTCGGCTCCCTTCCGTCTCAGTCCAGTAGGATTCAACCATGCCCTTTGCTTCCAGAGAATGCAGGATGGGATAAAGGGTACCCTCTTTAAAGGCAAAAAACCCATCAGATTGTTTTTCAATCTCTTTAATCATCTGATAGCCGTACATGGATTGCCGGTCAAGCATTGCCAGGATGATGGAAACCGTACTCCCTTTGAGCAATTCCTTATTAACCTTCATGACACTGCTCTCCTCCCAGACAGCCATTGCCTATATTGTCTATACATAGCATATCTAGGTATAATAGTAAAGGTGTTTCTTTATAAACTCGGGTTCGACAGTTTCCAGCC
>DHTR01000010.1 GCA_002408725.1 Pelotomaculum sp. UBA5255
TGGCTGCACGGTTTGCTGGTGGAGGGGGCCTATAGGTCGTTAGCCTGGGTTGTATCGGTAATGCTGCCCCCGATGGCCATCTTTTTCCCTCTTTTCACCTTGCTGGAAGACCTCGGCTACCTGCCCCGGATCGCTTTTAACCTGGATCACATTTTTCGCAAAGCCGGCGCCCACGGCAAGCAGTCCCTGACCATGAGCATGGGCTTCGGCTGCAATGCTGCGGGAGTCATCGCCTGCCGAATCATTGAATCACCGAGGGAGCGGCTCATCGCCACCTTAACCAACAACTTTATTCCCTGCAACGGGCGCTTCCCCATCTTGATCACACTTTCAATCTTGTTTATAGGAGGCGCCGTGTCTACCTCCTACCGCTCCGCCGTAGCTTCTGCGGTGGTGGTAGGGCTTGTTTTAACAGGTATCATGGTTACCCTGACGGTCTCCCGGCTGCTGTCTAAAACACTGCTGCGAGGGGTACCTTCGTTCTTTATCCTGGAACTTCCCCCCTATCGCAAGCCACAGCTAGGCAGGATCATCATCCGCTCCCTGCTGGACCGGACCCTCTTTGTGCTGGGGCGGGCAGTGGTTATCGCTCTTCCGGCAGGCGCCATCACCTGGATCCTGGCCAATATTTCCATCGGTGGCTTGAGTATTTTAGGCCATGCCGCTGCATCCCTGAACCCCTTCGCCCGGCTCCTGGGCATGGACGGGTTTATTCTGATGGCCTTCATCCTGGGACTGCCGGCCAACGAAATTGTACTCCCCATTATGCTGATGAGCTATGTGTCCGCAGGGTCCATGATCGAGCCGGACAGCCTGGCGGCCCTGCATAATATTCTGGTAGTCCAGCACGGCTGGACCTGGCTGACAGCCCTGTCGGTGATGCTCTTCTCGCTGTTGCACTATCCCTGCGGCACCACGCTGCTGACCATTTTCAAGGAAACCCGCAGCCTCAAGTGGACGTTAATTGCCCTGCTATTGCCCCTGGCTGTTGCGGTGCTGGTCACCTTCACCCTGAACCAGGCAACCCGCTTACTGGGCCTGGTTTAAGCTGTAAAAGGAATCATAATTATGTCACAATCGGTAATAACTTAGTGATAGGTACCCGGTACCATAACTTAACAACTTGGGTACCGGGTACATTAGAAAAAGGACTACAGGGGTTGAGTCCTATGGATAACAATAAGATGAAATTTCACACGGTACGAGGGTACGCGCTTTTACGCCAGGATAACACCCTCACCCCCAGCATGGAAGATTATCTGGAGATGGCCTTTCGTCTTTCCAAGGATAAGGGCTATACCAGAATTGGGGATCTGGCCGGCGCGCTGAATGTACAGCCACCTTCCGCCAGTAAAATGGTCCGCAGGCTTTCAGAAATGGCCTATCTGAAATACGAGAAGTACGGCATGATTGAATTTACGCGACGCGGCCGCGAACTGGGAAATTATTTACTGCAAAGACACGAGGCAATCGAGCAATTCCTGGGGCTCATTGGTGTCACAGAAGGCATCCTGGAGGAAACAGAAAAACTGGAACACAATATCCGGGAAGAAACTGTGGAACGAATTACAATCCTGGTTGAATTTATACAACAAGATCAAAAACGACTGAATAGTTTTAACGGTTATTTGAAAAAAAGACTCAAGCTAACACCTTAAGTCAGGCCTCGGGACCCCATCCGACGAAACAGCCGTGATGAGCGTCAAAAAATCTGCTCCATCCACGGTAGAAAATCGCCTTTAAGGCAACAGCGCCAACAAAATATAATTCCCGGGTTACTCTGCTTATAGCTTGCCTGAGCAAGTATCGGGAGCAACTACCGGTGGAATAATATTGTCATTCAATTCATTGACGCAGTGCGCCTAATGCTATTATAATGTTATGAAACAATGTCAGATTGGTAATCATTAGCGGAGGTGCAAAGAGCTGTGGGTAAAGTACTTGCAATCAACATCGGTGCAGAACGAGGCATTGAAAAAACATCGGTGAACAAAGGCCGGATTATCGAGGGCTGGGGTCTGGAAGGGGACGCCCACGGAGGTGATTGGGACAGACAAGTCAGTGTTTTTCCAGTTGAAGCCCTGGAAAAAGTTCCCGATCAAAAAAAGGAAGAGGTCTTTAATGGTGGCCCTACTGAAAACATTGCCGTTTCCGGCATTCCCCTGGATGAGATGGCGGTGGGAAAAACCATTAGGATTGGTGAAGCCGAAATACAGATCCTGCATATTGGCAAAGAGGTGTTCAAAGAGCACGGAAGACCCTACATCGTCAGCCGGGAAGGCCGGTTCGGCCGAGTCGTCAAAGGGGGGCAAGTAAGCGTCGGTGATGAAGCTCAAATGATTTAAATAAGTTGCCGCCGGCGTGCCAGATGCCCGGCCGGCACAGATAATAACTGGAATAACAAGATCAATAAGAGGGAGAAAGATCATGAAAATAGCTATGCCGTACAGCGAAGGAAAGGTGAATCCACACTTTGGAAGCAGCCGGGAGTTTATTGTTTTTGATACCCAGGATGATAAAATCATCGGCAGTAAAATATTGACCAGTGAAAAACTGCACAACCACAGTGGAATTGCCGAGATGCTCAAGAGCGAAGGCGTGGAAGTTGTCATTACCGGCGGGGGCGGCAGGCCTATGGCTAATGCGCTCCAGGAAATCGGCTTCAAGGTAATCACCGGGATTTCAGGAGAAGTAAAAAAGGTCGCGGGAGACTACTTAACCGGACAGCTCATTGCCGGACCGGTGAGTTGCTCATGTAGCAGCGGGAGTTCTAACCACTGCCACTCTCACAATTCATGAAAAGAAGCGACAGGCCCGTCAATTCCGGGTCTGCCGCTTTTTTTAACTATGTATTTTTTGATTAGATGATCTTTAACGAAAAATATTTTATTATTGTAAGATAGTACTGTTTTCTAGAATCCCTGCTGCTGAATCCTGCGGTAGTCCATAGAGAAATTTTTCCTGTCCAGGCCCGTTTCCCAACTCTTTTTCAGCTTCTTCATACGAACACAGGCCATCATAGGACTGTCGCAAAATTGCCTCCAGTTCCCGGACCAGAGGCAGCCGGGGGTTAGTGGTTGTGCACTGATCTTCGAAAGCTTTTTCCGCCAGCTGAGGCAGCTTGCCCATAAATAGGTTTTGATCAATTCCCATTTCGGCAAAGGTAGCCGGTATACCCAGGGAACGATTCAGACTGTGAACCGCCTCGATCAGGCTACGGACACCCTCACCTGTGGAAGCCGCAGGAAGCCCCAGATGGGCTGCAATTTGGCGGTATTTTTCCGGCGCCACATGATACTCATATTTCGGAAAGGAAACAAACTTTGTAGGTATGCCGGCATTGTATTCAATAACATAGGGCAGGAAAACTGCGTTAGCCCGTCCGTGCGAGATGCCAAATTCACCACCCACCTTGTGGGCCAGGCTGTGGTTGATCCCAAGAAAGGCGTTGGTAAAGGCCATCCCGGCGATGGCGGCGGCATTGTGCATCTTTTCCCGGGCCTCCCTGTCCCCAATACGCCAGGACCGGGGCAGGTATTCATGGACAAGCTTAATGGACTTGAGCGCCAGAGCATCGGTGAAGTCCGACGCCATCACCGAAACATAAGCCTCAATCCCGTGGGCCAGGACATCCAGACCGGCGTCGGCAACCAGGGAGCGCGGCAGGGTTTCCACAAAGTCCGGGTCGATGATAGCCACGTCCGGGGTCAATTCGTAGTCGGCCAGGGGGTACTTGATATCTTTGCCCCGGTCAGTGATGACCGCAAAGGCCGTAACCTCGGAGCCGCTCCCGCTGGTTGTGGGGATGGCCACAAGGCGGGCCTTGCGCCCCAGTTTCGGGTACTTGTAGGTTCGCTTGCGAATATCCAGGAACCTCAGCTTCAAAAATTCAAATTCAACCTTCGGGTGCTCGTAAAAGAGCCACATCCCCTTAGCCGCGTCAATGGCCGAGCCGCCCCCCAGCGCAATAATGGTATCGGGCTGGAAGCGGTTCATCAAATCCCGGCCTTTCAGAACCAGGTCCAGGGAGGGATCGGGTTCGACTTCGCTGAAAATTTCAATCACGGGCTTGAGTAACCTCTTTTCCAGGTGGTAGCGGACCTTTTCCAGATGGCCCAGTTCCGCCATATTCTGATCGGTTACGATAAACACCCTTTCCACCCCGGGCATCTTTGCCAGGTATTGGATGGAGCCGGTTTCAAAAAACATTTTTTCAGGCACTTTGAACCACTGCATGTTGACGCGCCTTTTGGCCACCCTTTTGACGTTGACAAGATTTACCGCACTGACATTGGCCGTGGTGGTGTTTCTCCCGTAAGAGCCGCAGCCCAGCGTAAGGGAAGGCACGTTTGTGTTATAGATATCTCCGATGGCCCCGTGTGTAGCCGGCGCGTTAACAATAATCCGCCCGGCCATAATCCGGTTGGCAAACACTCCCATCAATTTTTTATCAATGGTGTGAATTACAGCCGTGTGGCCCATCCCGCCATACTCCATCATTTGTTCACAGCGCTTGATCCCCTCCATCGAATCATCTACAACATAATAGGCCAGGATGGGGCTGAGCTTTTCCCGGGAAAGAGGATCCTCCGGCCCTACCCCTGCCAGCCTGGCAATCAATATTTTGGTCCTTTCCGGCACCATAAAGCCGGCCATTTGAGCAATGGCGAAGGCCGACTTGCCGACCACTTCCGGGCTCATTGAGCAGGTTTCGCCGCAGGTGGCAAACCGCTCTAATTGTTTCTGTTCGTCCGGGGTTACAAAATAGCAGCCATATTCCACCAGAAGCCTTTCTACCTCAGCCGATACTTCCCGGTCCACGATCAACCCCTGTTCGGAGGCGCAGATCATCCCGTTATCAAAGGTCTTGCTCAGGATCAAATCGGTGACTGCCCGTTTCAGTCCGGCAGTCTTTTCGATGTAACAGGGCACATTGCCGGGACCCACCCCGAGAGCCGGCTTCCCGCTGCTGTAGGCGGACTGAACCATCCCCGCGCCTCCTGTGGCCAGGATCAGGGCCACACCGGGATGGGCCATCAAGACCTTGGTTGCCTCAACGGAGGGGTGCTCAATCCAGCAAATGCAGTTTTCCGGCGCACCGGCCTCCACAGCAGCATCCAGCATGATTTTGGCCGCAGCGGCGCTGCACCCTTGCGCTCCTGGGTGAAAGCTGAAAATAATCGGGTTTCGAGTCTTAACGGAGATCAGCGACTTGAACAGGACGGTGGAAGTTGGGTTGGTTACCGGCGTCACACCCGCGATTACCCCCACCGGTTCGGCAATTTCTTCGTAGTCCTCTTCCTCGTCATAGCTAATCAGTCCGACCGTTTTATGGTACTTGATGCTATGATAGACGTATTCCGTTGCAAAAATGTTTTTTGTTATTTTATCTTCATAGACCCCTCGACCGCTTTCCTCCACGGCCATTTTGGCCAGTTCCATATGCCGGTCCAGACCGGCCAGCGCCATGGACTTGACAATCCTGTTTACATCTTCCTGCCCGAGCAGCAAAAATTTTTGCAAAGCACCCTGTGCTTTTTTCACCAGGTCGTTGATCATCCGACCGCTCTCAGCTTGCTGCCTGCCGTTATTAACCTCCTGCACTTGTACCCCATCCCCTATCGAAAAACCGTTTAAAGAAAGTATTTCCTGCCCGGGCTTTAATATTCCCGGTTAAAAAAGGTCAAGGGCCGGAAACGCTTGAAAGCTTCCGGCCTTTGACCTTTTAATAAAATCTTCTTCATTGATCGGAAGGTACTGACCTTCCGGGTCCTCGTAGTAGAACTTAACCGAACGAGGCCTTGTATTTATTTACTTTATGCTCCGCCTTTTTCCGGGTGAAAGCAGTCGCGCGCTCCAGGCCAGCATCAGGAAGCCGGCAACCAGGTAAAAAGCCGTGAAGACAGCCCAGTAGGGAATACCGAAGTTAATGCCGGTATCAATACCCCTTTCCCCGAGAACTCTCATCATCACAAAAACCGGGTTAATGTTTTGCAGCAATTCGATAACACCATCCACAAAACCAGGGGTCATGACTTCCGACCGCTGGAAACGTTCCAATTCTGCCAGGAAGACTGCCAGGAAGCCGGTTCCAGCCGACAGGGCGAAGGCCAGGCCGTAAGCCGTAACCGTACTGACACCCGTTCTCTTGAAAAAAGAGGAACAGACCACCCCGATACATCCAAATAGAAACATGGTAACAAGGTAAAAACCAAACAACCCCATTATTTGCCCGGGAGAGACTCCTCCATAAATAAAAACAATGCTGTAGAGGGGCAGCGTGGATATGACCAGCAGCACTACAAAGGCGCTGGATGAGACTAGCTTGCTCCAGATGATTTGCCAGGGTGTCAGCCTTGTGGTTAGAAGCACGCTCAGCGTCTGCCGCTCCCTCTCCCCGCTGATGACGCCGGCGGTCATCCCCGGGGTTACAAAGGCCAGCAGGATCAGTTGGGCCGCGCTTAGTACAATGAAAAGTTCGCGGCTGCGGGAGGGCTGGTACATTCCCGGAGAGCTGCGCCAGTTAAGATACATGAAGCCCAGGACAAAGGTCCCGATGGCCAGCAGGTAGAGCGCAAGCAACCAGGATGTTTTACCCGTGCGAAACCGCTGCTTTAATTCTTTGAGCAAAACCGGATTAATTTCCTGCAACTTTTTCCACCTCCCCGTCTGTAGCGGCAATGAAGGCCTCTTCCAGATTGCGCCTGATTTCACCAAATTCCAACACAGACCACCCGTCCCTGATCATCTCTTGCAATAGCTCCGCTTGCCCCGCGCGCTCCCGGCTCAAGTAGAATGTAATGACATTTCCATCCACTCGGACCCCCTTGACCCCTGAAAGGGAGGCCAGGTAAGCCGCCATTTCTTCCGCCCGATCCAGAACCTCGACGCGAATCTGCTTGACGCTGCGGGACACGGCCGTTATTTCCGGCACCGTTCCGCAAGCAACCAGGCGACCCCGGTCCATGATGGCCATTTCATCGCAGATTTCTGCAAGCTCGGGTAAAATGTGTGAGCTGATTAATACCGTTTTGTTTAACTGTTTTAAATGCCTGATGATTTCCTTCAGTTCCGCCCGCGCCCTGGGGTCAAGCCCCGAGGCCGGCTCATCCAGGATCAGCACCTTCGGGTCATGCACCAGGCAGCGCGCCAGCGCCAGCCGCTGCTTCATTCCCCTGGACAGAGAATCAACGTA
>DHTR01000106.1:0-7766 GCA_002408725.1 Pelotomaculum sp. UBA5255
CCGCCGGCGTCTTCAACCTGCCATTCCTTCAAATTATTACCTCCTTGAACGTTTCCCCTGCGGTAATAGATGTCCCATCAATTTTATTGCAAGGAAGTTTTTAGACATTAGGTTGGGTGAGAATAGCAACTGCCTGTAGGACGAGTTATTTTTGGAAAAACATACGCACGGCCAGAGCTACCAGTATTACGGCAAAAATCTTATTGAATGCTTCGTTAGAGACGTACTCCACCAATCTGGAACCAATCTGTGCGCCCAGGATACCGCCCAGACCAAGAAAGAGCCCCATGCGGTAGTCAACGTGATTTAGTTTTCCGTGGGCGAACAGGGCAGATATACTGATCACCAGAATGGCCAAAAAGGAAGTCCCAACGGCCCGCTGCGCCGTAAAGCCGAGGTAGATCAACAGGGGAACCATGATAAAGCCGCCACCCAGACCTGAAAAACTGGCGCCGATACCAACCAGTACGCCAAGTCCAACCATTATAACTGGATTCATTGTTGCTTCCTCCCGCGAATATTATATCACGTTATTTCTATGGAGAGCAGATAGATAAAATGCCTGAATATATAAGCATTTCCAGTGCAACATAAACCAGCCCCATTATACCATTGAGGAATTATATGGTACCATTTTAAAATAAATAAAGTTTGAAATAAATATGTTTATACAAATTGATTAACGGCAAATAATACTCTAACTGGTAATAAGTTTGAAAATCAAGCTATAAAATGGTAAACTACTACTTGGGTGATGAACATGAATCTTAATTGTGGCCTAATTGGCCTGCCGATGGTCGGTAAGACAACAATATTTAACCTGCTTACCGGCGCCGGCGCTGAAACATCAAATTTTTTGACCGGAAAGACAGAAACCAACATTGGCAGGGCCAGAATACCTGACAGCAGGGTGGGTTACCTGAGTGAATTATATCACCCCCGCAAAACAACGCACGCCCAGATCCAGTTCAGTGATGTTCCGGGGCTTGTGCGGGGTTCAAGTCAGGGAAAAGGTGTGGGCAACCAGTTTTTAAACGCCATCCGGAACGTGGATATGTTAGCCCATGTTGTTCGCTCCTTTTCAAACCCGGACGTGCCTCATGTGGACGACACCATTAATCCGCTGAGGGATCTAGAAACAGTAAACATGGAACTGCTGTTTGCAGACATGGAAATCATTGAGAAAAGGATCGAGCGGATCAAGGCCGGCAAAAAGATTAAAAAAGAAAATGTTATTGAACTTGAGGTCCTTGGCAAATGCCTCCAGGCCCTGGAAAGCGAAGTGTCTATCAACCGGCTTGATTTGACGCCTGAAGAAAAGTTTGCCTTGAGAAATTATAGCTTTCTAACCGAAAAACCGTTACTGCTGGTTATCAACACCGATGAGCAGCAGTTTAAAACGAAAACTTACCCCGGAAAGAAGGAACTTGAGACCTACGCATCCGAAAGGGGCCTTCCCATCCTGGAAATAAGCGGCAAGATTGAGATGGAGGTCAGCCAGCTTCCGGATGAGGACAGGGAATTGTTCCTGTCGGACTTGGGGGTTGCCCAGTCTGGGATTGACCGGTTGGCCCGGGCCGCGTACGATTACCTCGGGTTAATTTCATTCTTTACTGTGGGGGATGATGAGGTAAAGGCCTGGACCATCCTGAAAGGGACTGAAGCCAAGCGGGCGGCGGGCAGGATCCACTCGGATATTGAAAGGGGCTTCATCAAGGCTGAAGTGGTAAAGTACCATGACCTGAAACAGATGGGAAGCATGGCCAAAGTGAAGGAGAAGGGCATGTTTCGCTTGGAAGGAAAAGAGTATCTAGTGGTTGACGGGGATGTCATTAATTTCAGGTTCAACGTTTAAAGTTGACTACTAGCCTCAAGCCACCAGTACGGTGGCTTTTTGATGCGGCAAGCCATTCTTTTTTTGATGTGTCGGCGCATCCTAAGACATAATACATTTAAAATATATCTTATTAATAGAACTAAAAGGGATTTGCAAACGTCTTTTTATATAGGAGGTGGATCTGATTTGAAGGAAACAATGCTTATGGTCACGGTATTTGCAGGTTAACTGGTTAAGGAATGTTATCTTAAAGTTCTCTGACATCTTGAGGGAGGGTAATAGTTTGAGTAATAAGTGGACCGTCGTGAAGTTTTGGAGAAATATTATCCTGGCTGTCCTGTTGATAAACATGGTTGTGCCGTCCTGGGCCGATGCCTACCAGGAAATCAGCAAAAAGGCAAGCGAAGAAATTATAACCCAGGGGGCAGTTCTACAAACCGTCGAAATACAAACCACTGAGGGACCTCTTAATGTTTATGTCCTAAAGATAGACTTGAGCGATCCCTTTTTAAAGGTAGACACAATCATCGGTGCGGACGGTACTTTAAATAAAAACCAGCCCGTACTGGAAATGGCCAGGCGTACAGGAGCGGTAGCCGCCATAAATGGAGACTTTTTTCAGATGAGGGAGAGCGGAAGGACTATTGGTCTTGCTTACCAGGGTGGACGGCTGGTTGAGAGCCCTGCCCTGCGCAATGATATGTATGGCTTTGGGTTGACCTGGGATAAAACAACGCTTCTGGAGATCTTTGAGTTTTCCGGACAAGTTACTGCCGGAAATCAAAAAAGCTTCCCTCTTTCCGGCATTAATAAGCCGGGCTACCTGTTTATGTCGGATACTTCATCGGATATTGAGACCCTTAACCTGTACGACCCTATCTGGGGCACCACCAGCAGGGGGAAACTACCGGATCTCACAGGCGTAGTGGAAGCCGTTGTGAGCAACGGAGTTGTGCAGCAAGTCTTGACTGACCAGCCCGGAGTGGCGATACCTGCCGACGGATATATCCTTAAAGGGCATGGGCAGGCCGCCAGGTTCATTCTCGAAAACCTGCCGGTAGGCTCAAAGGTAAGCTATACATATTCGGTGTTGCCTCAGGGAGAGAAGCTGCTGGCTGCCGTGGGAGGACAGGCCCTGCTTGTTGAGGACGGGCATCTTCCGGCATACTTTACACAAAATATAGGCGGTAATAACGCCCGGACTGCCGTCGGGATTTCCATGGACGGTAAAACACTTTACCTGGTTGCAGTGGAAAAACAGGTTGCCTCAGACGGAACCTTGCTGAGCAGGGGCATGAGCCAGGAAGAATTGGCTGAATTCCTGATCTCCATGGGCATCTGGCGGGCCGTTAACCTGGACGGAGGCGGCTCAACGACTCTGGCCGCACGACATCTGGGGGAGTTTGAAGCCAGCCTGATCAACCGTCCCCAGGGCCTTTCCCAGCGTGCGGTCCCCGATGCCATCGGCCTTTTTTCAACCGCGCCGAAAGGTGATTTAAAAGGTCTTGCTATAAGCGGCCCGTCGCTGCTCCTGGCAGGTACCAAAGGTGATTTTTCGACTAAAGGCTATGATCAGTATTACAACCCCTTCCAAGTCGTGCCGGGTCAAGTCGTATGGTCGGTTTCTTCTGGCGTAACCGGAGTGTTTGAGGGAAACCATTTTCTCCCGGAAACTGGTGGAAGCGCAATAATCACAGCCACGTACGGAGGAGTGAGCAGCAATTCGGTAGTGCGGGTCGTCGGTCCTGAGTCCCTGTCCGGTTTGGCAGTCGATCCTGCCGCGTTAGCGCTTGAGCCGGGACAGAGCGCCCAACTGTCGGTGAAGGTAAGCACTAACTACGGAGAAATCTTTGACTTGAATGCAAGTGATCTGAAGTGGACCGTGGACAACAGCGAGTTGGGCCAAATTGTTGACGGTAAATTTACCGCAGCTGGAAAACCCGCGTCGGGAGTTATCCAGGCGTCCTTCCAGGGCCTTTCCATAGCGGTACCGGTAACGGTACAGCCGTCCTGGTTTGAGCTGCAGGCTGCGCCTGAAGAGGATTCCATAATGATCATAGAGGACCGGGTTCAGGTCCTGTTCCCTGCAGGGAGTGTTGCCAGTCCTGTTAAGTTCAGGCTGACCAACGTGGAACTACCGGCTGACCTGCCGTCCGGTTGCACATTCCTCGGGGCGATTCAGATTGAACCCGTTGAAGGTAAGGAAATAAAAAGCACGGACATTCCCTGGCAGTTGAGCTGGCAGTACAGGGCAGACGCAGCCGCCGGACGCCCGGCAATCTGGTTGTGGGACGCTCTTGCCGAAAGGTGGCGGGAGCAACCGGCAAATACGGACACAGAAGGTCCGGATGATAAAGTTTCGGCCAGGCTCTGGGAATTTGGTACGGTTGTCCTGGTGGATGACCGGCGGTCCGTGCCGACCTTTAGCGATACCGGCAAACACTGGGCCAATTTGGATATCAGCAGTCTGGCGGCACGGGGTGTGGCCAACGGATTTCCGGACGGAACCTTTGGCCCCGACCAGGTGGTAACGAGAGCGCAGTTTGTGTCCTTCCTGGCAGCGGCCCTGCAATGGCCGGCGCCGGAAAGCACTCCTGTTTTCAAGGATACCATTCCGGCCTGGGCCGGTCCGGCCATTTCCGCAGCATTTTCCCGGGGGGTAATTTCGGGGTACCCGGATGGCACCTTTGCGCCGGATGCCCGGATTACAAGGTGTGAAATAGCAGTGATGATCAGCCGGGCACTAGCCCTGGATGATCCGGAAGATGCCGTAAAATACAAAGACTCCAGCGCTACTCCAGAATTTGCCCGGGATGCCGTCGATAAAGTCTCTGCTGCCGGGCTGTTCAAGGGAAGTGACGGTCTTTTCAGGCCGCGTGACGGCGCGACCCGTGCGGAAACAGCGGCAGTTGTAAACCGGCTGCTAAGTTGGTGGGTAAAGTAGACGTATTTTGATCAAAGGAAACAATAATAGCTATCGTTAATGATAAATTTTTTCTTAAATGCAGGATATCTAACATAACTGAAGAAATATACTATTAAATTAATATTAAATTAATCGGTCAACAGGTGCCTGCAAGGGAGAATAGGGAATCAGGTGTAAGGCCTGAGCGGACCCGCCACTGTTACCGGGAGCAGACCGCCTTTATAGCCACCGGCGTTTGCCGGGAAGGTTGCGGTATGCGATGACCGTAAGCCAGGAGACCTGCCTGTTGTTAAAAGCCTCTGCGGTGTGAAGGGGTATCCGATGGATGATGGAAAAGTCCACGGCCTGATTTAGGCTGTGGACTTTTTATACCCAAGGTTATAGCCGAAACAACATTAAATAAAAAAGGAGAGTGCTGTGATGTTGCTGCAAAAGACGATGGGTAGTATTGGAGTGTTGGATCAGGAAGCGATGGAAAGGGCGCAGAAACACCTTGACAGCTTGATTAAGCCCCCCGGAAGCCTTGGCGTGCTCGAGGAAATGGCGGTTCGCCTGGCTGGAATCACTGGGGTTCCAAGACCTTCAATCAAGGACAAGGTCGTAATCGTAATGGGAGGCGACCATGGTGTGGTGGCGGAAGGGGTGAGCATCGCTCCGCAGGAGGTCACCGCCCAGATGCTGTCGGCTATTCTACGAGGTGTCGCCGGGGTCGGGGTCCTGGCTAAGCACGCGGGGGCACGGGTTGTCGTTGTGGACGTGGGTGTCGCCCTGCCTGTCAACTTTCCAGGAGTACTGCAGCGTAAGGTAAGGTTGGGCACCGGTAATATTGCCACCGGACCTGCAATGAGCAGGAAGGAAGCGGTAAGTGCCCTGGAAGTGGGGATCGAGGTTGCAAATGCGGAAATTGACAGGGGCGCCGACCTGCTGGCTCTCGGTGACATGGGGATTGGAAATACGACACCCAGCAGCGCTATCCTGGCCGTCCTGGGTGGTTATAAGGCCGGGGAAGCGGCCGGGAGGGGGACCCTGGTCAATGACGAGGTTATGGAACGCAAAGTCAGGGCCATCGAGCGGGCGCTAGAAGTCAATCAGCCCGACCCTGGTGATGGCCTCGATGTTTTGGCTAAGGTGGGGGGCCTTGAAATAGCGGGGCTGGCAGGGGTCATCCTGGGCGCGGCAGCAAGACGGGTTCCCGTTTTAATTGACGGGTTTATTACCACCGCGTCAGCTCTTGTTGCCTGTAAGCTGCAGCCTAGAGCCCGCGAGTTTATGATTGCATCCCACCTATCGAATGAGCAGGGGCACCATTTGATGCTGGAGCAACTGGACATGGCTCCGGTGATCCATCTGAAAATGAGGCTGGGCGAAGGAACGGGGGCTGCGCTGGCCATGCATCTGCTAGAGGCCTCAGTGAAGATCATGCGAGAGATGGCATCCTTCGATGAGGCTGGTGTTTCAGATTTAGAAGATGAGAAAATCCTAAAACGGTAAGTTTTTGGGACACTCCAATAGCGAGAGTCTTAATCAAATATTAGAGCAGTTTATTAAAGCGGTTTTTGAGCTAAAATAAACCTGGCAGGAAAAGCAGAAGAATGATAAGATGATTTTTAAGGATTACACAAATTACGATTGAGGTAGAGACGTCAATGAGATGGTTTCTTACACTGTGCTTAAATGGTCTGGCCTTGCTGATTGCGGACGCCCTGGTTTCCGGGTTTGAGATTCAGGGTATCTTTTCGGCACTGCTAGCCGCCCTGGTTTTAGGCCTGGTTAACACCTTTATCAGGCCTGTGCTGATTATTTTGACTTTCCCTGTAACAGTTTTGACTCTGGGCTTTTTTATCTTTATGATCAATGCTTTTGCCTTCATCATTGCTTCCTGGATAGTGCCGGGTTTTACCGTGTACAGTTTTTGGGGCGCTTTCTGGGGGGCCATTATCACCAGTTTGGTCAGTTGGCTTTTAAACAGTATCTCCAGCCGAGAAGTATAAATCAGCAGGCAGGAAGTTTTGTTTTTTGCAAGAACTATATTTAGAGAGGCGATACGATAAGCTATCGTTTTAGTAGCGAATGGTGCAGTGGAAAGAGATTGGCTGAACGATAGGAGAGGGGGGTTTTTATGTTTCCGAACCTGGGTATGTCAGAGTTGGTATTGATTTTAGTTATTGCCCTGGTTGTTTTTGGACCGCGCAAGTTGCCAGAAGTGGGAAAATCCCTTGGAAAAACGATAAATGAGTTTCGGAGGGCTTCGGCGGCCAGCTTTGGAGAAGTAGCGGAAGTAACCAAGGATATTAAGGACATTAAGGAAGAGGTTCAGCAGGTCGCAAAAGTTGTGGTGGACAAGCCTGTTAAGTAATTCACCTCCTTGCTTACTTTGGGTTTTGGAATTTCAGTTTAGCATAAATATGCTTTCCAGGTATGCTTTAAAAGATTACACCGTTTGTGCTAATCCAAATTTGGATCTGCTTTAATCCCTAGTGTAGGAATTAAGCACCTATATTTGTTTGTTAATAAAAACCAGGGGGAAATCAATCCCCCTGGTTTTTATTATTTTTAGTTTACAGGGTTAACCTAGGCTTGAAAGCCCGTCCCGTAAGATGCGCCGGTACCATGAGCATGTTCTTCCTTCGCCATAATCGGGAAGTTCTCCACGACGAAGCAGTAGAACAGAACTAGGAAGCTCCACATGCCGATTGTAATCAGCCATTCCCAGACGCTGGGGAAGTAGTGACCTCCCATGGCGCTGGACATACCGGTAAAGACCACATTCATGCGGTTGAAGATTACACCGGCAACAACTAAAATGGAGGCTGTTAAAACGCCCCAGAGTTTAGTTCGGATGGAAGTAATAGAATACATGATGATTGGGACGACTACGAACACAATCATTTCAATTAAAAACATGTTGCTTTCAAAGGACCCGTTGAAGGCCATTGAGAAAACACCACGGTAGACCAAATCGACGATTTTTACGATGAGGTAAATGATCATCATAACTAGGGT
>DHTR01000106.1:8038-10967 GCA_002408725.1 Pelotomaculum sp. UBA5255
GTGACCATGGCCGGGCCCAGGAAGAAAGCGGACCAGACAAAGAAGAACGGGATTAGCATGGACCACCACAGGGGATAAAGCCGATCCACCGCAACAATATACAGAGAGCCCAGGGATGACTGGTGCAAAGAAGGTAGAACAATACCCAGAATCAGCATGGGGGTCATGGCGTACCCCAGGATCTTTTTCAGGGGTGCGCATTTTACCTTTTCAAAGAAGATATCTCCGAATTCCAGGACCTGAATCGTGGTGTATAGGGAGATGCACCAGAATACTTCAAATAACACGGAGTGGTAGCCCCAGTAAAAGAAAGGACGCCAGAAGTTGAACCACCGGCCGATATCCAGGAAAAGGCTGACCATTGCGATAATGTAACCAATTAATGACGTTAAAAGCGCTGCCCGGGCAATGGGCAGGTACTTATCCTTATGCAGGACGTGAACAATTAAAGCAGTGCTAAAGCCGCCGCCCGCCAGTGCGATACCGCAAAGCAAGTCAAAGCCGATCCACAATCCCCAGGGCCATTCGTCACTCAAGTTGGTGACTGCGCCCAGGCCGTATACAAATCGATAAAGGCTGGCTGCAGCCGCAATAAGTACAAAGATGATCAGGAGAATCCTGAAGGGCGTAATTTTAAACTTCCAGTTCTTGCCAAATCTCATGTTTATTCACCTCCAATACTAGATTATTCATCGTCGACGGGAGCGTACATATCTTCCTCATTATGGACTTCGGCACGCCTCTTGGTATAAGCACGCATGGCCGTCAAGATTGCGCCCCAGCCAAAGAAGATAACGGGGGTCCACTTGAGGACATCCCAGGTGTAGGAAGGAATAGATTTCTCGGATACATTGGTTCTAAAGCCAAGCTTTTCAAAAGGAACATCGGAGATATAAAGCCAGGAAGTTCCCCCGTATTCCTTTTCCCCGTAAATATGTTTCACGTAATTGGGGTTTTTGTTGATCCTGTCCCTGGCTTCGGCCAGAAGTTCAGCCCTGTCGCCATATTTTAATGTTTGTGTGGGACAGGATGTTACACAGGCAGGCTCCATGCCTTCTTCTTTCATGCGGTCATAACAAAAGCGGCACTTTTGCACATAGGGGAATGTTTTCTCCCACTGGAAAGACGGCACGCCAAAGGGACAGGCAATCATGCAGTAACGGCAGCCGACACAGTAATCCTGGTCGAGTTCCGTTGGCTTGTAGATCACGGCGCCCTCTTTGGTCTTTACAAATGCATGTGTAAAGCAGGCTGATTCACAGCCGGGTTCAAGGCAGTGCATACACTGTCTTTTTACAAAGCGCCATTTAATCTGGTCGCCATCTTCAATCATGTGGTTGGTCACCACAGTCCAGTTATTTGAATCGGTCTTTCCGGGGCTGTCCCAGTTATTACTAAAGGTACTTGGATTAGATGGCAAATCATTCCACGACTTGCATGAAACCATACAACTACGGCAGGCAATACACCTGGTAATGTCTACCAAAACACCTTTCGACAAAGATTACACCTCCCTGCATAGGTTAAAACTTTTAAACAAATTGATTCAAACCTACGCTTTTTTAACATTACATAGAAAAGCTTTAGACTCTGGAATCATTGTGTTGGCGTCTCCAACGCAAGGAGTTAGATCATTTGCCGTTTCGCCCGTAGCAATACCCTGGTGACCCCAGTGCCAGGGGATGCCGATGATTTCAATTTCTTTCCCGTTGACCCTCAGTGGTTTGACAATCGGCAAAACGTTAGCCTTGCATTTAATCTCGCCTCTTATAGAACTGACCGTCACCATATCGCCGGGCGTAACTCCCAGCTTGCCGGCCAGGTTTGGTGAGATCGTGATAAACATTTCCGGCATTAACATCGCCAGGGTTGGGCAGCTTCTGGTTACGGCTCCGCTCTGATAATGCTCAACCAGGCGGTGGGTTGTGCCGACATAGGGGTAATCCAAACTGGCGATCTCGGCAATTTTTGCGAAATCGCCTTTATATCGGGCAGCCATGGGGTTGCTCTGTTGTTTCCCCATGATGTTTTTAACCGGACTTTCAACCGGCTCGTAGTGCTCCGGTAGGGGACCGTCTTTCATCCCGGAAGGCGCAAAGAGGCGTCCCTGTCCTTCAGTATTCATGATGAAAGGATTGGCGGCAGATTTATTGGGCGGAATGAATGCACCTGTAACGGCATCTTTGAAGCCGAAGTCCGGCACATCATTGTTCACCCACTGCGCCCCGTCCCAGGTAATCAGCGCTCTCTTGGGATCCCAGGGTTTGCCGTTCGGGTCGGCCGAGCAGCGGTTGTATACAATGCGGCGGTTTGCGGGCCAGGAGAATGACCACTTGGGAAAGAGTCCAAGGCCGCTCTTGTCTTCCCGGCTTCTCCTCTGACTGGCCGGCACTTTCAGTACCGGGTCGACAAACATATAACCTGTATAAATCCAGATTCCACAGGCTGTGGAGCCGTCGTCCTTGAGCTTGGCAAAGGAGTCCAGCATAGCTCCATCCGCAACATTATACCCGTTCATTTCCTTCGCAACGGCCATGATATCCGGTTCATCATGGTGTTCCGGAAGCTCGGGATAGTTCCAGGTCATATTTAGAATGGGAGCGGGGAACTTTCCGCCGGACTGGTATTCTTTTTTAATGGCTTTCATGATCCTATCGGCAATCCAGAGGTCGCTCTTTGCCTGTCCGGGCGGATCAACCGCTTTCCAGCGCCACTGAATCCAGCGCGAGCTGTTGGCTACCGTACCTTCTTTTTCGTAGGAAAAAGCGGTCGGAAGCAGAAAAACCTCCGTTTTGATCTCGGCGGGGGTGACACCCGGGCGCTTCCAGAACGAGACCGTTTCCGTTTCAAATAAGTCGACGCCTACCATCCAGTCCAGGTTTTCCAGGGCCTTCCGTGCTGTAATAGAACTCGGACCGCCCACGGCCGG
>DHTR01000012.1:0-266 GCA_002408725.1 Pelotomaculum sp. UBA5255
AGTTTGGCCAAACCAACGGTAAAGGGCGCCCCGCCGGTGGGCGTACCCCTTCTGATTGACCGGACCAACGGCAAAAGCGCGGCCTATGAGGGCGCCAAGTTCATGACCCTTTCCAGCACAGGCAGTGTGGCAGGTTCCTTCCTTTTTAGCGCCCTGGACGTTGACGCCAAAATGCTAAAGCTTTCCTTTCTCCCGCTGTACGCCTACCGGCAGACCAGTCCCGAGGAAAAGGTAAGTCTGGCCGTTCCGGCGGAAGGGGAGGTCCT
>DHTR01000012.1:467-4112 GCA_002408725.1 Pelotomaculum sp. UBA5255
TTACCGCCGGCGGCAAGGAAATTGTACTGGACAGGCTCTCAGTGGAAGGAGACCGGCTTTGCCTGTATTACAGCCTGCCCGGCCAGCAGGGCGATTTCCCCGCCTACCTGCCCGACTTTCGCCTGGCGGACAATGCAGGAAGGACCCTGGGATTCAGCCGGAACTACTGGGAAAAAGAAACCGGCAGGGTAGAGATATCCCTGACGGGGCCGGACCGGAGCGCCTTGACCTTGAACCTGGCGGCGGTGGGTGAAAAATTGTCTGACGTGGTTTTTGACCGCATTTCCGCTGAGAACTAAGGAGGGTGTCACGGGTGTCAAAGGGACGGGATACACCCCCTTGACACCCGTGATAAACAGCAATGCCCTTGAGACTGCCGCGGCGCCTTTTATTAATGAATAATGGGTAAACAAGTATATTAAAGGAACGGGCGATTAAGCAGCTGCTGTCGCCTGACGTTAACATCGCCACGGGGGTGAGTTGTTGGCTGCAAAAAGAAAGCTTAAGAGGAAAGCGCCTTTGATAATATGCGGGCTGTTGGCTTTGATCCTGCTGGCCGGGGGCCTTATCACGGCCAGGGACCTGTTTTTCCCTTCACATTCCGCTACCGGAGGCGACTCCGAGCTGCTAAAAGATGGCCAGCGGTTGAATGTGCTGCTTTTAGGCATCGACGCGCGTGAGGATGAAGGCATGGCGCGCTCCGACTCGATCATCCTGGTCAGCGTGGATCCCAAGAGCAAGCAGGTTTCTCTGCTTTCCATTCCCAGGGACACACGGGTCAACATTCCCGGCCACGGCTGGGATAAGATTAACAGCGCCACTGTTTACGGCGGGCCGGAGCTTTCCGCGAAGGTTCTATCCAGCCTGCTGGGGGTGTCGGTCAAGCACTATATCTTGACCGATTTCAGCGGTTTTAAAGATATCGTGGACGTCCTCGGGGGTGTAGTCCTGGATGTGGATCAGGATATGTATGAGGTATTAGATGGGGATAGGACCGATGTGATTAACCTTACCATGGGTGTGCAGCGGCTTGACGGGGATAAGGCGCTCCAATACGTGCGCTACCGGAAATATGACTTCGCGGATATAGATCGGACCAAGTACCAGCAAAAATTTTTAATAGCCCTGGTCAAAGAGATTCTCCAGCCTTCTTCCATTCCCAAACTGCCCAGGCTGATTCCGGAGATCAACCGCTATGTAAAGACCAACCTGAGCATAAGCGATATGTTAAAAATGACCACGGCGGCCAAAAGTTTGGAAAGCTTCAACATGGTGGCCCAGACCCTGCCCGGTCGCCCCATCGAGTTGCCTGACGGCGATTACTGGGGCGTAGATCCCGTTGAGGCCGAACAGGCGGTGGCGGCGCTCTTTAACGGTGAAACTGTAACCAATGTGGTGCTGCAGACGCCCCTGACCGGTCAGTATGCGGTTCCTGCTGAAACTAAAAAGGCGCCGGAGAAGACTGCCCAGGATAAGGCGGCCGCCGGTACGCAGGCAGACATTCCAACCGGGAAGGACGAGGAGGATGAGGATACAGCCATCTCCCCGGTCGGACCCGGGCAGGTCTCCGGAGACAAGGCTGGTTCCGGCGGAACGGCAACCTTTACGCCTGTCGAGCCGGAACCTGATGCCGCCACGGATACTACCGCAACCGAGCCGCCCGCCGGGACGAAGGCCGACACAGGCTCCGGGTCAACCGTTACAACAAAGGAGATTACAGAGATTTACAGCCCCGGAAAGGGCTTTTCGGATTACGGTGTTTTCAACAAAATAACACAGATAACTTTATCCAACCAACAACAGCGTCTTTAAAAAACAAGTAACCGGGCCATAGATTAATATTGCCCGGTTATTTTGTGTTTTACAGAACGCAGCAGTATTGGGGCGCCCAACCCGCGTCGTTCAATATAACATTAGAGAGGTGGTAAGCAGCTTGAAAAAAAGCCTTATTAGAGGAATCATGTCTTTATCTTGTTTTTTATTTTTGATAAGCGCTTGTTCAGATTCCCATAAAGCGGGGGCCAGAACATACCCGGAGGTAATCTATGCAACCATTGGTGATAAAACTGTTTGGTCTTTTTGTGAGCTGATTGATCATAACAGGGTTAATACCGAAGGTAATATATACCCGATTACACCTACATCTATTTATCTTTCATCTTACAATACGCTAAATAACAAGGAGGCAAAACTCATAACAGAACTACCGTTAGTAGAATCAGTTGCGGAAAACGGGAGAGAAATATTAACTAGAGTTCGCAAGATTACACCTGCTGATAATAATTGGATTGTAGTAGAAAAATATTTGGCCGCTAAAGATTGGAATCAAGGACACGTTAAATTAATAGCTATTAATCTTGATAATAGAAATCAACTAGAAATAGCTACTGGTGCTTATTCTGGAGGCCGCCACTTTGGATACTCTGTTAGAGAAAATTACATTTTTTGGGCATCAGAACATCTTGAAGAAACTGTCGAAGCAGCCATAATGAATTTAAATACAGGGAAAAAGCAGGAATTGCCTAACGTAAAGCTTGGCTCAGAGATAACAATCTCAAGCGGCTTAATTTTGGCAGATGGAAAAGCTATTAAACTGGAAATTTAAAGTTATATTAGTGCGCATGGCTATACACATCATACACATTTCTACGGGAAGTAATCAAGGATACAAATAAGGAGATGTTATCCATGGCTTTTTGGCGTTCACTTATACTGTCTTTTTTTATTTTTTCGGCGTTTGTAGCGGTGGAACAGATATGGGCGGTAAAGGCGCTTGTTTATCACTGGTTTACCTTTGCCGCCGCCGGAATCGTTATTACCGCTGTCCCGCTTGCATGGCGGCCGGTGTTACGGAAACGGATGGTAGTAGTACGCATATTTTTGACAACAATTATAATCGCAGGTACGGTGGCGGTACTTTCGCTTCTGACACGCCATTGGCCCGGAGTGTTGCTTTATGAGGGCAGCGGCGGTTTTGATGAGGTGTCGCTCTTCTTAGGATTTTGGCCAATAGCTCTGTTTTCTCTGCTGTTGGTTTTACCCATCGTTATTTTTGGTGATACAGGGAGCGATAGCTAGATCCGAAATATAAAGCACTGGAATATCGGCGCAAACTGCTCACCAGGCATGGTTTGACTTCAGGGCGAATAGAGGAAAAAGAAATAGCGGACCATGGTCCGGTACCGGAAATGGCGGTGTTGTTGTCAGAGCAGCGAAAACAGGTGTTGGACGCCATGGCTGCTCTATCCCCCCTGGACAAGGAGCTGGTCTACCGGCGTTATTTTGGTTTTTCACTGGAGCTTAAGGAATCAGGAGGATGGGTGAATCAGAGGGATGAACAGACGGATCGCATGGTCTATTTTCAGGTGCCGGTATTTCCCAGCCAGAAAAAGCTTACCCTCACCCTTGAAGGATCCTGTGGTGGCGGTAACCGATCCCTGGGAGCTGGTTCTGCCGGTAGGGGCAAAGGGGCAGGCGCCTGGTCCTTAAACCCCACAAGGGGGTGTCAAGGCATAATGGAAGGGTCAGCCACTCCAATAGCGGCACGTAGGTTATACTAAGCAGTTTTAATTTCAAGGAATCAATAGGACCGTCCCCCTGATTCTCTGAAATATATATTGACTTTATCTCGGGTTCGACAGTCCC
>DHTR01000048.1:0-11710 GCA_002408725.1 Pelotomaculum sp. UBA5255
GTTCTGGTCGGGGCAAAGCTGGCTATTAATTTCGGCCGGCTGGCTATAAAGCAGGTTTTTGAGCGGCACCGGATTAAGGATCATTTTATGGAAAGCCGCCGTGCCGAAACCCTGGAAGTGCTGCTGCGCAGCCTCCTGACCTATGTCATCTTTTTCCTGGCCGGCGTCACCATCCTTCAGATCTTCAATGTCAACACCGGCGCCATCCTGGCCAGCGCCGGTATTCTAGGCCTGGCTGTGGGCTTCGGCGCTCAGAACCTGTTTAAAGATGTGATCAGCGGTTTTTTTATTATCTTTGAGGACCAGTTCAGCGTCGGAGATTTCGTGGAAATTGGAAGTGTAGTTGGCACCGTTGAGGAAATCGGCCTGCGCACCTGCAAGATACGCCGGTGGACAGGCCAGTTGGAGATTCTGCCCAACGGGGGTATTACCCGTGTAACCAACTACAACCGAGGGCAAATGCTGGCCGTGGTTACGGTGGGTATCGCCTATGAGGAAGACATCGACAAGGCCATTGCGGTTTTGCAGCAGGAGTGCGAGGCCGCCTCTAGGGAAATGGATTTAATTCTCGATATGCCCCAGGTGCAGGGTGTTACCGAGTTGGCCGATTCTTCCGTCAACATTCGCATTGTTGCACCTACCAGGCCAATGATGCACTGGTCCGTGGAGCGCGAGCTGCGCCGCCGGATCAAGTATGCCCTGGACAAAGCCGGCATCGAGATCCCCTACCCCAGGCGGGTTCTTTACCAGCGGGAAGAAGAGCCCCAAAAAGAAGAAAAGCGGGTGTCCCTTCCGGAGGCCGGGGGGAATCCGGGTTGTCAGGAGTAGGTACTAAAGAAACGGGAGGAATCAAGTTATGAAAGCCCATACCAAATACCTCTGGTTTAACACCTCCAAGCGCCGCGAGTATATCAACGTTACCGGGGAAGTTGAAGAAGCCCTCCGGGAGAGCGGGATTCGGGAAGGAATGATCTTGGTTTCAGCAATGCACATCACAGCCGGTGTGTACGTGAACGACGACGAGCCCGGCATCATCCAGGATATAGACGAAATGCTGGACCGCCTGGCTCCTTTCGGTAAGTCCTACCTCCACCACCGGACCGGGGAGGATAATGGGGACGCCCACTTAAAAAGCCTGCTCGCCCACCACCAGGTGATCATACCCGTAACAAACGGCAAACTGGACTTCGGCCCCTGGCAGCAGGTCTATTACGCAGAGTTCGACGGCCGGCGGAAAAAAAGGGTTGTGATCAAGGTGATGGGTGAGTAAAGGTAGAATTGTCCATTGGAGGCAGGCATTACCAGTACAGTGATAGCATTAACACAAAGGTTTCATAATATTTTATAACTGACTGAAATCTAAGAGCCGCAGGTCAGACCATGACCCGCGCCTGTATGTTGGCGCAGTCGACCTCAAGCTGCCTGGGGCGAATCATTGCTGCAAGATAATTTTTTCTACGTTAGGCGGCCTACGTCCTCCTTTTATTTACAGGTCTGAAATAACAACAGCAAAGACCCACCCGGGCTTAAGCGGGTGGGTTTTGCTCTGTTCTGAGGGCACTCAATTCTTCCTTTTGGGGTATCTGGATAATGGTTCCTCTTTTTAAATCCTCCTTTTTCATCTTATTGTAAACAAGCAATTTGTGGTAATAAGTTCCATCTCCATAAAACCTCTGACAAATATCCCACCAGGTATCCCCCAACTCCACAGTATATGCTGTGGAGTTTGATGAAACGGCGCCGGAGGAAGTGTCACTTAAGCTATTCTGATCATTTACACCGGCCTGCAAGGCTGCCGACGGTAGGGGTTCGGCGCCTGACGTCTCTGAAAACGGGGGGTAGACGGCTGCCCGGGCATCCTTTTGTTCGTAAGCTGCAAGCTGCTCGCTTAGCATTACGACTTTGCGGTCAAGCGAGTAGTAAAGCCAACCGAGAAGAAAAAATAAGGACAGGTTTAGGATCAAGTAAAAATAAATAATATAGCCAAAGGGGTCGGTCGTTTTTTTTCGCCCGCTCCGACGCTGTAAGGCTGCCATTCCCGGCGAGTTGGTTGGCCTTTGGCTGCTTTCCTCAATGTTCTGTCCGGGGTTAAACAGATTTGTTTTGTCAATACCTTCTCTCAAGTAGATCACCCTTCCTGCAATATTTAATACTACAATATTTGGCTATGCTTCTTTAATCTATAAAATTTCGGTATCTACCAGAAGTTTCCCTTTAAATTAAAATATTTTGTAAAAGCTTCGAGGAAAATGTTAATTTAAATGTGTATATGCCTGGAAGGAAATGACATTACATGCATCGAAAGATATTTATACTAAAAAATATTTAACAAAAGGGGTCATATATAATGGGGGATCTGGTTCATATTCCAAAAACTGATGAAATCTCCTTGAACAATGAGCCGGCAGAGGCTGAAACACCTCTCTCCCGGGCTGTCGTTCCCACCGTCGATATCTATACAGCGAGAGTGTTTTTCAACATCACCCAGAAAATCGTTGAAGAAACCGTAGATCGGCGCGTATCTCTTCTTGAAAAAAACATTAAGGAAAGGGACCAGGAAATCATGAGAATTATGCGAAAAATGCAGGCGAGGTTGGTGATGCAGCAAAACAAAGCGGCGCAGCCGTGGTGGAGGAAGTTGTTTAAGCGGGGGAATTGAAAGTGGGGGGAACCGGAGTTGCTTTATAAACAGGGTTAAAAAAAATGAGCACTCCGGTAGGCGCTCTTTTTGGTGGTTGAATCGTTCCGATAACACCGGATTAAGGTTAAATGTACCCCCAAACAACACATGCAAGAGACGGTTTAAGTGAAACGGCCCGGCAAATTGACCGTTTCCCGTCACAAAAGTATTATTCAACATTTTCACCGAAAACCCTTCCTAAATCTCAATATTTTGAATAATTCATCTAAGGTATCATATTAATTTGGCCGGTCTTTGTCCGCCGCCGCTCCATGAGCGCTTAAGGGTAAGGAGGCGGCTTGTTCTTTTTCTTCCCTTAAGAAGCAGGAAATTGCACGCTTATATCAAATCTTGTTATAATTATGCGGAACCGGTCACCCATATTTAAAGCCCGTTCAGGAAACCCTGTAGATGATCGCAAGCTTATTTTCTAATACTGGAGCGTGAAGCCTTCATGGAAAACAAGGGGCCATTGTTTCTCCAGGACATTAAAAGAAAACGTTTGAAAATCACACCGGTCCAAGTGATTGTCCTTGGGTACCTGGCATTTGCCGTTTTGGGAACAATATTGCTGAGTCTGCCCTTCTCTCTTCGTCCGGGGACCCGACTGGATTTTATTGACGCCTTGTTTACCGCGACCAGCGCCATCAGTGTGACCGGTCTTACCGTGGTCAGTACGCAGGAGACCTTCAGCCTTGCAGGCAAGATGATCCTGGCTTTTCTGCTCCAGTTCGGGGGCATCGGGATCATGACCCTGGGCACCCTGGTTTTTGTCCTGAGGGGCAACCAGGTCAGTCTCCGGGAAAGGTTAATGATTAGGGCGGACCAGAACCAGACCACCCTCCAGGGGATGGTTATGCTGATGTTATTCATTTTCAAGATAGCCATTGCCTTTGAAATCCTCGGTTCGCTGTTCCTGACCCTTCATTTTTGGCACAGCTGCCAGATGCCCTTTCTGAATGCCCTGGGTATGGGTGTTTTTCATAGTATCTCGGCGTTTACGAATGCCGGTTTTGATTTGTTCGGTAACAGCTTGCAGGGCTTCGGGCAGGACTACGTGGTCCAGGGGGTCATCAGCCTCTTGCTGCTGGCCGGCGCCATAGGGTTTCCGGTGATCCTGGATGTTTATTCCGGCATCATTGCCTGGCGCAGGCAAAAAAAATTCAAGTTTTCCCTGTTCACAAAGATTACCACCGTTACATTTGCCGTCCTGCTGGCGGCTGGTTTTGTCACCGTGCTTCTGGCGGAAATCCCTACTTCCCTGGCGGACGTGCCCTGGCATCAGAAGATCTCAGTTGCTTTTTTCCAGTCCCTGACGACACGCAACAGCGGCTTCAGCACGATTGACGTCAGTGTCTTTCAAGGCGCAACACTATTGTTCTTCTGCTTTCTGATGTTCATCGGGACCTCGCCCAGCGCCTGCGGCGGAGGTATCCGGACCACCACCTTGGCTGTGTTGGTCTTAAGCGTGCTAGGTGCTTTGCGGGGTCAGACCCGGGTCAAAGTGTTTCGCCGGGAGCTTTTCCAGGAGGACATAATGAGGGCTTTCATTGTGTTCTTTGTGGGAGTCATGCTGGTATTCGGGGCAGTTATCGTGCTTCTGGCAATCGAGCCCTTTTTGCTGACGGAAGTCCTTTTTGAGGTTTGCTCCGCTTTTGGCACGACCGGTCTTTCCCTGGGAATTACGGGAAAACTGAGCCCTCCAGGCAAAGCTATAATCATTTTTCTCATGTTTATCGGGCGCATCGGTATTGTATCCTTGCTGTTGCTGTTCCAGCGGAGGCGTTCCGCAGAAGGGTACCATTTCGTCAAAGAACATATTATTGTCGGTCAATGATTTAATATTTGCACCTGCATTCTACCTGTCCAGTAGATGCCGAAATTTGTTTTCGGGTCATACGTTAAAGATTAAGCATGAATTAATAAATATTTAATTTTTAGATAATAACTGCCTGCTAAAATCTGGTAGAATACTTTTCAAAAGTGTCGTGTCTGCAGATAATATTTCATTTTAATTTCTTTCCATCTGAAATGAAAAGGGAGGCAGCAAGTTATGGGCAAAACAGTTGGCATCGATCTTGGCACTACAAACTCCGTGATCGCGGTTATGGAGGGGGGCAAGCCGGCGGTTATTGTGAATACGGAAGGAGCCCGGACTACTCCTTCCGTGGTCGCTTATAAAGAGGGAGGGGAGAGGCTGGTCGGCCAGATTGCAAGGCGCCAGTCGGTGCTCAATCCTGAAAATACCCTTTACTCAGTAAAACGTTTTATCGGCCGGCGCGCTTCGGAGGTGGCGGAGGAGCGAGAATTAGCACCCTATCAGGTTTTATCCGGGCCGAACGATGCGGTGCGGTTCAATATTCGCGGGAAGCAGGTAGCGCCGGAAGAGGTTTCAGCCCTTGTCATGCGCAAGCTGGTGGACGATGCTTCAAAACACTTGGGCGAAAAAGTCACGGATGCGGTGATCACGGTACCTGCCTACTTCAATGACTCCCAGCGGAGCGCAACCAAGGATGCCGGTAAGATTGCCGGCCTTAATGTTCTGCGGATCATCAACGAGCCGACGGCGGCAGCCCTTGCCTACGGGCTGGATAAAAAGATTAATGAGACCATCCTGGTTTTTGACCTGGGGGGCGGCACCTTTGACGTTTCCATTCTGGAAGTGGGTGACGGTGTATTTGAGGTTAAGGCTACCAACGGGGACACCCACCTGGGTGGTGATAACTTTGATCAAGCTGTTGTCGACTGGTTGGCCGAAGAGTTTAAAAAAGATTACGGAGTTGAGCTGCGTAAAGACAAGCAGTCCCTTCAGCGGCTGACCGAGGCCGCTGAAAAAGCCAAAATAGAGCTCTCAATGACAATGGAAACCCAGGTCAACCTGCCATTTATTACGGCGGACGCCTCCGGTCCGAAGCACCTGGACATGAAGCTTACCCGGGCCAAGTTTGAGGAACTCACCCGAAACCTGGTTGAGCGTTGCCGGGGTCCGGTGCTGACTGCACTGGAAGATGCCAGGATGGCAGAAAAGGATTTGGATGAGGTCATCCTGGTTGGCGGTTCCACGCGCATTCCTGCGGTTCAGGCGCTGGTGCGCGGCCTGACAGGCAAAGACCCTCATCAGGGGGTCAATCCTGATGAAGTTGTTGCCATCGGTGCGGCCATCCAGGGCGGGGTGCTGGCAGGGGAAGTGAAGGATGTGCTGCTTCTGGATGTAACGCCCCTTTCCCTGGGTCTGGAAACCCTGGGCGGCGTCATGTCTAAAATCATTGAGCGCAATACCACCATACCCGTTCGGCGCAGCCAGGTTTTCAGCACCGCCGATGACAACCAGGCTTCTGTTGAAATCAATGTTTTGCAGGGCGAACGGGAAATGGCCCTGGATAACCGTTCCCTCGGGCATTTTAAACTGGACGGGATTCCCCCGGCGCTGAGGGGAGTGCCTCAGGTCGAGGTCACCTTTGATATTGACGCCGACGGTATGCTCAAAGTAAGCGCTCAGGACAGGAGCACGGGTAAAGAACAGGCTGTTGTCATCAGTGGCTCCACCAGTTTGAACCAGGCGGAGGTAGACCGCATGGTTCGCCAGGCCGAGATGTATACCGCTGAGGATAATAAGCGCAAGCAGGAAGCGGAGGTGCGGAATGAGGCCGATTCGGCGGCCTACCAGGTTGAACGGCAGCTTAAAGATCTGGGTGACGGGATTCCGGTGCACGAGAAGGCCCGGGTAGAGCAATTGCTTCAAGAATTGAAAGCCTCCCTCAAGGAAAACGTTCCTATCGCCGGGATCCAAGCCCTGTCCGAGGATCTCCAGCAGGCGGCCCACGCACTCTCCCGGGAGGCTTGCCGGCAGGCCGGGAATGCGGGCGGCGGTTACAGCGACGCTGCGGGCAGTTCCCCACCGGGAGACGTAGGTGACTTCGTGGACGCTGAATTTGAAGAAAAGTAAACAGGCGGTCGTTTATTCATGAAGAAACAATGTTATCATAATCTTTTACGCCGTCTCTGCCGATTCACGTAATTTTACGACCCGGCATGGTTTGCGGTAACAAGGGAGAAGGTGATATGGAGTGAGTGTACCTTTTCAGGACTACTATGTTATTCTGGGCGTAGGCAGAAAGGCCACGGATAAGGAAATTAAGTCTGCCTACCGGAAACTGGCCCGCAAGTGGCACCCGGACCTTCACTCCGGTAAAGACAAGGAAACAGCGGAAGAAAAAATCAAGCAGATTAACGAAGCTTACGAAGTTCTGAGCGATAAAGAAAAGAGAGAAAAATACGACCGCCTGGGAGCCAACTGGCGGGCGGGTGAAGATTTTCACCCGCCGGACATGGAGGGTTTTCGCTATTATGCCGGTACGGACACAGCAGGGAGCGGTTTCAGTGATTTTTTTGAGGCCATTTTTGGGGGTGGTTTTGGCAGCAAAGCCCGGGCATCTCGCCGCCGTGGCGCGGTGCGCGGTCAGGATGTAGAAAGTGAGTTGGAGCTGACCCTGGAAGAGGCTTACAAGGGTGGTGAAAAGTCCCTGAAGGTTTCCAGTAAGGAAGTGTGTCATGCGTGCGCCGGGGCGGGATTTGAAGGACGGTCCTTTTGCCCACGCTGCGGCGGCACCGGGGTTACAACCAGGATGAAAAACCTGGCCGTAAAAATCCCGGCGGGCGTAACCGACGGCAGCAAAATCCGCCTGAAAGGGCAGGGCGGGGAAGGTTTTGACGGGGGTGAACGGGGCGATCTTTACTTCAAGGTGCGCATTCTCCCCCACAGGATCTACAAGGTACTGGGTAACAACCTGGAGGCCGAGATTACCCTTCGTCCTGAACAGGCAGTTCTGGGGGATCAGGTGACGGTACCCACACTGGACGGGCCGGTGTTGATGAAGGTCCCGCCAGGGACACATGCCGGCAGGCGCCTGCGCCTAAAGGGCAAAGGCCTGCCGCACCGGGGGGGCCGGGGTGACGAATACGTGTTGATTAAAATTGATATTCCCGGGCATCTTACAGCTGAAGAAGAGCAACTCTACAAACAGTTGGCAGCATCTAGGAAAGGGGTGTGAAGGTGTTGGAAAAAAAATTTTATCTTCAAATCTATCGACACACCCTTCCCACCGCAGAAGAAGGCGAGTGGGTGGATCTGGGAAGCCTGGAAATTCACCCCGATCTTACACAAAAGCTGGCTGAATGGGGTATCGTGGAAATCCGAGGCAGCTACGTCCATGTCCGCCAAGCGGCTCGTTTGCAAAAACTGATGCGCCTGCGCCGCAAACTTGGCGTTAACCTTCCCGGAGCAGCCATTATCGTGGACTTGTTGGAGCGGATTGAAATGCTGGAGGATGAAATAGACCGGTTAAAAAGGCACTAGATGCGCAGTTCGTGTTTATGTTTTCTTGATTACTCACTTGATTTAAAAATATTGTTTTCTTTCGGGAGGCCTTTTGATGAAGTATATGGTTCCACTGGAAGAAGCACAGAAGCTTCTTTTGCAACTTGTAAAACCCCTGGAACCGGTGGAACTGGATCTTTTACAGGCACGAGGACTGGTTCTTGCCGTGGATGTCCCTGCGCCGGGACCGGTCCCACCATTTTCGCGCTCCCACTTTGACGGGTTTGCGCTGCAATCCAACGACATTGCCTGGGCCTCTCCTGAAAGTCCTGCCCGGCTGCTTGTAACCCGGTCGCTGAAAGCCGGGCAATTTGCTCCGGCCGGGGTGGACCCGGGAACAGCCATGGCTATTGTTACCGGGGCGCCCGTACCGTCGGGAGCGGACTGTGTGGTTCGTTTTGAGGTTGTGCGCCGGGAAGGGGAAGATATTGTCCTTTCTGCCCCCTTGAAGCCAGGGCAGGGTATTATGCCGGCCGGTGGGGATGTGGCCGCCGGGGATTGCGTTATACAGCCGGGTACATTAATCACCCCCCCGGCGATTGGGGTCCTGGCGGCCCTCGGCCACAGCCGGATCAAGGTACACCGGAGGCCCCGGGTTGCCATCTTTGCGACGGGTGATGAGCTGCAGGCCCTTGGACAGCCTCTGGACAGCGGAAAAATATACAACAGTAATCTATACACTATGGCTGCCCTCGCGTCGGAAGCCGGTGTGGAGCCGGTCTTGCTTGATGCCGTGCCGGACGAAGAAGAGCTTATCGTCAGGCAATTCGAGCAGGCGTTGTCCGTTGCGGACCTGGTGATATCCACCGGTGGGGCGGCTGCGGGCGAGCGTGATCTGGCCTCTGCCGCAATAGAGCGATGCGGTGCGCAGCTGCTTTTCCAGCGGATAGATATCACACCGGGAAAACATATTGTCTGCGGGTTGAAAGATGGCTGCCTGCTTTTGGGCCTTTCGGGAAAACCGGCGTCCGCCGTGGCCGCCTTCACCCTGCTGGCGCGCCCCCTGCTGCGGCGTATGGGCGGGCACCGGGAGCTTTTTTTGCCCCGGATCGAAGCAACCCTGGTGGAGGGTATCCCCGGGGGGTTTGCCGGCCGTCTCCTGGTTCGGGCCGAGGTCTGGTATCGGGACGGGTATCGGGCGCGCCCTACTCCAAGGGGCGCCGGCAGCCTTCTTTCACTGACAGCTGGAAACGCGCTCATTGACCTGCCCGCTGGTTGCGGCCCTCTTCAGTCCGGGGAAAAAGTAAGCGCAATCTTGATCTAGGGATAAGTAGCTGCGTTTGTATTTATGCATTGTGAAAAATGAGGGCAAACCGGTGTAAGAACCGGTCTGTCCTCTTTTCATTGAGATGGGTTTCATTAACATAGATACCATGCAACTGAGGTGCCGGTATTAAGATAAAAAAGTAATAAGTTCGTAAATTAAGAGCCGGACCTCCAATTAAGGTGAAGACTGCACCAGTCTGTCAGGTTACCCAGGCTGCCGTGCCCGTCTGCATTGGCAGCCTCTTCGGTGCTGCCGATCAGGCAGTCTGTTGCCAGGTAAGCCAGCATCCCGATATTTTTGGCCACCAGGTCCTCTCGGGTATCATTGCCGACCATAAGGCATTCCCCAGGCTCTACCTTGAGCTTCTGCACGATTTCAAGGTAGTACTCCGGGTGAGGTTTGCAAAAGTGCATGTCTTCGTAACTGGTGATCAGCTCCCAGGGCAGGTCGTCCACTCTCGCCCAGGCCATCCTTTCACGGATGGCCGACAGGGGGAAAAGGGGGTTGGTGGCCAGCACGATTCGCTTGCCCTTTTCCAGCATTGCCTCAACCGAAGCCCGCGCCTCGCTGCTGGGGCGGGCCACCCGGCCCAGCTTGGGGAAGCGCTCAGTGTAAAACTGTTCAAGCAAATGTTTAATATGCTCAGTCCGGTTCTCCAGGCGGGCTTTGAAAGCAGCCCAGAATACCTCCGCGTTGGTCAATTCAGGACTGCGGTCTGCTATCGTTGCCCCGATGCTTCCCCGCAGCGCCCGGGCAAAATAATCAGGTTCTACTACGGACACTACAGCGCGGGATAATTCTTTTAAGTATTCCGAGATAAACTCTTTATGATCCATTGGAAGTAAAGTTCCATCCAAATCAAAAAGCACTACTTGAAGCAACAAACCACTTCCCAGAATGCATATTCTTTTTAGCCTTAGGCATTGATCCCGATTTTAGTAATTTGCGCACCAGACTTCATAGTAACTTTTGGGGTGGTCGCAGGCGGGGCAAATTTCGGGAGCCTCGGTGCCGTGATGGATATAGCCGCAGTTGGAGCATCTCCAGTGTACCTTTTCGTCGCGCCGGAAGACTTGTCCTTTCTCAATGTTTTCTAAAAGCTTCAAGAAGCGCTCTTCATGGCTCATTTCTGCCTTGCCAATGGCCCTGAGTACAGCCGCTATTTCAGGAAAACCTTCCTGTTCGGCTATTTGAGCAAATTCCGGGTACATTGTAGTGTACTCGTGGTTTTCCCCGCCGGCGGATTCTTTTAGATTCACCGCCGTGTTGCCGATGATACCGGCAGGAAAGGAAGCGGTGATTTCCACTTCTCCACCTTCCAGGAACTTAAATAAGCGTTTAGCGTGCTCCTTTTCGTTGTTTGCCGTATCCAGGAAAATCGCTGAAATTTGTTCGTAACCTTCCTTTTTGGCCTGGGATGCAAAAAAAGTATAGCGGTTCCGGGCCTGTGATTCTCCGGCAAAAGCCGTCAATAAATTGCGCTCTGTGCGTGTTCCCTTAAGTTTCACCTTAAACCCCTCCCATTAAATTTAATTAATTTTGGCCTGGAGGCCGACTTTTCCTTTGTTGAGCAGTTTGACAAGTTAGCTGCAACTGTCTTAAAGAGAATACTATATTTATTTTAAGATTTCCTTGCTAAATAATTAAAAATTCATTACAAAGCTGTTTAGATAAGCATTATGCCTACCCGATGAATCCGGCCTTCCCTCTCCCATAAAATACCTTAATTATATTGATACAGTTATTATGCGCTAGAATGGTATATCCAAACGTCATAATTAAAAGAATAATAATATAAAATTCCGGAGGTCATTATGGAATACCTGATCTGGGCGGTCACCCTCTGGCTCATGGTTTTTATATTTATACCGGTAAGCCGCTTTAGGCAGCTCTGGCTTGTAGCAGTTCTTTCTCCCCTGCTGCTTTTCATCATGAACTATACTTTTACCCATCTGGGGTATTACCAGTTTACCAGGAGCGCTGTTACCGTTGCAGGAGTTCCGGTGTTTATTCTCCTGGGTGGCGCTGCCGGAGGCCTTTTGCTCATGAATTGGGTACAGCGCGGCCCGCTGTCCAAGATTGTCCTGGTCCTCCTTTTTAGCGGTCTTATTGTGCTTGCAACGGAAATCTACTTGCGGTTAAACGCTTTCATTATGCTGGGCGGTTTTAACCAAACACTGCATTTCTTTGTCAATGTGGCCGGCCTTTCTGTCCTGGTTTGGCTGTCGCTGGCCGCAGTTGGGGAGGAAACTGTCTATAAAGGCAATGAAATTAGCTTCCTGAGCAAAAAGTATAATTAAACATTTAATAAATGTGGTATCAGAATCAATTGCACTTAAAAGATCCAAGATCCGTTTCCCTCAATGCGGTGGACGCCGGCTTTATA
>DHTR01000048.1:11889-18249 GCA_002408725.1 Pelotomaculum sp. UBA5255
CGCCGGCTTTATAAAGCCGGCGTCCACCGCATCTATATGATCAGGATTTATTGCGTGATGAAACGGCAAATAACTCTTTACGGTTTTTTACCGGATTGAACTTCTTTAGAGGATTTTGGATGAGGGCGTGGAAGAAAGTGACTTAAAAGCGTGTGAAAGTTCTGTATTCAGTTTGAGCGCCGATGAAACTGCTAGTTGAGTAATAAGGAGGTCTGAGAGTGGAGAACAGCCAAAAGAAACTTGAATTGTACCGGAACATGCTGCTGATCAGGAGGTTTGAAGAAAAGCTGACCGAGCTCTGCAAGATTGAACAGAAACTGCCCGGCATGATCATTCTCTGTACTGGACAGGAGGCCGTGGCAGCCGGGGTCTGCGGAGCGCTGGAAAAAGAAGACGTCATCATCAGCAACCACCGCAGCCACGGGCACTTGCTCGCCAAGGGGGCCGATCCGAAGGGAATTATGGCGGAGATCTTTGGAAAGAGCACCGGCTGTAACCGGGGGAAAAGCGGCACTCTGCACATCGCCGTTCCCGAGGTCAACGCTCTCTGCACTACAACGGTAGTGGGCGGCGGTATCCCTATTGCCGTGGGGACGGCCTTTGCTCAACAATATCAAAAAAGTAATCATGTTACAGCTTGCTTTTTCGGGAACGGAGCGGCAGACGAGGGAAGCTTCCATGAATCTTTAAACATGGCCGCGCTCTGGAACCTGCCTGTCCTTTTCATCTGTGAAAACAACGTTTACTCCGGCGCCCAGCGCCTGGAAGAGCATACCAAAGTAAAGGACCTGGCGAGTCGCGCGACGGGCTACGCGATGCCGGGCGTGGTGGTGGACGGCAACGATGCCGTTGCCGTTTATGAGGCGACGGCGCAAGCCAGGACGCGCTGCCTGGCCGGAGAGGGTCCGACCCTGATCGAGTGCAAGACTTACCGCTGGCGCGGCCACGGTGAAGCAGACCATCAGGTTTACCAGCCGAAAGATGAGATTGCCCGCTGGATGGAGCGCTGCCCGGTTCAGAAAATTCAGAACGAGCTGCTTCAGCAAGGTTTGCTTACTGAAGAAGAGATCAAGAGAATTGAAGATGAGGTTCAGGAGACGGTGCAGGGCGCCGTGCAGTTTGCGGAGGAGAGTCCCTGGCCGGCCCCCCATGAAGCGCTGGAGGACGTTTACGCGTAAAAAAGAAAAGGAGTGATACGATGCAAGCGATCACCATGGGCCAGGCCGTCCGGCAGGCCCTTGCCGAAGAGATGCGCAGAGATCCCAACGTCTTTATAGCCGGTGAGGGGGTGGGGGTATCCATCCACGAGAGCCCGATTATGCCCACCTATGGACTTCTAAAAGAGTTCGGGCCTGACCGGGTGAAAGACACACCGGTTTCGGAGCAGGCCATTGCCGGCCTGGCCGTGGGGGCTTCTGTAATGGGGCTACGGCCGGTTGTGGAGATTATGTTCAGCCCGTTTTTTACTCTGGCTTCCGACCAGATCGTGAACCACGCGGCCAAGCTGCGCTACCTTTCAGGGGGTAAAAGCTCTTTCCCGCTGGTGGTTCGGATCAAGAGCGGGGCCGGCTTTGGGGCCGGTTGTCAGCATTCCCACAACCTCGAGGCCTGGGCTGCCCACTGCCCGGGTCTGAAAGTGGTCATGCCCGGTACCGCGGCCGATGCCAAGGGACTCTTGAAGTCGGCCATTCGTGACGACAACCCCGTTGTTTTCATCGAGGATATGGGGCTTTACTTTTTCCCCAGCCAGGTGCCGGAAGAGGATTACACAATTCCCATCGGCGTGGCCGACGTGAAGAGACCGGGCCGGGACGTAACGGTGGTGACCTGGTCTAAAATGCTCGGCACGGCTTTTAAGGCGGCGGGGGTGCTCAGTCAGGAAGGAATTGAAGTCGAAATCGTCGATTTGAGGACACTGGTTCCCCTGGACAAGGAAACCATTTTAAAATCGGTTGAAAAAACTGGGCGGCTGGTTGTGCTGCACGAGGCAACCCGCACGGGTGGTTTCGGCGGTGAGATCTGTGCCCTGGTGGCGGAGGAAGCTTTCAGCGCCCTCAAGGCCCCGGTCAAAAGGGTGACGGCGCCCGACCTACCCGTTCCCTGCAGCCCGCCCCTGGAGCAGTTTTACATGCCCGATGAAGCCCAGTTGATCCAGGCGATTAAGGACTGTACCGGGTACTCAAGTGATTAAGTTATTCTGCGGATTTTCCCCAGCATCCATATAACTTCCCTGGCCACCCCAAGTATTACCAGGATTGCGCCTAATACGTAGGCCAGATCCGCTAGGTTAACAATGAGATCACCCTTTGCATAAAAAAAACCAATGTAGTCAACGACAGAACCTTGAAGAATCCAGGATATGCCGTTGCTGAAAGCGCCACCCGCAACAAGGCCCGCGCCCAGGATCAGGCGAAAGTCCTTACAAGGTGAACGGTATTTTGCAAGGATAAAAAGGCAGCCGGAGAGGAGCAGAAGCAGCAGAATACGCATGGGTGTGTTGATGACATTATAATCATTGACTACCGGATAAAAATATAAGCCGTAATTGCACATGTCTTTCGGGTGCAGGGAGCCCGAAAGGACAATGCCCTGGATGATTTTATCGGCAAGAGTCACGCCGGCGGCTGTCCAGAAGGGATAATACTTTTTCACGCCTTGCCTCCATTTCAAGCAGTAACTCCTTCCATTATATACCAATAACCATTATATGTAACCAGCATATTAGAATAACTTAGGTACCCGGTACCTAAGTTATTAAATTTTTCTTAACTAATTGTCAAACATTCACGGAAGTGCTATGATTTTTACACCAGGTAAACTATTATAGTATCAATAGTTTACCTGGTGTAAAATGTTTAACTGGAGGGTAATAATGAAAAGGAAAATTATATTTGTTGTACTGGTCATCCTCCTTGGCGCCGGTAGTTACTGGGGCTATCTCCGGTACAAGAAAGAGCCGGCGCACGGCCTGGAGGCTACAGGGACCATTGAAGCTACCCAGGTGCAGTTGACGGCAAAACTACCGGGCACGCTGCAGGATTTTACAATTGCGGCGGGTGAAACAGTTAAACAGAATCAGCTGATCGGAACGGTAGTACGTAATGATTTAGTTGCCCAAAAGGAAAGGGACGCTCTTGGCGTGTTGAAGGCCCGGTCTCAGTTGGGCGACCTTCTTTCAGGCGCCAGGCAGCAGGAGATTCAGGAAGCCGAAATTGCCGTCAGTACGGCCCGGACCCATTATGATAAAGCGGGTAAGGACTACGAGAGGGCTGTTGTTTTGTATCAGGCGAAAGCAATTTCCGAAGCAGATCTGGAAAAGGCGGATACTACATATAAGCTGGCCCAGAACCAGCTGGATTCCTGCCGGACGAAACTTAGCCTGCTGCAGTCCGGCAGCAGGCCGGACCAGATCGAGGCAGCCAGGGCCGAGTTGGAGCGGAGCAGCGCTGTCTTGAAAGCATCGGAGGTGCTGTTGGAAGACACCAAGATCATCTGCCCCATTGACGGAGTCGTGCTTACCAGGAATTTTGAGCAGGGTGAATACATTCAGGCCGGGTCTGCGGTGGCGACCGTTGCGAATCTAAATGACATGTGGATTAAAGTTTATATACCGACCGACGATTTGCCTCAAGTTAAACTGGGTCAGCCGGTAACGTTTACGATTAGCGGAAGCCCCGAAGGATACAATGGTTTAGTGGAAGAGATTGCCACCCAGGGAGAGTTTACACCAAAGATGATCCAGACGAAAAAAGAGCGGACCAATATTGTTTACGCTGTAAAAATCAGAATCGGCAACGAAAGCGGTGTTTTAAAACCCGGCATGCCCGCGGATGTCCTCATTCGCTAGCATAGGATGCGGCTTAAGTTGAGCTCTTTTAAGATCTTTCAAAGAGGTGACCAAATGATTGAAACAGAATCCTTGAGCAGGGTATTTGGCAGCTTGACGGCCGTTGACCGGGTTTCAATCAAAATCAACAGGGGTGATATTTTTGGCCTGGTCGGCCCGGACGGGGCCGGCAAAACAACCCTGATCCGGATGCTTTGCGGGCTGATCACCCCCTCCGGCGGAAGCGTCAAGTACTTAAACATAGCCGAAAAAAAGGCCAAAAGCCCCATGGAGAGCTTCGGCTACATGCCCCAAAAGTTCAGCCTGTACGGAGACCTCACGGTTATAGAAAACATCCATTTTTTTGGCGCTTTATATAACCTTGAACGCAAGATAATCAACCAGCGTGCCGACGAAATACTGGAACTGACCGACCTGATCAAGTTTAAAACAAGGTTTGCCGACAACCTTTCCGGGGGTATGAAACAAAAGCTCGCCTTAACCTGCGCGCTTATAGCCAGGCCGGGCCTGCTGATCCTCGATGAACCCACCATCGGGGTGGACCCGGAGTCCCGCAAAGAATTCTGGAAAATCATTTACCAGCTAAATAAGGAGGGAATTACGATCCTGGTGTCCACTCCTTACATGGACGAGGCCGAATTATGCAAGGTTGTCGCCTTTATGGACAGGGGTAAGATTGTATCCACAGATTCACCGGCCGGTTTAAAAAAGAACTTTCCATATAAAATCATGGAAGTCAAGGCAGATACCCATGCTCTCGACTTTCTCGAGGGGCTGGAGGACGTAAAGGACGTCTATTTTTTTGGCGACCGCTTTCATGTAGTGGTCGATAAGGTTGAGCAGGCCCGTTCTGTTATTACTGAAAAGATTGCGGAGATGGGGATCAACCTCGTTGAAATAAAAGAAATCCCGCCCTCCATCGAGGATGTTTTTGTCTTGCTGGCGGAAAAAGAGGTGATTTAATTGGAATATGTAGTCACCACCCGGGATCTTACCAGGACTTTCGGCTCTTTTACCGCCGTCAATAAACTCAGCATCAAAATCAAGCGGGGGGAAATATACGGCTTTCTAGGTCCCAATGGCTCCGGAAAAACGACGACCATCCGGATGCTTTGCGGCATTCTTGCGCCCACATCGGGTTCAGGCACCGTGCTCGGCCATGATTTGGTCCGGGGGGCGGAAAAAATTAAGCAGAAAATCGGCTATATGTCCCAGAAATTCAGCCTGTATGATGACCTTACGGCTTTTGAGAACCTGGAGTTTTACGCGGGGATGTACAGCATTCCCTATCGCGAGCGGAAAAACCGGATAGCAGAAATGTTGGAACTGTCTCTCCTGGAGGGAAAAGAGAGGGAACTTGTTGCAAATTTGAGCGGGGGTTTTAAACAGCGGCTGGCAATGGCTTGCGCGCTCATTTCCCGGCCGGCCATCCTGTTTCTGGACGAACCCACCAGCGGGACCAGCCCGGTTAGCAGGCGCATGTTCTTTCAAATCATCCAAAGACTGGCCAACGAGGGGGTCACGGTCATGGTTACCACCCACTTTATGGACGAGGCGGAGCGGTGTTACAACATTGCTTTCATTTCCGAGGGAATGCTGATTGCCAACGATACGCCCGACAACCTGAAAAACAACGTGATCGAGGGGTGTTTGGTGGAGGTTGATCTTCCGGGTGCCCTGCAGAGAACGGGTGATCTTGAAAAGCTTCCCTACGTGAAGGAGTGCTCCATTCATGGTCCCCTCCTGCATGTTCTGCTGGAATCGGAAAGAGATTTGGATGCGCTCAACCGGTTCACGGGGGTTGCGGCGACAATCATCCGGCCCTCCCTGGAAGACGTATTCATTTCCCTGGCTAAAAAGGCGAAAAGGCGGGTGACTTAGGTGAGCAGGATCCTGGCAATTCTGAAAAAAGAGTTTTTACAAATGATGCGGGACAGGTTGACTTTGGCCATGGTCTTCATGCTTCCCCTGGTGCAGCTGATCTTATTTGGCTACGCCATTCAAACCGAGGTGAAAAACATTCCCACCGCTGTTTTTGACCAGTCCCTGTCTGCTGAAAGCAGAGACCTCCTGGAGACCTTCACAGCTTCAGGTTATTTTGATGTTGCTTATGCGGCAAAAGGGTACAGCGAGATAACAGAACTGATTGACAGCGGAAAAGCCAAAGTGGGAATCATTTTCCCGGCGGATTTCGACCAGAACTTGAGAAGGGGTGAATCAGCGCCTGTTCAGGTCTTGGTGGACGCAACCGACAATATGGTGGCGAATTCCGCCATAGCCATTGCCAATTCCATTGGGCTACTGAAATCCCAAGAGATCCTGATTCAGAAAACCAGGATCCAGGAAATGCCCTACGATATCAGGGTGCGCCCCTGGTATAATCCCGACGGAATTACGGCATTTTTCATGGTACCCGCAATTCTGGGGATTATCGTAACCATGACCATGGTGATGATGACCTCCATGGCAATTGTCAGGGAGCGCGAAAGGGGCACCCTGGAACAGTTGATGGT
>DHTR01000048.1:18451-19280 GCA_002408725.1 Pelotomaculum sp. UBA5255
GGCACCCTGGAACAGTTGATGGTTACGCCCATCCGATCATATGAACTAATGATCGGGAAGGTTGTTCCGTACATTGCCCTTGGCTACGTTCAGATTACCGTTGCCCTTCTGGTGGGTTCAATAGTTTTTCATGTGCCCATACGGGGCAGCCTGGTAGAACTCTATTTACTAACTTTGTTTTTCATTACTGCATCACTGAGTATAGGCATATTTATCTCAAACATAGCAAAAACCCAAATGCAGGCTTTTCAAATGTCCTTTTTTGTCTTGCTGCCCAGTATCCTGCTGTCAGGTTTTATGTTTCCAAGGGAAGCCATGCCCCTGGTCATCCAATATATTGGGAACTTGATTCCACTGACCTATTACCTGATTATCATCAGGGGGATTATCTTAAAGGGAATTGGTTTTAATTACTTGTTTCCCCAGGTGGTGGCGCTGTTTATCTTTTCGATTATAATGATAGCCCTGAGCATCGTTAAGTTCAAAAAGAAAATTGCGTAGCGGTGAGGGCCAAGGCGGCCTTTTGCCTGCGCCGGCTCCGTTTGGGATTTAGAAAAAAGAGGGCATAGTCCCGGGTGAATCAGGTGGTGAAGGTTATTTGTCAACAAATTATAGAGAGAGAGTAAAACACGCTTTTAAGGAGATGGCGATGGAGCGGGGATTCTCCAGGGTTACCGTGGATGAGCTGGCAGCCCGTTGCGGCATCAGCAAAAGGACAATCTACCGCTATTTTAAAAGCAAAGATGAAATAATTGTGTCCATAGTGGAAGAAGTCATGTCTGAAATTGAGAAAAAAGTAACGCTGGCACTCAATTCTTCAACCAGTCCT
>DHTR01000088.1:0-1322 GCA_002408725.1 Pelotomaculum sp. UBA5255
AAGGACATCACGTATACAGTTAAAGGCAGCAGTTGGGAAGCAGCGCCGGAAATAACCTTCTCCGTTCCCGCGCCGGCCGCCACCACCCGCATTTACCTTTTAAGCACCGGGACAAGCACAGTGGGCTTTGACAACATCTCACTCAAGCAGACCGGCTCCGTGCCGGGCGGCGATCAGCCGTCAAGCCTCGTTACTAACGGCGGATTCAGTCAGGACAGGCAGGGCTGGTCGGCCGGGGGTACGATTAAGACCGAGGCCAACGGCAACAAGTACGCCACAAACAACTACAACTGGCAGCTTTACCAGGATCTCAGTTTAACCCCTGGAAAGCAGTACAAGCTAAGCGCCGTTACCCGCAGGGGCAGCGCCAAAACTGCCGATGCCCGTGTTGCCGTGGCCTTTATTAACGCCGCGGGAACCCGCACCGTGCCTTACGACTTCAAGTATCAGCATCAGGGAACAGGCTGGGAAGCAATGCCTGTACAAACGATAATCATTCCAGCAGGGGCTGTTACCACCAGGATTTACCTTCTTTCCGCAACCCCGGATGGCAACCACGATTTTGACAACATTGCGCTAACCCAATAAAGCTAGTTCAACTGGCAAAGATTACGCAAAGTGAGAGCATACCCCAAAGCGGGTATGCTCTCCTGCTTAATCTCGTCTTCGGATGACCACAGCCGGTACCCCGGCCACAACCACATTTTCCTCCACGTCTTTGAGCACCACTGCGTTGGCGCCGATAACTACGTTGTTGCCCACCACGATGTCGCCAATGATCTTGGCCCCGGCCCCAATGATCACATTGTTGCCGATGCTCCCGGCCTTCTGGCCCCCGAGATCGGCGCCCACCGTGACGCCCTGAAAAATAGTGCAATTACGTCCTATGACCGCAGAAGGGGCGATAAAGATCCCGCCGTAGTGTTCTATATAGAAGCCGCTGTCAATCCTTGTTTCCGGGTAAATTTCAATACCGGTAAGCAACTTTAAAGGGAGCAGGACAAAAATTTGATACAGCACGAGCAGCACACGCGCAGGCAGGCAGCGGCGTTGATAAAGGAAGCGGCCCAGGCGGTAGCCCAGGACTGCCCAAATGCCTGGTTTCTGGATGAACCTACCCACTTTTACCCAAATGCTCCTACCTGCCACCGGGGCCATCGCCCTATGAAGATCGGCCTGTATTTCTGCAATCAGGGTTACGCCCCCCCTTTACTACACAGCAATAACCTGTAAAAATCCTGCAGTTTGACCGCCTGGCTCTCCCAGCAGTAACTTCTCAAAAACGCCTCCCGCCCATTACGTCCCAACTCCCCGGCTAATTC
>DHTR01000088.1:1538-11152 GCA_002408725.1 Pelotomaculum sp. UBA5255
ATGGGATCCGGGATCTTCGGGGGTAACCAGGATCCCGCAGTTTTCCGCCCGGACCACCTCGGCGCCTTCCCCGTACTCCGACGCCACAACGGGCAGCGACATAGCCATGTATTCGATCAACTTGGTGCCAATCCCCCAGCGATGCTTCAAAATGGGGGGAAAGGGTGTCCAGCCCACGTTGCTTCGGGCAAGGTACCCCATGACATCGGCGTAGCCCACCTGCCCTGTCACCTGGATCTTTCCCATTTTCTGAAGTTCGTTAATTTTCTCCCGGTAGCCGGGGGACAAGCCCTTGTAGCTGACCCGTCCGACCAGCAGGCACTTAACTTCAGGAATTTTTCCCCGCACGAGGGGCATGGTTTCCAGGACCGTTTCCAGTCCGCGCTCCTTCCCTAAAACGCCGACATAAATGACCACGGGCTCCCTTTCTGAGCCACTTTCAACAATTCCCGGATCATCCAGATATTGCTTGCCAAAGGAAGCATGTGGAAAATTGCGGACCACTTCCACAAGGCGGGCGCTGGAAAACTTCCGGGCCAGTTCCTCGTCAGCAGTAATCAACCCATTGAAGATCCCCGCCGAAACCCGCTCCAACCAATCCACCAGGCGCGCCGCAGGTCCGCGAAGCGGGCTGGGAATCCATTCCCTGGTCCGGATCGTCACATCGTTATGCTCGTGGACATCATATACAACCTTCTGCCGCTTCAACAATTTGAGAAAGATGCCAAGCGGAATTAATTCGGGGTCGTGAAAATGAAAAACGCCGGCTTTCGAACGCAAGGAGCGCACCGCCAGGCGCAGCCAGTTTACCCAGCGGAAAAAACGCCGGTGGTATAATTTCAATCCATAGACCCGGATCCCGTCTACCTCCTTAAAGCTAAAAGAGGCCGGGGCATGTAGTTCCACTCTGTAGTCATGGTTCAGCGTCACCGCTTCTTTGTAGAATATACGCGGGTCGTCCCAACGGTGCACTGAGCTCATCAGGAAAACCAGAGGTTTTTCCCGGAAGCCGGTCCGGTGCTCCACCAGTTGACCCGCAAGGACCAGTTCAGCGTCCAGCCGCTCCTGCCAGGTCCAAAAGTAACTGCTCGCGAAATCCCTTGCGTTTTGTCCCAGGCAGTCTCGTTTTTGTTCATCTCTAAGCAGGCTGACGATGACACGGTCCATCGAGGCAATCTCGTCCATTTCAACCAGCATACCGGTTACATTATCCTGAATAAGGTCACCTGTTGACCCGTTGTTTAAGGTTACGATGCATCTTCCCGAAATCATCGCCTCAAGCAGCGGGTTTCCGATATTAGCGGAATCATTGCAGGAAACAAAAACATCAGCCATGGCCAGATATTTGGGTACATTTCCATGTGAAACGGCCCCGGCAAACAAGACCCTTTCCTCGACCTTCAAGTCAGTCGCAAGGGATTTGAGTCGGGGATATTCCTCTCCTTCACCGACAACGACCAACCGTGTGTTGGGTTCCCGCCGGATGATGCCGGGCATGGCTCTAATGACGCGATCAATTCTCTTCCACTTGTGCAGGCGGTTCACAGTAAGAACTACCTTTTCCTCGCCGCTAAGTCCCAAACCCGTTTTAAAAGCCTGCGCGTCAAAACCGGGCGGTAAAGAAAAGCGCTTGCTAATCCCGTTCATCCAGAACTTAACCCGGGACAGATCAACGCCAAGGGATTGTAAAAGTTTATCCTCTTCCTGACCGTCATTGGTCATAATCAGCAAGTCGGACGGGGTTTTTAAGGCAAGGATTTGATCCCAGTATTTCAGCCGCCACAGCTTCTGACTTCTAAAATAACCAATGGTTGTACCTTGAAACCTTGAAATAAACGGCTTCCTAAAAATTTTGCTCAGCAACCAGCCGCATGGTACGCCCAGGGTGTCGTAACCGTAAAACAGGTCAAATTTTTCACGGCGTGCAAGAAAGATCCCGTACACCAGCGCGATAATCTGAAAAATAATCCACCAGAGGGTTTTTGCCAGGTGACTGACGACACGCCTGGAATAAAGGGCTTTGAGCCAGGGCAGGTCGAATCTGGTAATTCGGATCATGGGATGGACGTCATAGACAGAATCCCTGCTTTTGTTGCCGGTGAGAAAATGTACTTTCCAGCCCCCGTCCGCGTAACCCTTTAATGTTTGATACAGGGACTGAGCGCCCTTTCCAGTTCCCATTGACCAGATATCCAGGCCGGATATGATCAGCAGTGATTTTTTGTCCAAGGAACCTCCCCCTTTAATTTTAGCCTGAAAACTTCATATGTGCCCCGGTCCCCGTTGAGCGGGCCGGGAACAAGCCCTGCTCAACTGACTACCAGGCGAATGAGGCTGTATAATTCCGCAAATTCAGCGTCTATTTGGGATCCCCTGGTCCTGGCCAGGCTTAACAAAAACGTCTCGCCGCAGTATGGCCTGTGCGCCTGGGAGTGGTAGCAGGCCAGGGCGGCAGCCTTTTTCTGGAGATGGGGTTCTTGCAGGATGATAAAGCTGTTGTTCCTGAAGTAAAGGTTATTCCAGGGCAATTCATAGCCCAGGATAGATATCTGCTTAAAGGCCCGGATCCCTTCCAGGGCAATTGTTTGGTGGTCCTGATGAATATCTTCCAGGGCCGGGAGCAGGACCAGGTCAGGTTTCAACTCTCTTCGCAGGACAATAATATTCTCCAGAATCTCCTGGCGGTAGGCAGGAAATTCCCGGACCGGGAAATCATACCTAACCAGGTTTCCTGCGGGGATGCCTATGGCAGAGGTCGCGGCTTTCCATTCCCGGACCAGGGTATCGGGTGGGCAGCTTTTCGGCAGCGACCTGGCAGCCGCGGAAAATGCAGCCTGAAAAACTTCCCTGCCTTCTTCCAGGAATCTGGCCACGGCGCCGCCGCAGCCCAACTCGCCGTCATCGGTATGCGGAGCCAGCACTAAAATCCGCTTAAACACAGGCATCACTCCCGGCTTGCAGAGACCGGTAAATACTGATCAGCTTCCGGGCACTACAGGTCCAGGTATATTCCCGCAGCACCGTGTCCCTGGCCCGGGCGCCCAACTCTCCGGCGAAGCCCCCGTCTTTTAGCAGGGCGAAGATAGCGGAGGCCAAATCGCCTTGGTCAGCCGGCTCAACCAGTAAACCGTTGACTCCGCTGCGGATAACATCTGAAATACCCTGTCCCTTAACACCAATGACAGGTTTACCGTGGGCCATGGCCTCCAGGTAGACGATCCCAAAGCCCTCACTCCAGCTGGGCAGCACAAACAAATCACAAACAGACATATATTCCATGACCGTGTTGTGGGGCAGGGGCGCAATAATTTCAACCGCTTCCCCAATTCCCAGTTCCCTGGCCAGGTTTAGGAGGTTTTCCCTCTCCTCCCCCCCGCCGATAATCAGGAGGACAACTTGATTGAACTGCTCCTTTACGGCTTTAAAAGCACGTAAAGTTAAATCGTGGCCTTTGGTCTTTCTCAGGCTCCCCACGGAAAGAATGATTTTGCGTTCACGGTATTTTTCCCTGAGAGGGCTGTAGCCTCGATAAAGTTCATCCGGGTTAAACCCGTTGCCGACAACTTTGATTTTGCCGTGCTCACCAAGATAGCGCCTGCACGCTTCCGCAAGCTTTTGGCTTACGTTTACCACCACCCCGGCGGAATGCAGCGCTTCCAGAATGATTTTGCGGTGCCTAACGCTTCGGGTTACCGTATCCTGCAGGTCCCGGCCATGAATGGTAATAATCAGAGGCTTTTTAAAAACCCGGCTGAAAATCATACCCGCGTACCCGTCCGGAAGGACTGTGTGGGCATGGATCAGATCAAAAGGCCAGACCCCTCTGAGCGCCTCAATAAGCTTCCTGGTTCCGTGGTAATAAAACCAACCGCTATATTCGAAAAACAGGTTTCGCGGTAGAAGTAGGTAGCGCGGGTGGAATACCTCCACCTGCCCCTCATCCACCACCGCCGGAACGCCGGCGTACCCCCTCCATTTCTTTACCAGAAAACGAAGCGGGGCCGGGGCGGCGGGCACGGGGGACACCACCTTGACCTGGCTCCCCAACTGCGCCAGGCTGGAAACCTGGGCTTTGACAAAACTGCCTCGAAGGGGGTTCTGCTCATTTGGATAAAGATTGGACAGGCACAGAACTCGCAATTTATTCTCCTTTTTTGGGGTCACAGTGGATGGCGTTGATGTTATACAGGTTTACTACACAAAGGGCGATGCCAAAGAAGATCCACATGACCCGGCTGTAGACCAGGCTACTGGAACTAACCGCTGCAACCGGAAAGCCAACCAGGGCAACCAGGGCGCTTTCAGCCAGGATCTTCGGCACACCCGGACCCGCCCGTGTGGCTACTACGTACAGTTGAACCAGGAGTTTACAAAAAAAAGCGATATACAAGACAAAAACAAAGATACCGTAGTTGACCAGGATTTCCAACCACCAGTTATGCAGGGCAAGAAGCAGGAATGTATCCGTTTGATATTTTTTCAGATGCTCTTCAGCGTTTCCGGGGCCCACACCCATCAAGCTATGTTGGTTTAATTCGACAAGTGCATTTTTCATTAGAATCATTCTGGCCGAGTTTTCTCCACCGGCATGCTCAAGAGATAGAAGGTGGTGCCGGGCAATTCTATACTGTCTCTTGATTTGGTAGTCCAGCCTGGGATAAATGCTTGTCAGGACCAGACCCAGGACGGCTAAAGCGGTTATCAGGGCCAGGACGTTTCTAAAAGCTCTCCACTTCCCCTGAATCAGGTAAACAATCACTGTGGCAAGCAGGATCAAGGCCACTGCAATCAGGTTGGCCCTGGACCCCGCATTGACGATCAGAAAAAATCCTGTTCCCGCGCACGCTAATAAACCAAGCGCCGGCAGCGCGGTTTTGAACCTGCCTAACAGATATTTTGCTGAAATGATCAGGAAGGGCAAATACAAAGCCAGGTAGGTGGCCAGATCATTTGGATTTTTGAAGACGCCCCGCGGTATTTTCGAGATTACGCCTGCTTCGAAAATGAATCCTGCCGTTTTCAGGTGCAGGCCTGTTTGATGCTCCCAGATTCCCACAGATATAATGATTATGAAAATCGCCACCAGGGTGTATAGAAGTATTTTCAGGTCTTTTTCAGCACGGAAATAAAAGATGCTAAAGCCAATCAAGCACAGTCCGGAAAACAGGTACCAGAGGTTCTGGAACCCGTCCTGGATGTTATCCGCCCACAGCAGGGAAAGCAAGGCCCAGCTTAGCCAGACCAAAAAAAATATAAAATACGGCTTCATTTGGGGGCTTGTGTTGAAATTCAGTTTCCGGATTGTAAGGAAAAAGCAAAAAAGGAGCAGGTGCAGAAAAAAGAGTATTTTAAAAGCGAATATTCCCGGGTGAGCATTTGCAGCCAAAAGCGGGCCGAAAAAGGCAGTCACCAGGGTGGCTAGCCACAGCCACTTCATGAACTTCATGATTTTATCATTCTGGTCCCCTTCGCTTCTTTTTACACTGGCTTTCGCAAACAATCAAGCGTCGACCTCACTCTCTTTTTGATCTGTTCTATTTCACTGGTTGAAAGCAGCTTCGTCCTGACAGCAAGCCATGTGAAAATTAAAAGGTAGATAACACTGTTTACTGTCAATGAAATAAACCAGTTGCCCAAAAATAGTTTGATGACCAGGGGCGCCAGCCCGGCTGCCAGGGATACTGCAAGGATCTGGCCAGAGACTTTCCATGGATAAACATTCTTAAAGGAGCAGTTTAGAACAGAACAAATCTTCCCGAGTTGTAGGAATACCATGACGTAAATGCCGGTGACTGTTGCCAGGGCGGCTCCCCAGACACCCCATAATTGAATCATGATCAAGTTTAAGGCTACGGCAATGACTACGGTATATACCGAGTAGTACATGATCACCCTGGAAAGCCCTGCAGCCAGCAATACAGAGCCGAACGTGGTGACCCTGGGAGGGAGTGTCAGCAGGTAGATTTGAAAAATACCCGTGCTTTCAAGGTATTTTTCAGAATACAAAAGAACCAGGAACTCCCTGGAGAAAATAAAGAGAAAGACCATCATCGGTAGAATGATCAGGGAAACTTTGCGAATTGATCGGTGCCACAGTGCCAAAAGCTCCGCGAAATTGCCCCGGCCGTATAAGACCACAAGTTCCGGCATCAGAACTGACATGACCGCCGCATTAAGGATCCTGGCAATGGGCAGTTCCATTGCGCCGTTGGCATAGATGGCAAACTCCCGGGCTGTAAAGTAACCGGAAATAATCAGTTTGTCGATTTGTCGGCTGAAAGCTCCCACCAGTGAAGATAACCCGATGGGTACGGTAAACCTGAGCTGCTCCAGGATATTCTGATGTTTAAAAAACAGCGGTACGGAGAAAAAAGGGCGAAAGATCATGAAAGAAAGGGCAATAAATTCAGCGATATAATACAAGAGCAGGCTTTTAAAAATATTTTCCAAGGAAGGCTGTACGTAAATTGAAATTAAGATTACGGCAAACCTGGCCAGGGTTGCCAACGTCAACATGACCGCTGCATAGACCGCCTTTTTAATACAGATGTATAGGTTGTGATAGTACGACGTCGGCATGGTCAAAAGCGGAACCAGGGAAAATATTTTAATCACCTGAGTGAGGGCCGGGTTATTAAACTTGGAGCCAAAAAAGCCTGCCCCGGCGTATAAAAAAATTGCAAACAGAAAACCCAGGCTAAAAAGCCCGAAATAGGTCTGAAAAATAAATGTTTTTTGCTGTTCAAGCTCAAACCTCGGTACGAAGTAGTTGACACTGGTTGCAATCCCAAGGGTAAACAAGGGAATCAAGGTGTAATACAAAAGCCAGACCTGCCGGTAGGTTCCGTAGTCTTCCATCGTAAGTACACGGGATAAGATCATCCCGAGCACGAGGAGGGTGAATACATCCATCGTCTTGGCAATTGTCAACAGTAAGGCCTGGTAGCTTAAGCTGTTCTTCATAGCAGCTTCAGGCGTCCAGGAGAACTTTTACAACCAGGCGGACAGTATCTTCCGTCATTTCCGGCCTCCCCCCCAAGCTAAATTTTTATAACCTTTGCCCTTCCTTCCGGGGTTTTCCCGGTGGCATTACGTGTGTCCACCAGTATTTGGGCATGTCTGAGGATCATTTCATAGTCAAAGCAACTGTGATCAGTAGCGATAACCACACAATCGGACCGGGCAATTTCCTTTGCTGTCAGGTCAACGCTTTTTAAGATATGGTTCGGAGATAATTCAACGGTTGGAATATAAGGGTCGTGGTAGACAACCTTCGCCCCTCCACTGGCCAGGATCGACATGATCTTGACGGCGGGTGATTCTCGGCTGTCATTAACATCCTTTTTATAGGCGGCTCCTAAAACCAGCACCCGTGCATCGCAAATGCTTTTTTTAGTTTGGTCTAAAGCGTACCTTACCTTCTCCGCAACAAAATAGGAGGCCTTAATGTTGATCTGGATGGCTAATTCAATTAAATTGGAATAAAAATCATATTCTCTGACCTTCCAGGTCAAATAAAACGGGTCGACCGGGATGCAGTGTCCCCCCACACCCGGACCGGGATAAAATGTTTGAAAACCAAAGGGCTTGGTACTTGCCGCGTCCACAATTTCCCACACATCCAACCCCATGCGGTCGCAGATAAACATTAATTCATTAGCCAGGGCTATATTCACGGCCCGGTAAGTATTCTCAAAAACCTTGATCATTTCCGCAGCTGCCGGTGAGGACACCGGCACCACCTCTTTTATGGCCTGGGCGTAAAAATGGCAGGCCACATCCAGACAGGCGGGTGTTACACCACCTACAACCTTTGAAATATTCTTGGTCTTGAACCGCTTGTTTCCCGGATCGACCCTCTCGGGTGAATAAGCCAGGAAAAAATCCTCCCCAACCTTGAACCCTTTTGACAGCAAGCGGGGCAGGATAACCTCCTGGGTGGTGCCGGGATAAGTGGTGCTTTCCAGTGTTAACAGCTGGCCCCTGTGAAGGTGGTCGGCGATTTGACTTATAACGGCAACGATCTGAGAAATATCGGGGTCGCGGGTAATTGTAAGTGGAGTTGGAACGCAAATAATCATGACGTCGGCGCCGTCAAGACAGTCAAAACTATAAGTTGCCGAGAGCCTGCCCTGCTCAACCAGCTTCCGCAGTTCTTCCTCTTCAACATCAGGGATGTAACTTTTACCTGAGTTGACCAGATTGACGCGCTCTTCGCTTTTTTCTATACCTGTAACATGAAAACCCACATTTCCTTTTTCAACGGCCAGGGGCAAACCGACGTAACCCAATCCTATTACAACAACATTTGCTTGACGGGACTCAATCTTCTTTTTTAGATCCTGCATGGGACTGCCAGGCAACATTATTTATTTTCCCTCCACTAAGGTTGGGCCATTTGAACGGCCAAAACCGGGTATCAGCTTCCGAAGCAACTTCAGCGCTTCATCCTCATTAAATTGGCAGCCGGGTAAGTGACCATTCATAATGATTTCATTAATAATGGTCGAATGCTCCTCCTCTGATTGGGTTACAAGGATCCTTTCGTGGACGGTTTTGCCGACCCGCTCACCTCCCGTAAATAGTTCTTCAAAGAGTTTCTCTCCGGGTCTGGTCCCGGTAAAAATGATGGGAATGTCGAGGTCGGGCTGAAATCCCGACAATTTAATCAAATCCCGAGCCAGGTCTGCGATCTTGACAGGCTCGCCCATATCCAAAAGGAATATTTCACCCCCTTTGGCCATCGCGCCCGCTTGAATGACCAGTTGTACAGCTTCAGATACCGTCATGAAGTACCTGACCATGTTCGGATCTGTCACCGTGACCGGCCCGCCCCGGGCAATCTGTTTTTTAAAAAGGGGTACGACACTCCCTCTGCTGCCAAGCACGTTCCCAAATCGAACTGCGGCGTATACTGTGCTAGAATTCTGGTTAATTTCCTGGATAATCATTTCTGCCGCTTTTTTCGTTGCGCCCATAATACTTTTTGGGTTGACGGCCTTATCGGTAGAAATCAAGATAAATACTTTTGTTTGAACACAGTCCGCCGCCCGCGCCACGTTCAGTGTTCCGATTACGTTGTTGACGAAGGCTTCTTGGGGGAATTTTTCCATCAGCGGTACGTGCTTATGTGCAGCAGCGTGGAATACGACTTCCGGTCGATAGTGTGAAAAAATGCGCTCAACTCTGTCCCGGTCCCTCACATCGGCGATTTCAATCTCCCGACAGACTCCGGGGTAACGATTTTCGAGGGCAAGGTTCATTTCGTAGACACTATTTTCACCGCGGCCCAAAAGTACAAGCAAACGCGGCCCGAAAGAAGCAACCTGAGTACAGAGTTCGGAACCAACCGAACCACCGGCGCCGGTTACCAGTACCACCCTTCCGCTTAAATACCCGGCTATTTCATCCAAATTAACCCTGACCGGCTCACGGTGCAGCAGGTCCTCCAGTTCCACATTCCTGATCTGGCCCAAGTTCATAGCCCCACTGATATAATTGAACACGCTGGGTGTGATTTTCAGCCGGGCCGGCGTATGGCGGCTGATGTTGACCAGTTCCCGGAGATCCTTGCTGGACGCTGAAGGGATGGCGATGATAATTTCTTCAATACC